>NZ_JAWOWA010000041.1:0-22151 GCF_033340195.1 Vibrio sp. 1457
TAGGGCGGTAAAAATATCAAAGACCCGATACCCTGTTAATCGCTACGCGGCTCCTCTTAAGTGAACTACATTGCACCTTTGTGTGGAGTTTTTTGTTGTTACCTGTTTGCGTATGTCGGCATAAGTTCATTTAGCAAGAGCGAGTTAACAGGCATGCTTTGCTATCAATTTTGCCAGTGTTTGCATCGCTTGACTCCAATCGGTTTCATGACCAAAGTTTGCCACGCTGAGGCGTACGCAATGCCGATATTGCCCTTGAGTGCCAAATACGGTGCCGGGAAGTAGGCTGATTCTGTGCTTATTGCATGCTTGATACAACGCATAGCTGTCCGTGTCTTCGGGCAGTCGCAACCAAAGTAAGAACGAGCCTTGTACGGCGTTGATCTGGTATCGATTTTTTAGAGGTTCGTATTCATCCAAGTATTGATGAAGCATCTGGATAAATCGTCGCATGTTGTTTTGATAAACCCGACCCATTCGCGCAGTATGCGTTCGATACTTGCCTGACGTTAGAAACGTTGCCACGGCGGATTGCATCAGGTTCAAACTGCCCATGTTCTCACACAGTAGATATTGTTCAATTTGGTCTCGATATCGCCCCGCCAACATCCAACCAATTCTCAAACGCGAATCGAGCGTTTTGGATAACGAATTCACGTAAATTACGCGTTGCTTGTCATCGAGCAATCTCAAGCTTGGCAACGGCTTATCATAACTTAACCCGCCAAACACATCGTCTTCGATAATAGGAATATTGCCGGACGCCAATAGTAATTGTTGACGCTTTTCTAGCGGCATCATGGCACCAGTTGGATTGGTGAAGTTTGGCGTTACGATGATCGCTTTTATGTCCCATGTCGCCATTGCTTTTGCTAAGGCTTCGGGGCACATACCGTCGCGTGGGCAACTCGGAATTTCCACCACTTTGAGGCCGAGTGATTCTAGCATCAATAAGTTGCCAAAATAGCAAGGGGACTCCACCGCGACGATATCGCCTTTTTGTGTCGTTGCGCGCAGCGCTAGGCTAATGGCTTGTTGCGCGCCGTGCGTCACCATGATCTCATCCAACTTGGCTGGCGTGCCCAAATCTTGTGTGATTTTCGCTAGTTGTTTGATTAAGAGGTGATCACCGGGTGGTAATTGGTAATGGCTCGGTACATGCGTTTGCTGCCGGCTGTGGCGGCCGATCTCGGCGTACAAGCTTTTGATCGCGGGGGAGTCAATGTTTGGGTGGGCAGAACCGGTAGGCAAACGCTCTTGGTATTCAGGATAAGTAAGGATTTCTTTGCAGATCGAGAGCAAATCCACGCGAGTCGGATCCGGAATTGAGCGAGAGGTCGGCAAGGCGACTTTAACTCGATAACCCGATTTGGGAACCGAGTAAACCAAGTTTTGTGCTTCCAGCTCTTGATACGCACGAATCACGGTATTTTTACTGACGTTTAATTCTTGGCTCAACGAGCGAATGGAGGGCAGTCGATCATCCGCCTGATAAACGCCACCATTGATGGCTTGTTTGAGGTGTTTTTCCACCACGAGGTACTTATTCCCTTCACCGCTTCCCAATAAATCTGTACCCATAAAAACACTTCCATCTGTCACTTTTTGAAAACACTGTACCTAATTACATTAGCAGTATCTCAAAACATAAAACAAGCGTGAGTGAGGCGATCATGTTAATCCGAGCCATCCCTTTTGTATTTGTCATCCTTTGGGCTTCTGGATTCGTTGGTGCGCGTTTTGGTTTGCAATATGCCGAGCCAGCGACACTACTTTCTATCCGTATGGCATTCAATGTCTTACTGTTTTTGGTTCTTGTGGCGGTATTGCGTAGAAGGTTGCCGACAGGAAAAGATTTTTGGCACAGCTGTGTAGTTGGTGCGTTGATCCACGGTTTCTATCTGGGCGGTACTTATTTCGCTATCGCCTTGGGTATGCCTGCTGGGTTGAGTTCGTTGTTGGTGGGTATTCAACCGATTTTAACCGCGGCTTTGCTGGTGGCGTTTGTTCGTGAGGAGTTTAAGCCCTCGCAATGGCTGGGTTTGGCTCTTGGTTTTGTCGGTATCGCTATGGTGTTGATGGGCAAAATGGAGTGGCAATCCGAGCAGCATAAAGTGCTGGCTATTGGTTTGTGTTTATTGGCTTTGGTTGGTATCACGCTAGGGACGCTTTATCAGAAAAAACATTGCCAACAAGTGGATATGGTCGGTGGTGCGACGGTGCAATATTTGGCCGCGCTCATCATGTTTCTGCCCGTTGCGATGCAGTTTGAAACCATGCAAGTGCAGTGGGAACTGGAGTTTATTTTGACTGTGTTGTGGTTGGTCGTCGTGCTCTCTTGTGTAGCTATTCTACTGCTGTTGTACATGGTTAAGAACGGTGCAGCATCGAGCGTAGCTTCTGTATTCTACCTGGTGCCGCCAACGACGGCGATTCAGGCTTGGCTCGCGTTTGGAGAGTCATTTGATTGGATGGGGATTTCTGGTTTCGTACTGGCAGCTACGGCGGTGTATTTGGTGGTTAAAAAGCCGGATCTGACGATAAAGAAATCGATTCAAACAGAATATACCTAAATTGGGTAGGGACATTTGCGTACCAGTGGGTACAATCTGCTTCATCTTAATCCGTGGAGCAGAATGATGAAGGTAAAGCCAGATCGAATGACCGCCATGCGTAGCATCATCGAGCAAGTAAAAGCGGAACTACCAATTTATGAACCAGAAACGTTTGTATGTGGACCAGAAGGGCAGTGCATTGGCTGTCCGAAGAAATTGTTGGAAATGGTCGATTCAGAAGTCACTTATTGGGAGTCAGCCATGGAGCGCGGCATTGTTCCGCAGTTCGATGAGATTCGTCGTTTTGGCAAAATGTGCACGAATGTTCGTCGTGGTCTGGTGCGAAATAATGTGCCTTTACTCAGTAACTAGAGAGTAAAAGTCGTCTAATATCTGACACATAGCGTCGTTTTGTTACACTGCTCTTTGGGTGCTGTTCTCAAGTTTGCGTGGTGTTTGTCTCTTCTTACCCTTTGGGTCTTTAATCGTAAAAAATTGGCGATATATTGGCTCGGTCTCACATGGATGTGGGGCTATTGTCTTGGGCTAGTTGAGATAAGAAACGTGAAATCAAAGGGATTTACGCTGATGGAAATCACCATAGTGCTTACCACTTTGGCTTTCATCGCATTAGCTGCTTTACCAGTACTACTCGATATTCATCGCCAAGCATACGCTGCGATGCTGCACAGTTCTCAGTCTTCTTTGGGTACGGCTCTCAAATTCTTTCATGCTCAAGCTGTGATTGATAACGCTTACGGCCAAGAGCACGTTCACTACATTGACCGACATGTCAAAACACGCAAAGGCATGCCAGAAGCGAGTGCCGATAGTATTCGAGCTTTGTTAGAAATCGATCTACCAGCCAGAGGTTATTCGAAAATTGACGTGCCGTGCAAAGGCAGTGATTTTTGCATCATCGGTCAGCAGCACCCAAACAGTGCTCATTTTGTCGCTATTCCTGATTATCAGTTCTTAGATAAATCGGGTGTTGATCGCGTGGTGTACATTTGGCCGCAAGGTTACACACTGGCAGAAGAAGCATGCTATTTCTACTACGTGAATCAAGCCTCTAACGATTCAATTGTTCGAGGGCATGTGACGCAAGGGTGTTAACCCCGAATAAGTGTTGCGAACAACGGTTATCGTGACTCTACAAATCTGGGCTTTTCGAACGGCTTTGCGCTTTATACAATATCATTTTTTGACTCATCAAGACTTTACCATTTGGCAAGGTCACTTCCCCAAGTTCTCCCTGATGTTCAAATCCAAACCGTTCATACAAAGCAATCGCTGGTGTGTTGGTTGTGTATACGTAGAGTGCGATTTGGTCGTAACCAAATTCCCAACCACGTGCGATCGCGACTGCCAATAGTTTCCGCCCCAATCCTTTGCCTCGGTAGTTTTTGTCGATGTGAATACCAAGAATACCGACGCGAAGGCGTTGCCCTCTTTCGTAACCGCACATCTCAGCTGGGTAGATTTCAACACTACCGATAAGTTTTTGGCGGTCAAACGCGACAAACTGAGGGATGGACTCGTTTTCCACACGTTGCAGGATTCTGCGAAGCGTTGCGTTATCGGGTGCCGGAGAAATCAAAAATTCCCCTTCGGAGTACACTCGATTCCACAGCGCGGTGAAGCGCGCGATATCGCTCACCTTGATGGATCTGATTTGCATTCATCTTCCTTGATTAGTGCAGGTTAGTAACGGTTAGGGGATAAGCTCAGATAAACAACGAATTTGGTTAGGAATGGCTTCGGCTGGTGCATCAGCGCCCGTTGGGTTAAACCAAATTGTGTTTACGCCCGCTTTCATCGCAGGGTAAATATCTTTGTGAGGTAAATCGCCAACCATGGTTATTCCACTTACGTTAACCCCTAACTGTTTTGCGATGGCGAGATAAAACTCAGGTTGGTTTTTAGCGATACCGAGGTTGGCAAAACAAAAATAGCCATTTAAGTATTGGTCTAAGTCGACGCGAACAAATGCACGCTGAATCTCTTCCATGTTGGAATCAGATGCACTGGTCGCAATGTAGATGGGATGATTTTGGGAAAGTATTGCCAGTGTTTCTCTGGCTTGAGGAACTGCTTCTACGTGTTCCCAATCGCACATTTTTCCTTGTGCGTGAGGGAAATCTACCATCAAGGTGTTCCCCCAATCGAAAAGATAAATCATGTTCGAATCTCCTTATCCGCACATCATATCGTCTTTTTCTAAAATCAGGGGGTAAATTGCATCGATAAATGCGATTTAGGTGGGTTTAGTCGTGAAAAGCGCTTAATTGTCGTTATCGTTACAAATGTTTCAGCATAATGCGTGAGTTAGTTTTAAAACCTTGATTATCGTAAAAGCGCTGTGCTGGCTGATTGAGTTCCATCACTTCCAATCGAACTTGTGTGGCATTGGCATCGCGCGCCCATTGCTCACAGGCTTGGAGCAGTTGGCGGCCGATTCCTTGCTGCTTTTGCGCTTCATCGACAACAATTGTTCCCACGCGACAAATTGGGTCTTTGATCAGAAAACTGATGGTGTCGTTTTGGGTGATCATCGCGGTTAAGAAGCCGAGAATTTGCTGTTCGCGTTCGGCAATCAAAAAGAGTCGCTCTTTGTTCTCTAGTGCTTGTGCAAGAAATTCGCGGTCAGCTTCTGAAGGCGCAACAAAGGCTTCTGGCGCATTTGCAAAATGCAGTGAATTAATTTGAAAATTAAGCTGAAAAATTTCGTCTAAATCATCGGGAGTTGCTTGTCGGATATGGACTTGCATTCTATCTGCCCCCTGCAATATCGATAAATGATCCCGTGACATAAGAGGCTTCGTCACTTAATAGCCAAGCGATCGCATTTGCCACTTCTTCTACCGTGCCACCGCGTTTAAGAGGAATTTGAGGGCTGAGTCTATCTACTCGGTTTGGTTCTCCGCCGTCGGCATGCATATCAGTGTAAATGAAACCAGGTCGAACGCCATTGACGCGAATATTGCGCTCTGCCAACTCTAGCGAGAGCCCTTTAGTTAAGGTATCCATCGCGCCTTTTGATGTGGCGTAATCGACATACTCAAATGGCGCGCCTGAGCGCGACGCTCCAGAGGAGACATTCACAATTGCACCGCCTGCACTGAATCGCCTCGCCGCTTCTCGACAGCAGAGGAAACAGCTATTCACATTGGTGTTCATTACTTTCTGAAAGCGTTCCAAGCTGATTTCAGACAAAGGCGATTGAGTAAATAGGATGCCAACGTTGTTGACCAAGTGCGTCACTGCACCAAATTCACGTTCTGTTTCATCAAACAAGGAGAGCACTTGCTTCTCATCGGCTACGTCTGCGGCGATGGCAATCGCTTTTCCACCGTTTGCTTGTATTTCTGCCACAACTTGGTCGGCGGCCTCTTGCTGAGTGCGGTAATTAACGCAAACGCGATAGCCTTGCTCGGCCAGCTTTTTTGCCGCTGCGGCTCCAATGCCTCGGCTTGCGCCGGTAATGATGACTACTTTATTCAAAATACGTCCTTATTTATGTAGTGAGTAGATTTTATCGGCGTAGGGTTTGCCACCAATTTGGTATGCGTCTGGAATGACCTCAATGAGTTCGAAACCACATTTTATCAGGACACGCTCTGATGCAATATTGCCTTCAGTGACCGTCGCGGAAAAGTGGTTGATGTTATGTGTCGAGGTTGCCCAGTATAGAAGCGCTTGAAGAGTTTCTGTTCCAAACTGTTGGCCATGAAATTCCGGCAAAAGTAAGTAACCTACCTCTGCCTTACCGTTTTCAATAGCAAAGCCAGTGATGCCGATGGGTTGTTCAGATTGCTTATCGAGTATTACAAGGCAAAGCCAATGCTGGCAATTTGGGGTCCATGGTAATAATCGCGAAGCAAATTTTTCTCTTATTTCTGTTTCGCTGGGACGATCGAAACAGAGCGCAATAACCTCTTGTTCGGAAAGTAATCGTTGAAAGAGTTCCCAGTCACTGGCTTTGATGGGTCTTAATTGGCTTCTGTGCGTCTCGATGTAAACTGACATGCGTGTCCTTACTGCATCAATGTGGAGATTCAGTCTCTCATCCTCTTATCTGTTTAATCAAATAGTTGCATTCATAAAAGTGATTTATGTGGTGAATAGTTGGCTGGGTAATGGATTATTGCCATATATTCATCTTTGAGATGCAAATAACAAAATTTCATACTTGAGGCATACAGAGCAACACGGAAATGATGTGGATCAAGAGAGGACTACCCATAAAGTAGTAATTTGCGACCTATAATTACATTTTATTTGGAAGTGTTGCTAATTATGTCAATAAAAAAACGATATGTTGCACTGCTGGTTGCTGCCGGCATTGGTGTGGGCTGGTTAACTTTGGGGGGGAGTGCGGCAGTAATGCATTACACCTCAGATACTGAATTTTGTCTCTCGTGCCACTCTATGGAAACCCCTTACAAAGAGTACCAAGGCTCAGTGCACTTCAGTAATGCGAAAGGCATTCGCGCGGAATGTTCTGACTGTCATATTCCTCAAGAACCAATGGATTACCTGATCACCAAAATTCGCGCGTCGAAAGACATCTACCATGAATTTGTGACAGGTAAGATCGATACGCCAGAGAAATATGAAGCACATCGTAAAGATATGGCTGAAACGGTATGGGCTCAGTTCCGTGAAAATGATTCAGCGACGTGTCGTTCGTGTCATGATTTCGATGCAATGGAAGAGTTTGAGCAATCACGTGATGCGGCGAAGATGCACGCTTACGCGAAAGCAAACGATCAAACGTGTATCGATTGTCATAAAGGTGTGGCGCACTTTGCACCAGAAGCAGAGCTAGACAGCAAGGCATTTGAAACGTTGATGAGCTTCACCACAAAAACATCACCTAATGCCAAGGTTGTTTACCCTGTGACTGAAATCGCAATGGGTGAGATGGGTAAAATTAACCCAACGACGAAGTTGGAAGTAATCAGCTCTGAAGGCGACAACCGCACTGTTAAGTTGAACGCATTCCAAATGAAAGGCGCAGAGCAAGTGCTTTACATGGGAGAAGGTCAACGTGCCATCGTTGCAACGCTAACAGAGCAAGGCCAACAAGCGCTTGAAACTGGTGAATTTGAGGCAGATGTTTACGGCAACGAATGGCGCGCGGTTTCTCTAACTGGCGCTATTGATTCTCCAGTTGTTGACACGCTTGAACCAGTATGGTCATACGCAGAAGAGTTGGACAACGTTTACTGTGCAACTTGTCACGCGAAAATTCCTTCAAATCACTTCACAGTGAATGCATGGGGACCGGTAGCGAAAAGTATGGGTGATCGAACTGATATTTCAGCCGAGAACCTAGAAATTCTAACCAAGTTCTTCCAGCACCACGCGAAAGATGTGGTTGGTCACTAACGATAAATAGAAGGATAAGATTATGACTAATATGACCCGTCGCGGATTTCTAAAAGGCACTGGTATGGCGGCTGGTGCAATGGCATTCACTTCATTTGCACCTATGTCTGTTGCGTCTTCAAACCAGCGTGGCAAGGGCATTTTGACAGCGGGCCGCATGGGCCCAATGCTGTGTGAAGTGCAAGACGGTAAGCTGGTTTCAACCACGAACGCATTGCCACAAACGGTACCAAACAGCCTACAAAGCACCGGTCCTGACCAAGTGCACACTAAAGCGCGTGTTAAGTACCCAATGGTTCGCAAAGGTTACTTGGCAAACCCATCAGCTCCCGAAGGAGTTCGTGGCAGCGATGAATTTGTACGGGTGTCTTGGGATGAAGCTTACAAGCTGATACACGAGCAGCACATGCGCATTCGTAAAGAATATGGCCCGGCTTCTGTGTTTGCTGGTTCTTACGGCTGGCGTTCAAGTGGCGTGCTGCACAAAGCACAAACCTTACTGCAACGTTACATGAGCATGGCGGGTGGCTATTCAGGCCACTTGGGTGACTACTCAACGGGTGCTGCGCAGGTCATCATGCCGCACGTTGTGGGCTCTATCGAAGTATACGAGCAGCAAACCACGTACCCAGTGGTACTAGAGTACAGCGATGTGGTTGTGCTTTGGGGCTTAAACCCGATCAACACTCTAAAAATCGCGTGGAGCTCAACAGACTGTGCTGGTCTTGAATTCTTCCATCAATTGAAAAAATCAGGCAAGACGGTTATTGCGATTGACCCTATTCGTTCTGAAACCATTGAATTCTTTGGCGAGAATGCGGAGTGGATTGCTCCTCACCCAATGACCGACGTGGCAATGATGATGGGTATCGCACACACCTTGGTGAAACAAGGTAAGCACGATAAAGCCTTCCTCGATAAATACACCGCAGGTTACGACAAGTTTGAAGCGTACCTGATGGGCGAAGAAGACGGCGTAGAAAAATCAGCAGAATGGGCATCACAAATCTGTGGCGTACCTGCGAAGCAACTTGAGCTACTGGCTGACATCTTCAGTAAAAACCGCACCATGCTGATGGCGGGTTGGGGCATGCAGCGCCAACAATACGGTGAGCAGCGTCACTGGATGCTGGTTACACTGGCAACGATGTTGGGTCAAATCGGTTTACCGGGCGGTGGTTTTGGTTTCTCTTATCACTACTCAAACGGTGGTAACCCTGCTCGTGATGCTGGCGTACTTCCTGCGATTTCGGCATCGCTGGGTGGCGGCTCTTCTGCGGGGAACGACTGGGCGGTGTCTGGCGCGGTGCAAAGCTTCCCTGTGGCGCGTATTGTCGAGGCGTTGGAAAACCCAGGTCAATCCTACCATCATAACGGTCATGAACTGACGTTCCCGGACATCAAGATGATTTGGTGGGCAGGTGGTGCGAACTTTACTCACCACCAAGACACCAACCGTCTGATCAAAGCGTGGCAAAAGCCTGAGCTGATCGTGATTTCAGAGCCTTACTGGACGGCGGCTGCGAAGCACGCGGACATTGTTCTGCCAATCACCACATCGTTCGAGCGTAACGACTTAACGATGACGGGTGACTACAGTAACCAACACTTGGTGCCAATGAAGCAAGTGGTTGAGCCGCAAGGTGAAGCGCGTAATGACTTCGATGTATTCGCGGACATGGCAGAGATGCTAGCTCCGGGTGGCCGTGACGTATACACCGAAGGCAAAACCGAAATGGAATGGCTGTACGGCTTCTACAAGGCGGCGCAACAAGGTGGCCGTGGCTCTCGCGTAGCAATGCCGAACTTCAGCAAGTTCTGGGAAGATAACCAACTGATCGAGATGAAGTGGAACGAGAAGAACGCACAGTTTGTTCGTTACGCAGATTTCCGTGAAGACCCGATCATGAATCCACTCGGTACACCAAGTGGTAAGATCGAAATCTTCTCGAAAACCATTGAAGGCTATCAGTTGGAAGACTGTCCTCCACATCCAACGTGGATGGCACCAACCGAGTACACGGGTACTGCGAAAGATGGCGAGTTGCAGCTAATGACCGCGCACGCAGCGCATCGTCTACACAGCCAATTCAACTACGCGAAGATTCGCGAAGAGTACGCAATTGCAAACCGTGAACCTATTTGGATTCACCCTGAAGATGCGAAAGCGCGTGGTATTAAAACGGGCGATCTAGTTCGTGCGTTTAACAACCGTGGCCAAGTATTGGTTGGTGCAGAAGTGACTGACCGAATCAAGCAAGGTTCAGTGTGTATTCATGAAGGCGGTTGGCCGGATTTGGATCCTAAAACCGGCATTTGTAAGAACGGCGGTTGTAACGTGTTAACGTTGGATATTCCGACCTCTCGACTTGCAAACGGCTGTGCGGCGAACTCGGCACTGGTTCGTATTGAAAAATACACTGGCCCAGAATTAGAACTAACAGCGTTTGAACCACCAAGAAATGGCTAGAAAAAAGTAGCGATTGAAAGCAAGAAGCCAGCGAATCGCTGGCTTCTTTTTATCTAGTCATCGTTCACATTAGCGCGAAGCGAGAGAAACAAACGGCATCTGTTTCTTAATCTGAAATGTCGGGAGTAAAGTAAATACAATCGCGACAAACAAGACCGAGCCTATTAAATCTTCAGGGCGATGCATGCCCAGCCATAAGCGGCTATATGCGACGCTCATTCCCCACATCCACAATGACAGTGCAGAGATATAGCACTTGTTCTGTAAGAACAAACCACCAAAGAAAGCCAAACAAATCGAAACGAAAATCGTATGGCCGGATGGGAAAGAATAGTCTTTCTCGCCTTGCCAATGGCGCGTTCGCCAATCACTGACGTGTTCAGAAATCTGGTTAATTACGTTGGCTTGCTGCTTTGTATCCAACTGATAAAACGCTTCTGGGTGCTCAATCAATTGCTCTGCAGCAAGCAGTTCGGCGTAGGGACGCGGGCTTTCTGTCATCAGTTTTAGCCCCGTTTTGCTGGCAAAACCAATCACCAGTAACAACCCTAACATTGAGAGTTTTTGTATCCACTCAATGCGACTTGGTTTAAAGCGAAATAAAGAAAGCAGTAGCAGTGTTAACGTAATTAAAAAACCTTTGCTACCAGCAGAATCTGTGAGCAAAGTAAAAGTAATACCCAGACTTTCAGGCACCTGTGAAGTGAGATTGTGATAAGAGCCAAACAGCGACATTGGGATGATGCCAAGAACAAACAAGGCGAGCATCATCAATCCATATTTTTTGGTTTTCATTGAGAGCGTTTTGTTTTTATTGAGGGTTATTCAACCACGTGAAAATAAGGGGCTTATCTTACGTTATCTGGCGTGAAAAACTTATCAACGCTCTGTCAATTTGACGAGAGAATGAAGGTTGAGTGATGAATTGATGACATTTATCCGGAGGGTAAAGGCGCTCATCCTTAAGCGTTGGGGCCTTAATCCATCAGAGAAAGTAAGTACTCTGCTGCTTTGGTTGGGTTTTCTGCATGACAAATGGCAGAAACCAAAGCCAAACCATGCACACCTGTCGCACTCAGGGCAGGAATGTTGGTTTCGTTGATGCCACCAATCGCGACGATTGGTAAGGGCGTGGTGTTCAGCGCCATCTTCAAACCATCAATACCCCAATGTTTTTTGGTGTTGGTTTTGGTTGGCGTCGCGAAGATCGCGCTCAAACCGATGTAATCAATCGGCAGAGAGTCCGCTTCTGCAAGCTGCTCTTCATTTTCGATGGATAAGCCGAGGATTTTGTTTGGTCCAATCAACTCACGAGCGATAGTTGCGGGCATGTCTGATTGCCCGAGGTGAACCCCATCAGCATCGACAGCCAGTGCGACATCTACGCGGTCATTGATGATCAAAGGAACATCGGTATCTTTAAGGATGTCTTTGACGGCTTGAGCACGTTCGATAAACGCACGCACATCGCCGTGTTTTTCGCGGACTTGTACCATGGTCACGCCACCTTCCACGGCTTTTCTCACGACACGTTTTAGTGTGGCTAAATCTTGTTGGTCGTCGGTGACCAAATACAAACGATAGGCGTTCATTGTGTTTCCTTTCGCCTCCCACTTTCGTTGGAGTGAGAGGCGTTTAAAGCATTGAGAAGCGATTTATCTCACTTGTAATTTAAGGCGTGTTGCCAGTGTTTCTTCATCCAGTTGGTAAAGCTCATCCAAAAGATGCATTTGCAAGCTACCTGGCCCTCGCGCTTGCTCAGCCGCAATTTCACCCACAACGCCAAGCACCGCTGCCGCAGCAAGGCCCGTTTCGTCGCCGATTGCTGCGAAAGCGCCAGTCAGTGCCGTTAGTGTGCAGCCCATGCCCGTTACGTAAGGCATCATCTCGTGACCATTATTCAGCTGGACGGTTTGCTCTTTTGTCACGATGTAGTCAGTTTCGCCGGAGATCACCACGCTCGCTCCGTATTCTTCAACTAAGAAGTGAGCCGCCCCAAGGGCTGCATCACTACTGTCGAGTGCATCTACACCTTTGCTTTGTGCTTGCTCACCAGCGAGAGCAATGCTTTCGGACGCATTACCACGAATGATTAACTTGTTTGCAAGGCGTGCGATTTCACGTGATGTCTCTGTACGTAGTGAGCTTGCTCCGCAACCGACTGGGTCGAGTATAACGATTTTACCATTGGCATTGGCTTGCTCTACGGCATAGCTCATACGAGGTGTCCAAACGCTGTCTAAGGTACCAATGTTGATAACCAGTGAGCCCGCGAACGACATCATCTCTGCCATTTCCTGCTTGGAGTGCGCCATGATTGGAGAAGCGCCGATAGCCAATAGCGCGTTTGCCGTGTTGTTCATCACCACGTAGTTAGTGATGTTGACGACTAATGGCTTTTGCTGGCGTACTGCGGTTAATGCTTGGGTGATTTGTTCAATTAACATGAGACTCTCCGATTAATCTTGCTGAGCATTCAGACCTTGTTGCCAGAATGCTACTTCCATACGCGTTGCAGTTTTGAATACCTGAATCAGGTTTTGACCACGCTGACTATTGATGTCGATTTCCGCCAATAACTGGTTAAAGTGTTCTGCACCTTTTGCGACACCAGATTGGAACTCCTCACCACCGTAGAGGTTGATCCAACTTGCGTATGGGTTGCCTTCGATTACCGTGTTCTCATCTTCAATCAGCATCTTACCGATTACGGCATAACCGATGGAGCATGGCGCTAGTGCCGCGTATAGATCAACAAGATCGCCTGTCATGCCAGCATCCAATACATAACGGGTGTAAGCTACCGTGCCGAAATCTTCTGGCTCGTTTTCTAAATCGGATTCTGTCAGTCCCCATTGCTCACAGTAAGTCACGTGATGGGCGATTTCAGAATCTAGCAATGCATGTACGCTTGGTAGGGCACGGCGCATGTCATCCAAAGTACGTGCTTTGTAGATCGCTAATGCGTAAGCTCGTGCGTACTGTTTTAGGAAAAGAAAATCCTGCTTTAGATAGTGCAGAAAACAAGGCTGAGCCAGAGTGCCTTGCGCCAATTGCTGCACGAAAGCATGCTCAGTGTATTCTTGCCAATCTTGGCGGCAAGCGTCGATCAAATCTTGGTATTTCATTATGGGTATCTCGTTATCAAAAGACCCTAGGCTTTGAGCCTAAGGTCAGTAGAATTAGTCAAAGTTCGGTACGTAATCTTTCGCTTTTGGCAGTGTTTCGATGATTTTTTGTGAATACATGAATTCGGCATAATCATCGTAGCGTTTCAGATCTACTGCAGATGGACGAAGAGCGAAACGAGTTAGTGTGTCATTCCAAGCGCGCTGGTTAAGCTCGTTGTTGAGGGTGTCTGGTGAATAAGCCACAAACTCTTTCCAAGATTCTTTTGGATGGTTAACGATGTAAGTGGTCGCTTGCTCCAGTGCTTTGTTGAATGCCTTGATGGCTTCTTTGTCGTAGGTTTTTGCATTGGCTACGAAGACTAACTCGTCATACGCTGGCACGCCGTGTTCTTCAGGGAAGAAGGCTTTAGCTTTATAACCTTCTAGTGCAAGTTGGTTGGTTTCGAAGTTACGTAGACCACCCCAAATCGCATCCACCTTGCCAGACGCAAGAGACGAAGATAGCGCCCAACCTACGTTGATGATTTGTACGTCAGAAAACTTCACATTCTCTTGAGCTAACATAGTGCCGATTGTTGCTTCTTCGTTGCCTGCGATCGCAATACCGATCTTCTTACCTTTTAAGTCGCCAAGGTTTTCATTCTTACCGTTGTCCAACACCATCAGCGTGTTGAGTGGCGTAGCAATCAAAGTCGCAGAGCGGATTAATGGCAAACCCGCCGCGACATCGATAGTTAGGCTTGGCTGGTAAGAAATCGCCATGTCGACCTTGCCAGCAGCGACCAACTTAGGTGGCGTACTTGGATCTGCAGGCTCTTGAATGTTGACCTTCAAACCTTGTTCTTTGAAGTAACCGCGCTCTTTGGCAATCACGATAGGACCATGGTTTGGATTGACGAACCAATCCAACATCAGTGTCATCTCTTTTTCAGCTGCAAGCACGTTGGTTGATACCACTGAAGCGAGTAGAGCAGCAGCGCTCACAAGTTTGTTTTTATTCACGGGGTTCTTCCTTTTCTTTCCCAATTTTCTTTGGTTATTTTCTGTAATTACTTGCTTTCCCAAGGGATGGCTTTTTTCAATAATTTATCGGTGATGAAGTAGAGTGAGATAGACAGCACGGCGAGGATAAACAGCGCCGCAAACATCTCGTCAATGATCATGCGAGCGTTAGCTTGGAGCATCAGATAACCCAAGCCTTCACTTGAACCTACCCACTCACCGACCACTGCTCCAATTGGCGCAATAACGACGGCAACACGAATACCTGAAGCTAACGTTGGTAGCGCGGCTGGCAATTGAATATGACGAAGTAGCTGCCATTTCGACGCGCCCATGGTCTTGGCAAGATCGAGGTAACCTGTTGGTGTATTGCGTAAGCCGTCATAGCAACATGTCGTGACGGGGAAAAAGATGATGATCGCTGCCATGACGACTTTCGATGCAATACCGTAACCCAGCCAAAGCATGAGCACTGGCGCGATGGCGAACACAGGGATCGCTTGGCTAGCAATCAGAATAGGCAGTAACCAACGCTTCAGCGGCTCAAACATCAGCATTTGCAATGCGAACAGCAAACCCATCGATAATCCAAGCGCCAAGCCAAGTAAGATCTCTTGCGCAGTAACCCAAGTATGTTTGAGCAGGATATCGTAACGAGTGACCAATCTATCCAGCACTTCAATTGGTGAAGGTAAGATGAAGCCTGGCATGTCGAATACCACCACAACCAACTGCCACAATCCCAAGATCACCGCAGTGCTGATTACCAAGCGCAGAGCTTGATGGGTCACGCGTTCTTTTTTACCAATACGTGCCGAAACGGAGTTGTACTGAGTCATATCACTCATAGTCTTTCTCCAATTGATCCAAAATCGCTTGTTGAAGCGCGGCGCACTCTCCATCGAGAACTCGTGGTGGCTTGGAATCCGGAACAACCAAGTGCTGAGCTTGCGCAGGCGTACCTTGCAGTACATAGAGTTGGTGAGCTAATCGCACCGCTTCTTGTGGGTCGTGGGTAATAAGAACAACGGTCTTATCTTTCAGTAATTCGGCAGACAAGGTCTGCAACTTATGGCGAGTAACCGCGTCCAACGCAGAGAAAGGCTCATCCATCAGAACCAGAGGCTTGTCTTGCATCAGAGTGCGAGCAAGGGCAACACGTTGTCTCATGCCGCCAGAGAGCTGAGTTGGCTTAGCATCCGCGTAATCGGCGAGTTTTACTTGGTTTAGTAAAGCCAGTGCACGTTGTCTATTTTGCTCTGGTGCTTGCTCTTGAGAAAATCGAGAACTGAGGCAGACGTTGTCTAACACATTCAACCACGGTAGCAATAAATCCTGCTGAGCCATGTAAGCGATACGGTCATGCAGTGCAGCGCCATCCGTTGTGATGAGTTCGCCATGCCAGTCAACTTGGTCATCCAGTAGGCCAGCTAAGTAACGCAATATTGTGGTTTTCCCGCAGCCACTTCGTCCGAGTAATACCGTCCATTTACCGACGGGAATGGTCATGTTCATTCCTGCTAAAGTCGGTGTTTGGCTATCTTTGTATCGCAGGCTAGCATCGGAAAGCTGAATGCCAATCGCGTTAGCGAACATAAGTATGACCCGCAAAAAAGTGGTTCACAGGGCCGTGACCTTTACCGACATCCAGTTCATCAGCGTGCGCGATAGCTTGGCTGATGTACTGCTTACCAAGGTGCACCGCTTTGTGCAGATTGTTGCCTTGGCCAAGATAAGACGCAATGGCGGAAGAAAGTGTACAGCCTGTGCCATGAGTGTTTTTGGTTGGAAATCGCTTGGCGCTAATTAACTCGGCACTGTCTTGCATGATAAGCAGATCGTTGCTGTTTTCATTTTCTTCAAGGTGACCGCCTTTGAGCAGAATAGCTTTGGCGCCAAGCGCACGAAGGTCGGTAATCATATCGTTCATTTCAGATTCTGATTGAGGCATTGGCTTACCCGTCAATGCTGCGCCTTCGGGTAGGTTAGGGGTAATGATGTCTGCGAGCGGAATCAATTCTTCTTTTAAAGTGCTGATTGCCGACTGTTCCAGTAATAGATCGCCGCTGGTGGCCACCATCACAGGGTCAATCACGAGGTGTTTTGGCTGGTATTGTTTAATTTTGTCTGCAACGACTTTGATGATGTTGGAATCTGCCAGCATGCCCACTTTGACTGCAACGATGTTGAGGTCGGTAAATACTGCATCAAGTTGGCTCTCTACATGGTCGAGAGGAATGGGGAAAATCGCAGAAACGCCTTGGGTATTTTGCGAAGTAATCGCCGTGATTACCGAGCAAGCAAAACTGCCGGTTGCGGACATCGCTTTGATGTCGGCTTGAATACCTGCACCGCCACCACTGTCTGAGCCCGCGATGGTCAATACGATAGGGGTAGGCAAGGCTGGCGTGTGATGTGAATGAGGTTGTGATTGCTGCGTCATGGTCGCTCCTACTACAAGACGTATAGGAACTGACTTTGACCGTTGCAGATAGATCGATTTTTCGATCGCTATCGCTTACCTAAGAGGGGCGACGAAAGGCAAAGTGTGCATAGTTCCCTACGTCAGTGCTAACTGAATCAGGTTCAACGGGTCTCGAATTTCGATCTCAGCCAACACTTGTCGTGTGGCCCCCCGACTATTTCGTTCGGATGATAGCAGGACCATTGCGGAAGGGATACGTTTTTTGAGCGTAATTATAATGAGTATTCAATTATGCGAGGTGAGTGATAAAGTAAGCACCTAAATGGTTTGCTGGGTGGAATTTACTAGTGCAACGCTCTGGTGAATGAGCAGAACCTGGAATATTTAATAAATAATCGTGGTCTCGTTAAGCAAGGATTAGCACAAAACAAGGTTAAAAAACTGTTAAAATTTAACGTGTTGCCAATTTAACTTTGTTGAACTTTTTCACAGTTAATTAGGAAGGCTAAGACGATCATCGAGCAAGGAGACTTCATGCTTAATTCTGTAACAGCGAAGTCAGTGATCGATCATGCACTCTTTTTGGGGGCTGATTTCGCTGAACTATTCGTTGAACATCACCAAACCAACACTGTCCAGATCGCATCTGGTGAAGTGGATAAGGTTAACTCGGGTATCGATTTTGGTATCGGTATTCGTCTTTTTTTCGGTCATAAGGTGCTTTACGGTTACACCAACAGCACAGATGAAGCCGAACTAAAGCGCGTAACCTCGCTGCTTGCTGCAAAAGACAAGCGTGAGCAAATCGCGTCAGCGGGTTCTTTGAATTTGAACCGCTACCCAATCCAACATGGTTGCCGCATGTCGCTAAGTAAGGATGCTAACCTAGATTCAAAAATCGCGTTTCTATTGAAAGTTGACCAAGCCGCACGTGCTGAGAGTGAGCATATCAGCCAGTTTATTGGCAGCGTTCTTCAGCGCGAGCAACAAGTGTCTATCTTCAACTCAGAAGGTCTACACGTTGACGATACTCGCCACTACATTCGTGTTGCTGGTAACACTGTCGCGCAAAAAGGTAATGAGCAGTCTTCTGGTATGGAAGGTCCTGGCGCTCTTGCTGGTTGGGAATTCAGTGAACAGCTTGATGCCAAAGAGCTAGGTCAAACTATCGCGCAGCAAGCGTTAGTAAAACTTGGCGCGGATGCTTGTCCATCGGGTGAAATGCCGGTGGTGATTGGTAACGGCTTTGGCGGCGTTATCTTCCATGAAGCATGTGGTCACTTGCTAGAAACCACTTCAGTTGCGAAGAAAGCATCAGTCTTCCACGACAAGATGGGCGAAATGGTTGCTCACACCGCAGTGAATGCAGTCGATGATGGCACCATGACCAACGAATGGGGCTCGATTCACATTGATGATGAAGGTATGAAGACTCAGCGCACTCAACTGATCAAAGACGGTAAGCTAACCAGCTTCATGGTCGATAAAATGGGTGGCATGAAGACAGGTTATGAGCCTACGGGTTCTGGTCGTCGTCAAAACTACAAGTTCGCACCAACCTCGCGCATGCGTAACACCTTTATCGAAGAGGGCGAGCATTCACTTAATGACATGCTGGCAGGCATCGAACGTGGTATCTATGCGAAGAAGATGGGCGGTGGCTCTGTTCAACCGGGTACGGGGGAGTTTAACTTTGCTGTTCGTGAAGCCTACCTCATTGAAAATGGCAAAATCACCAAGCCTCTGAAAACAGCAACGCTGATCAGCACGGGTCCAAAAGTGTTGAAAGAAATCAGCATGGTCGGCAAAGACATGGCGCTTGCGCCGGGCATGTGTGGTTCCGTGAGTGGTTCAGTACCAACAACTGTCGGTCAGCCAACGCTGAAAGTAGATAACATTCTGGTAGGAGGCGGTAACTAATGAGCCAAGAACAACAACTTCTTAATGCGGTTGATTACGTCCTATCAGAAGCAAAACGCCAAGGTGCAGAAGCGGACGTCATTGTAAACCGTAACAGTAGCTTTTCTTTGAAAGCGAACCAAGGAAAGCTGGATGAGTACAAAGTAAGCTCAAGCCAAGTTCTGGGTGTTCGTGTTGTGAAAGATGCGCGTGTTGCAACAAGCTATTCTGAGTCGTTAGAGCAACCAAGCTTGGATTTGATGCTGACCAACGCACTGCAAAGCGCTCGCTTTTCCAAGCAAGATGAACATCAGACGATTAGTTGCGTGAACAGTCAAATCGCGACTGATGTTGCTGAGATTGCGCAAGAAGATACAACTTCTGTTGACGAAAAAATCGAACTGTCTCTCGCTCTTGAGCAAGGCGTAGTGGCTCTGCCTCACGCCTCTAGCGCACCTTACAATGGTTACAGCGATGGCGAAACACAACTGATCATTGCCAATACTCAAGGCACATTGTGTCAACACTTCGAGCGCTCGTTCACTTGTTACGCGTATACCTTGTTTGAAAAAGACGGCAAACAGTCAATGGCGGGTAGAATGTCACTGGGTCGCCGTTTTGATGAGTTGAATCCAGCTTACTGTATCGAGGGTGGCTACAACCTTGCTCGCGATCTTCTTGAAGGCGCACCGGTTGCGACGGGTAACTACCCTGCTATCTTCCACATCAATGCGCTAGCAAGTTTATTCGGTGCTTTCGGCAGTGCTTTCTCTGGCGTAAGCGCGATGAAAGGCATTACGCCACTGGGTGACAAGCTTGGTCAACGTGTTGCGAGTGATTTAATTACCTTTACTGATACGGCTTACATGCCAAATGGTATGGCAATCGCGAGTTTTGATAGTGAAGGCTTCGCTACTCAAGATAATGTCATGATTGCTAATGGTGAGTTGAAAACCTTGCTACACAACAGCCAGACCGCAAGTTACTTGGGCGCAGTCTCGACAGCAAGTGCCGCTCGCGGTGCAAAATCGAGCCTAGACGTATCAGCGAATCACAAAGTGATTGCGACAGGCAACAGCAGTGCGTCAGAAGTAAAAGCGGGTGAGTACCTAGAGTTAGTCGAGCTTCAAGGTGTCCATTCTGGTGCGGATGCAGTGAGTGGTGATTTCTCATTTGGTGCGAGTGGCTTCTTGTGCCGTGATGGAGAGCGCGTTCAACCAGTTCGTGGGATCACGGTAGCGGGTAACTTCTACAAGATGCTGCAAGAAGTTGAGGCAGTGGGTGATACTCAGTTAATTAACGATAGCCGAACTTTCTTCTCGCCAGACGTTCGTTTTGCTCGTTTGAGCATTGGTGGTAAGTAAACTTAGCATCCCTATAGAAACAAAAAAGAGGACTCAATGGAGTCCTCTTTCATTACCTAGCAACGTGTGCGCGAATAACTAGAATTCGCGTATGTCCAACTCATTGTGGATCAATACCACACACTGAGAAGCGAAAAGCATCTTAGGACCTAAGCTGATCTTCTCTGTGCCAAGGCGCTTTAAGCTGTGAAAAGACTTTTTCGGCATCGGTATATGGTCAGTTAGCAAGAAACATGGATTTTCACCAATTTCTGCATCACGAACAAATTCGCCTTTCTTATCCAACATATATAGTTGGTGATCTTCTGCCAGCTCTTGTACTAGGCGTTCAAAGCTCACTGTACGAACGGTAATACCAGGTTCGACTTCACGAAGTTGCTCTTTACCCATACCAACCGAAGCATCCAAAGCGCGAGCCACTGCTGCAATCAAGGTTGACTCATGGAAGCCGCCAATGTTGGTGATGTCGTTGGAGCGAATAGTAATGGTGCGTGAGAAGTCTTTTGTGCTTTCCAAAACCAAGTGAACAACCACATCTTCACGGTGTGATTGAGCAACGAACATAGTGTTCATCATGGTATGAGCAAGAATCTCTGTATGCGCTTCATTACCAACACCTTCTAACAGTGCTTTGCTGGTGGTTGGCGCCGCGCGAGCTCGTAAAACAAAAGAGCGCATGAATTTAGCCTCTATATAGGAAGAGTGAATGCGCGGAAGTATATACCCAAGCAGGGAAGGGATGCGAGTTTAATAGCAAATGTGAACTTACTTACAAAGCTTCGATTGTCGTGCGGAGTGCGCTGGTTAAAATAGAGGTAACCTGTTAGGAGCGGTATATGGAAATCAAACAGATAAATAAAGACATTTATAAAAAGAAAGTAAACCTTGTGATTGGCGGTTTTGTTGCGTTGCTCGCCATCTCCTCTCTTGCCTTTAGTACCTTGTTGATTGTTTTGTTCGGTAATACAGATGTAGTACCTGAACAGTCGACGGGGAACTTTCATTGGAACTTAATTGGTGTTGTGCTTGCCTTAGCTACTTCACTGTCTTTGCTGAACCAATTCAAAACACGCCCTTATATGGAAGAAGTGTTGTATGTCTGGAAACTCAAGCAGTTGCAGAACAAGATCTTTCGCAAACTGAAAAGCATTAAAGCCGCTTCTGCTGAGCACGATGTAAAAGCGCTGACGATACTTAAGTTCTACTATACGACTCAAAGTCAGGTGTTTGAGTTAGACAACAACACATTAACGATGAGCAGTGTAAATAAAGAATTAGAGGCAATTGAGCAAATCGAAGCGGCGAAGTCACTGGATCTTGATATCACAAGCTTTGAAGAGTCTTGGATTGACACATATTGATTGCCTATTTGCTACGTTAAGTTAACAACTAAGTGTTAAAAATAAGCGTTTGAGTGAGATTTCATCACTCGACGTTTTTTTTAAAGTTTTTTTCTAAAAAAGGGTTGCCAAGAAAAATCATCTCCCTATAATGCGCCTCCGTTGTCAGGGCAAAGCGGAAACGCAAAAGCAGTTGGCAATGAGGCGAAAGAAAAGCTTCTAAAAATTAATTTGAAAAAGTGTTTGACACTGAAAATTAATTCCTTAGAATACGCCTCCGCTTCGGTAGCAAAGTTTACGAAGCAAGCTCTTTAACAATATAGACCTATCAATCTGTGTGGGCACTCGTTGATGATAATCCAATTAGAAATTTCTCTTAATAAAGAGCGGTTTCAAATTAGGTTTCAATGAAACGAAGTGACCATTGAATCGAAAGATTCAGCACAGTCAATTCAAACATTACTTATGTAATGTTCAGTATTCATTGAGCCTCTCCCTATTTATTTAGGGAATCAAAAACTTTAAATTGAAGAGTTTGATCATGGCTCAGATTGAACGCTGGCGGCAGGCC
>NZ_JAWOWA010000042.1:0-21043 GCF_033340195.1 Vibrio sp. 1457
GTAGGGCTATCGCCAAGCGGTAAGGCAGCGGCTTTTGATGCCGCCATTCCCTGGTTCGAATCCAGGTAGCCCTGCCATATACAACGATATTGAGATTTTACCAATTATCTTGATATCTACAGATTAAGTTGCGGAAGTGGCGGAATTGGTAGACGCACCAGATTTAGGTTCTGGCGCCGCAAGGTGTGAGAGTTCAAGTCTCTCCTTCCGCACCATTATCGGAAAACCCAGCATGACTTTGCTGGGTTTTTTCTTTTTTTGGTTCTGGACTCGGGAAATCATTAGATTTGCCGAATTAAAAAAGCGAGCTCATGGCTCGCTTTTTTTCTATCTGTGATTTGAGTAGCTTACTACATACCTAACGCGTATTTCAGTACTTGAGCCTTAATTGGCCCTGAGTTTTCAGCAAGCTTCAATGCAGCATTACGTACGAACTTCAATGGCCCAAGATCGTTGCTAAAACCTTTATAGAAAAAGTCCATGCCCGTCTGCATGAGTAAGTTGTCAGGTCGACGTGCGCGTTCGTATTTCGCGAGTAAGGTATCTTCCAGCTTTTCTTGGTGTTCTGTTACCGAAAGGAGAACGTCTACATCTTTGAAGCCTAAGTTTACCCCTTGCCCTGCAAGCGGATTGATCGTATGAGCAGAGTCACCCACTAACACGCAATTTTTGCTTGAGTAGCTTTGCGCATGACGACGAGTGAGTGGGAATGAGCCAAACTGTAAAACTTCAATATCGCCTAATTCAGCAGGGAAATGACGTAAGATTTCTTCCCTTAGTTGAGGTTTACCCATCGCACACAGTTGTTTAATACGTATAGGCGAGTCATACCAAACCAAAGAACCTTGGCCTACTACTTGACCATCGTCGTTACTCAAAGAGCACAAAGGTAAAAATGAACGCGGGCCTGAAGGAGTAAATTGTTGCCAAGTGATATCTTGCTGTGGCAATTCTGTTTTCACATTAATCAACATGCAGTGTTGTCGGTAATCCCACGCAGTTACACCAATTCCAGCCAATTGACGAACTTTAGAGTTTGCACCATCAGCACCAATCACCCAGTTAGCTTCAAACTGCGCCCCACTTTCTAGTGTCACAAGGTTTACATCTGCAAACTCAATGGCTTTTAATCGCTCAGGACACATCACGGTTAGATTTTCATACTGAGAGAAGACTTGCCAAAGACCTAATTGGATTAGGCGATTTTCAACGATGTAACCTAGCTGATCCAATGACAATTCATCAGAGTGAAAACGAGTACGGCACTCTGGGTGCTCCCAAGTTTCTAAGCGCCGATAAGGACAAACTCGCATGCTCTTGATCTCTGACCATGCTCCGAGTGAATCAAGTAACTCCACCGACTGGTGCGAGATTGCAGATACACGAATATCCATCGCCTGAGCGGCATCAAAAACTTTAGGTTTTGTACCTTCGACCAAGACAACGCTTCTGCCCTGCTTGGCAAATCCAACAGCGACGGCTGCCCCAACCATACCGCCACCGATCACGGCGATGTCATACTTGTTCATTTTTCACTCTTCATCGTGCTGATTAATTGGCGTTTTTTATTGTACTTTCCATGGCTATTTTTACAAAATTGTTTAACAAAAAACCTTGTTCTGCATAGGGCGAAAAACTAGATTTCATCAGGCTTTGCAGAGAATTAGCTAGATCACTAGTCAGGTGCTTTTTAAAGCAGTACAATACGCCGCTTACCGCCGTGATGGCGGCTATAATTTGAGCAATAGCTCTCCGATTTAAGTACAACTGAACGAGCGAAAGTGAGATGAGTAAGAAACTGCTAATTAAAACCTGGGGCTGCCAGATGAACGAATACGATTCATCAAAAATGGCCGACCTGCTTAATGCTGCAAACGGCTACGAGCTGACGGAAGAGCCAGAGGAAGCAGACGTACTTCTACTTAACACCTGTTCGATCCGTGAAAAAGCGCAAGAGAAAGTTTTCCACCAGCTAGGCCGCTGGAAAACACTAAAAGATAAAAAACCTGGCGTAGTTATCGGTGTAGGTGGTTGTGTAGCAACGCAAGAAGGTGACCATATTCGTGAACGTGCACCATACGTTGACGTTATTTTTGGCCCACAAACTTTGCACCGCCTACCTGAGATGATCAAACAATCTCAGTCCGATGATGCACCAGTTATGGACATTTCGTTCCCAGAGATCGAAAAATTCGACCGCCTACCTGAACCTCGCGCTGAAGGTGCGACAGCATTCGTTTCTATTATGGAAGGCTGCTCTAAGTACTGTACTTACTGTGTCGTACCGTACACTCGTGGTGAAGAAGTAAGCCGTCCAATGGATGACGTACTGTTCGAAATCGCCCAACTTGCTGAACAAGGCGTACGTGAAGTAAACCTTCTGGGTCAAAACGTAAACGCGTACCGTGGTCCTATGCACGATGGTGAGATCTGTTCATTTGCAGAACTGCTTCGTTTGGTTGCGTCTATCGATGGTATCGACCGTATTCGTTTCACGACGAGCCACCCGTTAGAATTCACAGACGACATCATCGCAGTATACGAAGATACGCCAGAACTTGTGAGCTTCCTGCACTTACCTGTGCAAAGTGGTAGTGACCGTATCCTAACGATGATGAAACGCCCTCACACCGCTATCGAATACAAATCGATCATCCGTAAACTGCGTAAAGCTCGTCCTGATATTCAAATCAGTTCAGACTTTATTGTTGGTTTCCCTGGTGAGACAGACAAAGACTTCCAAGACACCATGAAGCTAATCAAAGATGTAGACTTTGACATGAGCTTCAGCTTTATTTTCTCTCCACGTCCAGGTACGCCAGCAGCGGATTACCCTTGTGATGTGTCAGAACAAGTGAAGAAAGAGCGCCTTTACGAACTACAGCAAACTATCAATGCTCAAGCGATGCGTTACTCTCGCTTAATGCTTGGCACAGAACAACGTGTTCTAGTTGAAGGTCCTTCGAAGAAAAACCTAATGGAACTACGCGCTCGTACAGAAAACAACCGTGTAGTAAACTTTGAAGGTAGTGCAGACCTAATTGGTCAGTTCGTTGATGTGAAGATCGTAGACGTATTTGCAAACTCACTGCGTGGTGAGCTAGTACGTACTGAAAAAGACATGGATCTTCGTAGTGTGATTTCCCCAACGCAGATGATGGCGAAAACACGTCGCGAAGATGAGCTGGGTGTAGCTACTTTTACGCCGTAAGCTCGTATAAATAGCCATAGAGAGCCTGGTCGTTATCAGGCTCTCACTAAGTGGCAAAAAATGAGAGGCAACATTGAGCAATAAAATCGTAACTCTAGAAATTAACCTAGAACCTTCAGACAACCGCCGACTAGCTAGCCTGTGCGGTCCATTCGATGACAACATCAAGCATTTAGAACGTCGTCTAGGCGTTGAAATTAACCACCGTAGTGACCACTTTACGATTGTCGGTAAACCTCATACCGCATCAGCTGCGCTGGATATCCTGAAAACTCTATATGTTGATACCGCACCTGTACGAGGTGAGATCCCAGATATTGAGCCTGAGCAAATCCATCTAGCGATCAAAGAGTCTGGTGTTCTTGAGCAGAATACTGAGTCTAATATCGAGCATGGTAAAGAAGTCTTCGTCAAAACCAAGAAAGGTGTGATCAAACCACGTACGCCAAACCAAGCGCAGTACTTGGTTAACATGGTCACGCATGATATTTCTTTTGGTATTGGCCCGGCTGGTACAGGTAAAACCTACCTTGCTGTAGCAGCAGCTGTTGACGCACTAGAGCGCCAAGAGATCCGTCGTATTCTACTTACTCGTCCAGCGGTTGAAGCTGGTGAGAAATTGGGCTTCCTACCTGGTGATTTAAGCCAGAAAGTCGACCCATACCTACGTCCGCTATACGACGCCCTATTTGAAATGCTGGGCTTTGAGCGCGTAGAGAAGCTGATTGAACGTAACGTGATTGAGGTCGCCCCTCTTGCTTACATGCGTGGTCGTACTCTAAACGACGCCTTCATCATTCTTGATGAGAGTCAAAACACCACTGTTGAGCAGATGAAGATGTTCCTAACACGTATTGGTTTTAACTCTCGCGCGGTTATCACTGGTGATGTCACGCAGATTGACTTACCTCGTGGTGCGAAATCGGGTCTTCGTCATGCTATTGAAGTACTAAGCGAAGTTGACGACATCAGCTTTAACTTCTTCTTGGCCGACGACGTTGTACGTCACCCTGTGGTTGCTCGTATCGTTAACGCGTACGAGAAGTGGGAAGCACAAGACCAGAAAGAGCGTAAAGAGTTCGAGAAACGCCGTCGTGAAGAACGCGATGCGAAGTTACTAGAAGCAGCAAAAGCCGAACTGAATGCACAAGTTGCTTCAACTAAGGAATAACCATGGCGATTGAACTTGATCTGCAACTGGCAGTCGAAAATGAAGAAGGTTTGCCTTCGCAGCAAGATTTCCAATTGTGGCTAGATAAGACCATTCCTCTCTTCCAACCACAAGCCGAAGTCACCATTCGTATTGTTGATGAACAAGAAAGTCATACGCTCAACCATGAGTATCGCGGCAAAGATAAACCAACTAATGTGTTGTCATTTCCATTTGAAGCACCTCCTGGTATGGAAATAGATTTACTTGGTGATTTGATTATTTGCCGCCAAGTTGTTGAAAAAGAGGCGGTTGAACAGAGCAAGCCTCTGCTAGCACATTGGGCGCATATGGTTGTACATGGCAGCTTGCATCTGCTAGGTTATGATCATATAGAGGATGACGAAGCCGAAGAGATGGAGTCCCTCGAAACCGAAATCATGCAAGGTATGGGTTATGAAGATCCTTACATTGCTGAAAAAGAGTAGCTATTGGCCACTCGACAGGGAAAGGCGAACCACCTAAATGACTCTCGTGTTCGCCTCTCTATGTGTGCTATCACACTTCTGATAGCGTTACTTAATTGAGAAACAATGAACGAAGATAATTCTCCCTCTTCTAACGAAGATAAGAAAGAAAAGGCAGAAGGTCCGAGTAGAAAGTCCTTCTTTGAACGTCTAGGTCAACTATTTCAGGGCGAACCAAAAGATCGCCAAGAGCTTGTGGATGTTATCCGCGACTCTGAAGTTAACGACCTGATTGACCATGACACTCGCGATATGCTCGAAGGTGTTATGGAAATCTCCGAAATGCGTGTGCGTGACATTATGATCCCGCGTTCGCAAATGGTTACAGTTGAGCGTACTCACGACCTTGATACCTTGGTTGCTTTGATTACCGATGCTCAACACTCTCGCTACCCTGTGATCAGCGAAGATAAAGACCATGTGGAAGGCATACTTCTAGCGAAGGACTTACTTAAATACTTAGGCTCAGGCAGTAATCCATTTGATATCGAAGAAGTCATTCGACCAGCGGTTGTGGTACCGGAAAGTAAACGCGTTGATCGACTGCTGAAAGAATTCCGTGAAGAACGTTATCATATGGCCATTGTTGTCGATGAATTCGGTGGTGTTTCTGGTCTTGTGACCATTGAAGATATCCTTGAGGAAATCGTCGGGGATATTGAAGATGAATTCGATGAAAGTGAAGAGACGGACATTCGTAAGCTGAGCAAGCATACGTTTGCTGTCAGAGCGCTGACAACCATCGAAGAGTTTAATGAGACATTCGGAACCAACTTCAGCGATGAGGAAGTTGATACCGTTGGTGGTATGGTCATGACTGCCTTTGGTCACTTACCTTCTCGTGGTGAACTGGTTGAAATTGAAGGCTACAACTTCAAAGTCACCGCTGCCGATAACCGTCGTGTCATTCAACTCCAAGTGACGATCCCAGACGAAGAAACCCTGGTTGAAGCCACTCAAGAGTAACGCGATACCCATTGGGAATCTCAGAAAATTACAATGATGAATGAACTCTTTCATCGCCTTAAGCGGCCCTTAGTGGCCGCTTTTGTTGGCGCCTCTACTACACTCGCTTTTGCTCCTTACCAGCTGTGGCCTATTGCCATTCTTAGCCCTGCAATTCTACTGATTCTTCTTGCTAACCAAACTCCGAAACGCGCACTATGGATTGGTTATGCTTGGGGGTTAGGTCAATTTGCAACTGGCGTTAGCTGGGTTTACGTCAGTATCTCCGGTTTTGGCGGTATGCCGCTCATTGCCAATTTATTTTTAATGGGCTTACTTGTTGCCTACTTGGCTGTTTATTCAGGCTTATTTGCTTGGCTCAACAACAAGCTGTTTCCTCAATTTACGCTCACAAAAGCACTTCTCGCTGCACCTGCTTTATGGCTGATCAGTGATTGGTTGCGTGGTTGGGTGATGACCGGCTTCCCTTGGTTATGGCTAGGCTATAGCCAGATAGATGCTCCACTCGCAAGCTTTGCACCAATTGGCGGCGTAGAACTGCTTACTCTATTTATCCTTATCAGCGCAGGGGCGTTAGCCTATGCATGGATTCATAAGCAGTGGCTGATGGTGATTATCCCTGCGGTACTACTCAGTACTGGCTTTGGGATTCGCAACTACGATTGGGTAACACCCCGACCAGAAGACACGACTAAGCTCGCACTAATTCAAGGTAACGTAGACCAAAACCTAAAGTGGCTACCAAGTCAACGCTGGCCAACCATCATGAAGTACGCTGACTTAACTCGTGAAAACTGGGATGCTGACATTATCGTTTGGCCAGAAGCAGCAATTCCCGCTTTTGAAATTGAAGTGCCTTCATTTTTGAGCAATATCGACAGCGCTGCAAAAATGAATAACAGCGCAATCATCACCGGTGTCGTCAACCAAGCTGAAGATCGACAGTTCTACAACAGTATTCTGTCCCTCGGCATCACACCATACGGTGACTACAGCTTCGATTTAAGCGAACGTTACCATAAGCATCACCTACTACCGTTTGGTGAGTTTGTACCATTTGAAGATATTTTGCGCCCATTAGCGCCATTCTTTAACCTACCGATGTCATCGTTTAGCCGTGGGGCTTTTGTGCAGCCAAACATCGTTGCGAATGGCATGCACATGGCACCAGCGCTTTGCTATGAGATCATCTTTAATGAGCAAGTGCGTCAAAATGTGACTGACGAAACAGACTTCATTCTAACGCTTTCAAACGATGCATGGTTTGGTCACTCTATCGGCCCTCTTCAGCATATGGAGATCGCCCGTATGCGTGCCTTAGAGTTAGGTAAACCGCTCATCCGCTCGACTAACAACGGATTAACAGCGGTAACCGATCACAAAGGTAAAATCGTTGAGCAAGTACCGCAGTTTGAAACTGCAGTACTGCGCGCAGAGCTCACCCCAACCGATGGGAAAACGCCATATCGAATCGTTGGTACTTGGCCATTGTATATTTGGGTAGGGTTAAGTTTAGCTCTGGCTTTCGGTTTAAGAAGAAAACAGAGCTGATAACAGCTTGAAAGTAGAAAAGACAAAAAAGAGGCGACTAAGCCTCTTTTTTATTCATAGCATTATACTGTCGTTACGCGCCATTTATGGCTTTAATGACTGACGAGTAAAGCCTTTGTGACCACATTTAATACACGGAATGATTACAGTTGGATGGTTATACGTTGTCTTGTGACCACACTCATCACAGACTAAAGTGCCTAAGCCTATCACCTCTCCTGCTTCATATAGCCCTTGATGCTCTAAGTCATCGAACAACTCAACCCACTCAACTTTAGTTCGGTCAGTAATCTCTAACAGCCCTTGCCATATCGAGTCCGCAATCGTTAAGTAAAACGGGCCGCTTTTGCTATCCTCGTAACTCTCTGAAAACTCTTTTAAGTCTGCTTTAAGGTACGCTTTGATTAAAGCCAATTCATCTTTGGTCAAGTCATTAGCAGCATCCACCACTTTGCCCGACGTCTCAATCGCTTTGTTAACTTCTTCCGGACTGTGCTTCAAGGTTTCAATCACATCCTCGAGCATTTCCTCATAACCTGTTTTACGTTTAGGCATAACTGACCTCCATCTTTCTCCTACCTGCGTCACTTAAGGGCGCATGGGTACAGATTGGCTATTGTTGTGATCCCTAGCTTTAGGTATTCTATGACGATCTATTTAAGTCTGTTCTAACCGAACTCACAAATTCCAAGATAACGGATACCATCGATGCAAGAACAATACAACCCACAAGATATTGAACAAAAAGTTCAAAAGCACTGGGATGACAACAAAACCTTTGTTGTAAGTGAAGACCCAAATAAAGAAAAATTCTACTGTCTGTCCATGTTCCCATACCCAAGTGGTCGACTGCACATGGGTCACGTGCGCAACTACACTATCGGTGATGTAGTATCTCGTTTCCAACGCCTACAAGGCAAAAACGTGATGCAACCAATCGGTTGGGACGCATTCGGTCTACCTGCAGAAAACGCAGCAGTAAAAAACAAAACTGCGCCAGCACCTTGGACTTACGAAAACATCGAATACATGAAGAACCAACTTAAGCTTCTAGGCTTTGGTTACGATTGGAACCGTGAATTCGCAACATGTACACCGGAGTACTACCGCTGGGAACAAGAGTTCTTCACTAAACTTTACGAGAAAGGTTTAGTTTACAAAAAGACTTCTTCTGTTAACTGGTGTCCTAACGACCAAACTGTTCTTGCAAACGAGCAGGTTGAAGACGGTTGTTGCTGGCGTTGTGATACGCCTGTAGAGCAAAAAGAAATCCCTCAATGGTTCATCAAAATCACTGAGTACGCTCAAGAGCTACTAGACGACTTAGACAAGCTTGAAGGTTGGCCTGAAATGGTGAAAACCATGCAGCGCAACTGGATTGGTCGTTCTGAAGGTGTTGAACTGAAGTTTGAAGTTAAGGGTCAACAAGACCTAGAAGTTTACACAACACGTCCAGATACGCTAATGGGTGTGACTTACGTGGGTATCGCAGCCGGCCACCCTCTTGCAGCTCTTGCAGCAGAGAACAATCCAGAGCTTGCAGCGTTTATCGACGAATGTAAGAACAACAAGGTTGCAGAAGCTGAGCTAGCGACAATGGAGAAGAAAGGTATGGCAACTGGCCTTACTGCTATTCATCCATTGAACGGCCGCGAAGTACCAGTATACGTAGCAAACTTCGTACTGATGGACTACGGTACAGGCGCGGTAATGGCTGTACCTGCGCACGACCAACGTGACTACGAGTTCGCAACGAAGTACGGTCTAGACATCGTGCCTGTTATCAAGCCTGCTGATGGCAGCGAGCTAGACATCTCTGAAGCAGCATACACAGAGAAAGGCGTACTGTTCGATTCAGGTGAATTCGACGGCCTCGAATTCCAAGCGGCGTTCGATGCAATTGCAGCGAAGCTAGAAGCAGAAGGCAAAGGCACTAAGACTGTAAACTTCCGTCTACGCGACTGGGGTGTATCTCGTCAACGTTACTGGGGCGCACCAATCCCAATGGTAACGACTGAAGACGGTGAAGTTCACCCAGTACCTGCTGACCAACTACCAGTGATTCTTCCAGAAGACGTGGTAATGGACGGCGTAACCAGCCCAATCAAAGCAGACAAAGAGTGGGCGAAGACAACCTTTAACGGCGAACCTGCTCTACGTGAGACAGATACGTTCGATACATTCATGGAATCTTCTTGGTACTACGCGCGTTATTGTTCACCGCAAGCAGACGACATCCTAGATCCAGAAAAAGCAAACTACTGGCTACCAGTAGACCAGTACATCGGCGGTATCGAGCACGCTTGTATGCACCTACTGTACTCACGCTTCTTCCACAAGTTGCTACGTGACGCGGGCTACGTAACGTCTGACGAACCGTTCAAGCAACTACTGTGTCAAGGCATGGTACTGGCTGATGCGTTCTACTTCGAGAACGAGAAAGGTGGTAAAGAGTGGGTAGCTCCAACAGACGTAGCCGTTGAACGTGATGGTAAAGGCCGCATTACTTCTGCTAAAGACACTGAAGGTCGTGATGTAACGCACTCAGGCATGATCAAGATGTCTAAGTCTAAGAACAACGGTATCGACCCTCAAGAAATGGTAGACAAGTACGGCGCTGACACAGTACGTCTATTCATGATGTTCGCGTCTCCAGCGGACATGACACTTGAATGGCAAGAGTCTGGCGTAGAAGGTGCGAACCGCTTCCTAAAACGTGTTTGGAAACTAGTGAAAGAGCACACAGCGAAAGGCGCAGCAGAAGCAGTAGATACCGCAGCGCTTTCTGGTGATCAAAAAGCACTTCGCCGTGACGTTCACAAGACTATCGCGAAAGTGACGGACGATATCGCTCGTCGTCAAACATTCAACACCGCGATCGCAGCGATCATGGAGCTGATGAACAAACTAGCGAAAGCGCCTCAAGAATCTGCGCAAGATCGTGCAATCCTTGACGAGGCACTGAAAGCTATTGTTGTCATGCTTTACCCTATCACTCCGCATATCTCATACGAGCTATGGGCAGCACTAGGTGAAACAGACATTGATAACGCGGCATGGCCGACGTTTGACGAAAAAGCGCTAGTTGAAGACGAAAAAACTATCGTTGTTCAAGTTAACGGTAAGCTACGTGCGAAGCTAACAGTCCCAGCTGATATCTCTAAAGACGATATCGAACAGCTTGGTCTAAACGACGAAAACGTGGTTAAGTTCACTGATGGCCTGACTATTCGTAAAGTTATTTACGTTCCAGGTAAACTGCTGAACATCGTTGCAAACTAATCGCAGCTGTCAATTTGTCTCTGTTTAGCGAACTTATTTGTTAACCAAGAGTCATTAAACAGGGTAGTTTTCTACCCTGTTTATTTACCTCAAACCATTCACATGAGTGGTTTAAGGTAAATAACCCCTTCAATTTAGGATGAATACAATCAATGCGCTTTTTCTCTTTGATTAAACTACCAGTGGTATTGGTATTAGCGGGGCTTCTTTCTGCCTGTGGTTTTCACCTTCGCGGCGAGTATTCCGTACCGGAAGAGCTGCACACTATGTCTTTCTCCAGCTACGATGAATACAGTGAATTAACTCGCTATGTTCGCTCTCAACTCGAACTGAACAAAGTTGAACTTGTTCAACCATCATCGACGGTACCCAACCTTCATTTGACGGAAGCGACAATCGATGAGCGTACACTATCGCTTTATCAAAATAGCCGTGCAGCAGAAAAAGAGCTGACATACGTAGTAAAATACCGTGTGACAATTCCTGGCTATGGTTCTAAAAACTTTACGACAACAGTAAACCGCAACTACCTAGACAACCCGTTGACCGCACTTGCAAAATCTGTTGAGCGTGACGTAATTGAAGACGAGATGCGCTTGCAAGCTGCAAAACAGATGATGCGCCAGTTGGGCCGTATTCGTGCCGAATATGAAGCAGGACAAATCTCTGAGCCAGCGAACAAAAACTCTTAGTCACTATGCGAATTTATGCCGATAAGCTAACGGATCATTTAACTAAACAAATTAAACAGGTTTACTTAATCTTTGGTAATGAGCCGTTACTGATTCAAGAAAGCCGCCAAGCAATCCAAAAGGCAGCGTTTCAGCAAGGTTTTGAGGAAAAACACCGTTTTTCGGTGGATGCTAGCATCGACTGGAACCAAGTTTACGACTGTTTCCAAGCGATGAGCCTGTTTTCAAACCGTCAATTGATTGAGCTTGAAATTCCTGAAAGTGGCGTAACAACCGCCGTCAGCAAAGAGCTGCAAACACTGTGTGATATGCTTCATGATGACATCATGCTCGTCATTGTTGGTAGCAAACTGACCAAAGCCCAAGAAAATGCGAAATGGTTCAAAGCATTAAGCTCAAAAGGCGATTGGGTAAGCTGCTTGTCGCCAGACCTTCAACGCCTACCTATGTTCATTCAGACACGTTGCCGCACGTTGGGACTAAAACCCGATCAGCAATCACTGCAAATGTTGGCTCAATGGCATGAAGGTAACCTATTTGCATTGACACAAAGCTTAGAGAAATTGGCCCTACTCTATCCGGATGGTGAGCTGACCATCATACGTTTAGAGGAAGCCCTAAGTCGCCATAATCACTTCACTACCTTTAACTGGATCGACGCCTTACTGGCAGGTAAAGCAAACCGTGCACAACGTATTCTTCGCCAACTTGAGGCGGAAGGGGTTGAGACCGTGATCTTGATTCGAAGTGTACAAAAAGAGTTGAGCCAACTTTTAAATATGCATCAAGACTTAACTCAAATGGGAATGAACCAGGTATTTGAGAAATATCGAGTTTGGCAAAACAAGCGTCCACTCTATAACGCAGCACTGGCCCGCTTATCAGCGAGTCGTATTTGTGCATTGCTCTCCTTATTGGCTCAAGCCGAGATAAAAGCCAAAACTCAATATGACGAGTCTGTATGGCCAACTATTCATCAGTTGAGCTTAGAAACCTGCTCTCCTGATATTAAGCTGGCAATTTAAAAATCAAAGCGTGATATAGTGCGCGACCTGTTTTGCAAGCAAGAATGTAAAACACTGTAGAGATAAGAGACAAACCGAGGAAAACCGAGTGCTTCGCGAAGAACTGAAAGACTTTTTAGCTGATAAAGCCGACGACATGAAAGCGGAAGACATTATCGTCCTAAATGTGGAAGATAAATCAAGCGTGACAGATTACATGATCATCTGTACTGGTACATCCAAACGCCACGTTTCATCCATCGCTGACCATGTTGCAACAGAAGTGAAAAAAGCCGGTCTTGAGCCACTAGGAATGGAAGGTGAAAACGAAGGTGAATGGGTAGTCCTAGATATGGGCGACGCCATGCTTCACGTGATGCAAGAAGAGCACCGCGAACTCTACCAGCTAGAAAAACTCTGGGGTTAATCTTTTGAAAATTCAACTAATTGCTGTTGGCACAAAAATGCCAAAATGGGTTGAGGAAGGCTTTCAAGAATATCGTCGCCGTTTCCCGCATGATATGCCGTTGGAGTTGATTGAAATCTCTGCTGGCAAGCGTGGTAAGAATGCCGATATCGCTCGCATCCTGCAAAAAGAAGGAGAAGCGATGCTCGCGGCGGTACCAAAAGGCAACCGTATCGTCACGTTAGATATCCCAGGTAAAAAATGGGACACTCCTCAACTCGCTGAGCAGTTAGAAGCTTGGAAATTAGATGGCCGTGATGTATCAATATTAATCGGCGGTCCTGAAGGACTCGCTCCTGCATGCAAAGCTGCAGCAGACCAAAGCTGGTCATTATCTGCCTTAACGCTACCCCACCCTCTAGTGCGTATCGTAATGGCAGAAAGCTTATACCGAGCGTGGAGCATCACCGCTAACCACCCTTATCATCGCGAATAATCGTTGTTTAACTTTAGAGCCAAGCGTTAATGATTCGTAAACGCCGCAGTCAAATCCGAGATTATCAAGCCGAAGCGCGTCTGTTTGCCAGCCGCGCTATTGTTGCTTTTATCGGCATTGTTGTCTTGATGGGAGCTCTGGTTGCCAACATGTACAACATTCAGGTGAACCAGTTTCAAGACTATCAAACCCGCTCGAACGATAACCGCATCAAAGTAGTGCCTATCGCGCCTAACCGAGGTCTAATTTATGACCGAAATGGCGTTTTACTGGCAGAGAACCGTCCCGTCTTTAACTTAGAACTGACCCCAGAAAAAATTAAAGACATTGATGCAACCATCCAAGAATTACAAACTATTCTGGAAATTACACCAGACCAGATTGAACGTTTCCACCACGAGCGTAAACGGACTCGTCGATTTAAATCGGTCCCACTGCTTACCCAACTGAACGAAAAACAAGTAGCAGTATTCTCCGTCAATCAGTACCGCTTTCCAGGTGTGGAAATAAGTGCGACCTTAAAGCGCTACTACCCTTTCAGCGAAGTCTTAACCCACGTGATTGGGTATGTTTCTCGAATCAATGATCGCGACATGCAGCGCCTGATCCGAGAAGAAAAAGACGCAAACTATCAAGCCACTCGCGACATTGGTAAGCTGGGTATTGAAAAATACTACGAAGACCTCTTACACGGTACAGCCGGATATCAAGAAGTCGAGGTAAACAGCCGCGGCCGAGTAATTCGTACCTTAAAGTACGTTCCACCTGTACCCGGAAAAGACATCGTTTTAAACCTTGATATCAACTTGCAGTTGTACGTACACCAATTATTGGACGGCCGCCGAGGCAGTGCTGTAGTGATCGATCCTAGAGACAACGGCGTACTGGCTATGGTTTCGAGCCCTAGCTACGATCCTAACTCGTTCGTGCACGGAATCTCAGGTAAAGACTATCGCGCCCTTTTGAACGATAAAAACCGTCCTTTGGTCAACCGCACTACACTTGGCATTTACCCCCCTGCGTCTACCATCAAACCATTTATGGCGGTAGCCGCGCTGCAAGAAGGTGTCGTCACACCTAACACCACGCGAAATGATCCTGGTTATTGGCGCATACCAAACTCCAACACTCGCCCATTCCGTGACTGGTTGCGTTGGGGGCACGGACGCGTCGATATCATTAAGTCGATCGAAGAGTCTGTTGATACCTTCTACTATCAAATCGCTTATGACATGGGTATTGACCGTATTTCGAATTGGATGATGATGTTCGGCTTTGGTGATTACACTGGCATCGATATCTACGAAGAAAGTAAGGCGAATATGCCGACTCGTGACTGGAAAATGTCTCGCCATAAAACCCCATGGTATAAAGGTGATACGATCCCTGTGGGTATCGGCCAAGGATATTGGACAGCAACACCAATGCAAATCGCCAAAGCAACCTCCGTATTAGTAAACGAGGGAGAAGTGATCGCACCTCACTTGCTCAAAGCGACGATAGAAAATGGTAACGACTTCGAAGAGCAGCAAACGACAGAATACGTGACTTACCCACCAATCAAGAATGTGCCGAAAAAGTACTGGGATATGGCGAAAGAAGGCATGCGTCGGGTAAACCATGGCACGCGCGGAACAGCTCGCCGCTCATTCTACAAAATGAATTATGAAACAGCGGGTAAATCAGGTACTGCACAGGTCTTCGGTCTGGGTGAAAACGAAGAATACAACGCCGATGAGATCGCCGAGCACTTACGTGACCATGCGTTATTTACTGGCTTTGCACCATTTGATGATCCTAAAGTGGTCGTCACTGTAGTACTAGAAAATGCCGGTGGTGGTTCTAGTAACGGTGCCCCAGTAGTAAGGAAAATTTTTGACCGAGTCGTTCTTGGTCCAGAAGAAATTGAGCCTGAAAACAATGCGAAGAAAGAGGTAAAACAGTAATGAAGATGGATCCCTCTACAGGTAAAAATCGCGCCCTGTTTGAACGCTTCCATATTGACTTACCACTCCTACTTGGCATACTGGCCCTGATGGGGTTTGGCCTGGTGATCATGTACAGCGCCAGTGGCCAAAGTTTACTGATGATGGATCGCCAAGCCATGCGAATGGTGCTTTCACTCGTTGTGATGCTCGTCCTTGCACAGCTTTCTCCACGAACTTACGAAAGCTTGGCACCTTTGATGTTCGTTGGTGGCGTTATACTGCTTTTCGGCGTGCTGTTTTTCGGTGAAGCATCGAAAGGCGCGCAGCGTTGGCTTAACCTCGGTTTTGTGCGCTTTCAACCGTCAGAGCTATTGAAGCTCGCGGTGCCATTAATGGTGGCTCGCTATGTTGGTAGACAGCCCCTCCCACCAACGCTAAGAACACTCATTGTTGCACTGATTATGGTCTGCTTACCAACCATTCTCATTGCAAAACAGCCTGACTTAGGTACCTCGATCCTGATCGCGGCTTCCGGTATTTTTGTTATCTTCCTCGCCGGCATTAGCTGGAAAATAATTGCAGGTGCTGCGATTGCATTAGGTGGTTTCATTCCAATTCTGTGGTTTTTCTTGATGCGAGAGTATCAAAAAGTGCGAGTTCGTACTCTATTTAACCCGGAATCTGATCCGCTAGGAGCGGGCTACCACATTATTCAGAGTAAAATTGCGATTGGCTCCGGTGGTATTTCCGGCAAAGGTTGGTTGCAAGGTACGCAGTCACAACTAGAATTTCTTCCAGAACGACACACTGACTTTATCTTTGCAGTAATTGCTGAAGAATGGGGTATGATTGGCTTCCTTTGCCTTTTAGCCATCTATCTATTTATTATTGGACGAGGTTTATATCTCGCCAGCCAAGCGCAAACCGCATTTGGACGAATGATGGCAGGCAGTATTGTACTCAGCTTCTTCGTGTATATTTTTGTAAATATTGGCATGGTAAGTGGCATCCTACCTGTAGTAGGTGTACCGTTGCCACTCATCAGTTATGGCGGCACATCAATGGTAACCTTGATGGCTGGTTTTGGTATTCTGATGTCGATTCATACGCACCGAAAAGCATTCTCTAAGGCGACCTAGACATGCAAAAACGCGCTTTATATTCCTTGGTTTTATCTGCTCTTATTTTGGCAGGCTGTTCATCAACTAGCCAAAAAGAACAAGAAGGCCGTTACGAACTCGAATCCGATGTTGCACCGGATACACCGCTTTCAGTCGAACACATCGAGGATGCGCATCCTAAATATGAACCGTACAGCCTAGGTGGGAACAAAGATTACCACTTGCGTGGCAAAGACTACAAAATAGTTCGCAATGCGAAAGGCTTTAAAGAAAAAGGCCGCGCATCTTGGTATGGGAAAAAATTCCAAGGTCATTTGACTTCTAATGGCGAAATCTATGACATGTACTCAATGACGGCAGCGCATAAAACGCTACCGTTACCAAGTTACGTAAAAGTTACCAATACTGACAACGGCAAAACCACCATAGTACGAGTTAATGACCGAGGTCCTTTTCACGATGGCCGTATCATTGATTTAAGCTATGCCGCCGCGCACAAGTTAGATGTCATAAAAACAGGCACCGCGAACGTGGAAATTGAAGTGATCAGTATCAATCAGCCCACGGACAAAAAGTCATTAGAAGCGCACCCTAGGTACGTTATTCAAGTGGCATCATCAAAAAATGAAGAACGCGCGCGAACTTTAGGTACCGAGCTTGGTCAAAAATTGGATACAGAAACTTTCCTAGAGAGTGCGAAAGAGTCTTATCGCTTGTTGTTAGGGCCATTTACTGACTATTCCCTGACGCAAGCCACATTAGATAAAGTAAAGTTGCTCGGCTATTCGTCTGCATTTATTAAAAAACACAACACTGCCAAATGACCTCGTGTCATGAATTTCTCTTTGATCCCCCTCTTACATAACTAGGGATTCTGATAAGATGTCTGCAGTTAACCCAAAAATTTGAATTACCATGAATAAAAATAAGTTTGTGAAATCTATTCTCGTTTCTTCGGTTGCCCTTTCTGCAACTTTCGCTCAATCTGCTCTTGCATCACCTATCGTTGTTCCAGATGCCCCTCAAATCGCGGCGAAGGGCTACGTGCTGATGGATTACCATTCAGGTAAAGTACTGGCAGAGAAAGAGATGAACACAAAATTGTCTCCAGCTAGTCTGACTAAGATGATGACCAGCTATGTAATCGGCCAAGAGCTAGCGCGTGGTAATATCTCAGAAGATGATGATGTCACCATCAGTAAAAATGCGTGGGCGAAAAACTTCCCTGATTCATCAAAGATGTTCATTGAAGTAGGCACAACAGTTAAAGTACGTGACCTGAACCGAGGTATCATCGTCCAGTCAGGTAACGATGCCTGTGTTGCGATGGCAGAACATATTGCAGGTTCAGAAGATGCATTTGTTGACCTAATGAACGCTTGGGCCAACACATTGGGTATGACTAACTCGCACTTTGCCAACGTTCATGGCTTAGATAACGCAGAATTGTACTCAACACCATACGACATGGCACTGCTAGGTAAAGCACTTATCCGTGACGTACCAAATGAGTACCGAGTGTACTCAGAGAAGAAATTTACTTACAACGGCATCACCCAATACAACCGTAACGGTCTACTTTGGGATAAGAGCATGAACGTTGACGGCATCAAAACGGGTCACACAAGTAATGCGGGTTACAGCCTAGTAAGTTCAGCAACTGAAGGTCAAATGCGCTTGGTTGCGGTCGTTATGGGTACTAAAGATGCCAATGCTCGTAAGTCAGAAAGCAAAAAGCTGCTAAGCTACGGCTTCCGCTTCTTCGAAACAGTGGCACCGCACAAAGCAGGTGAAACGTTCGTAGAAGAAAAAGTGTGGATGGGTAACAAAGACACCGTAGCACTGGGTCTTGACCAAGATACTTACGTAACACTACCGCGTGGTGAAGCGAAAAACCTAAAAGCAAGCTTCGTCCTTGAAAAAGAGCTAGAAGCCCCAATTAATAAAGGTGATGTAGTTGGTAAGCTATACTATCAGATCGATGGTGAAGATATTGCCGAGTACCCACTAATGGCACTAGAAACCGTAGAGCAAGGTAGTCTATTTAGCCGCATGTGGGATTACATCGTATTGTTATTCAAGAGCTTCTTCTAAAAAGAACGTTAGAGTAGCAAACTTATTCGCAAAGCCGCCTGAATGGGCGGCTTTTTAAGTTTGAGCTCCTCGTCTTGAGTTCCCCCTAATTTGACTGTACTATTTCGCACCGCAACGAATATCTACTGGAGTTATCGATATGCTAACCATCAACTCTGATGCAAAATTAAAAGACCTGCTTGAGTTCCCTTGTTCATTTACTTACAAGGTAATGGGTCATGCAAAGCCTGAACTTCCAGAGCTTGTTCTTGAAGTTATTCAGCGCCATGCTCCAGGTGACTACAGCCCGACCGTTAAACCAAGTGCTAAGGGCAACTACCACTCTGTGTCAATCAACATTACTGCAACCTCTATCGAGCAGGTTGAGACACTGTACAAAGAGTTAGGTGAAATTGACATCGTACGCATGGTTCTATAATTTTTTGATATATTAAATTTTTTTTGAAAGCAGCCCTGGCTGCTTTTTTATTACTTATCAAAGAGATAACGAGGCTTTACATCGCTTTCAGTTAAAAATCTGTTACGCAGCGGTAGAGCATCAGGGTTATCCGGTTTATAATCCAAAAACTTTATATATTAGCAACAGGAATTCCCATGCAACACCAACTTGTTGTAAAACGACTTGGCCGCCAAGACTATGAGCCTGTATGGAAGGCGATGCATGAGTTCACCGACCAACGCACAGAAGAAACCCGTGATGAAGTCTGGTTGGTAGAACATAACCCAGTATTTACGCAAGGACAGGCAGGTAAAGCTGAGCACTTGATTAACACTGGCGATATTCCTGTTGTACAAAGTGATCGCGGAGGCCAGGTTACGTATCATGGCCCTGGTCAGTTGGTCGCCTACTTCTTGATCAACCTACGCCGCAAAAAATTAGGTGTACGAGATCTCGTTACCACAATCGAGAGCCTCGTGATCAACACGCTAAAAGCATACAATATTGACTCAGCCGCGCGACCTGACGCACCAGGTGTCTACGTTGCCGGTAAGAAAATATGCTCTCTCGGTTTACGCATTCGTAAAGGATGCTCGTTTCATGGTTTAGCCTTGAACGTAAATATGGATTTAACACCGTTTCTGCGTATTAACCCTTGTGGTTATGAAGGTATGGAAATGGTTCAGGTCAGCCAATTTGGCGGCCCAGACAATGTAGAAGCCGTAGAAAAACAATTAATAGAAGAACTCGTTACTTTGCTCGATTATGAGCAAGTAGAATTCAGCACAGAAGCACCTTCTCAAGGTAATAAAGCATGAGCAAACCAATCCAGATGGAAAAAGGCGTTAAATATCGTGACGCCGATAAAATGGCATTGATTCCCGTAAAGAACATGCCTACAGAGCAGAAAGAAGTGCTACGTAAGCCTGATTGGATGAAGATCAAGCTACCAGCCGACAGCCAACGAATTCAAGACATCAAAGCGGCGATGCGTAAGAATAAACTTCACTCCGTATGTGAAGAAGCATCTTGCCCGAACCTAGCGGAATGTTTTAACCACGGTACAGCAACCTTCATGATCTTAGGTGCTATTTGTACTCGTCGTTGTCCTTTCTGTGACGTTGCTCATGGCCGCCCATTACCACCGGAAGCAGAAGAGCCTCAAAAACTGGCGAAAACCATTGCCGATATGAAGCTGAAATACGTAGTAATCACTTCTGTTGACCGTGACGATCTGCGTGACGGCGGTGCACAACACTTTGCCGATTGTAACCGCGAGATCCGTGCGTTAAACCCGCATATTAAGATTGAAACACTGGTTCCTGACTTCCGTGGTCGCATGGATGTAGCGCTTGATCTAATGAAAGACAATCCGCCAGATGTCTTCAACCACAACTTAGAAACAGCGCCACGTCTTTACCGTAAAGCTCGCCCAGGTGCGAACTATAAATGGTCACTTGAGCTTCTTAAGAAGTTCAAAGAGCAGCATCCCGATGTACCGACCAAGTCTGGTTTGATGATGGGCCTTGGTGAAACCAAAGAAGAAATCATCGAAGTACTGAAAGATCTACGCGCACACGGCGTAACGATGCTGACTCTAGGCCAGTACCTAGCGCCAAGCCGTCACCACTTGCCAGTAGAACGTTACGTTCCACCATCAGAGTTTGACGAGCTAAAAGAAGTTGCACTAGAACTTGGCTTCACGCATGCAGCGTGTGGTCCATTTGTGCGCTCTTCTTACCATGCCGATATGCAAGCTCAAGGTATCGAGATTAAATAAGCTCTCGCTTGTTTTGAAAAGCTTGTTTTGAAAAGAAAGGTTGGCTCAGTGCCAACCTTTTTTGTATCTGGAAAATGATGATAAAAAGCCATTCTACCACTGTCATTCTGAACAGCGAGGAACGAGCGTGATTCAGAATCAGTTTTCAGAATACTGATGATTTTTAGGGAAACTCTGAGTAAAAGAGTGTGCCTCAACAAGATTCCTGATCTCGCCTAGGCTCGTCGGAATGACGTGGTTTGGATATATTGAAAAGGGACAGTGTTGGTAGCCATCCTCTTATCACACACTCTCGCTATATCTCATTCCAAACGCCAGACAAGTAAATTACCACCTTCTAAAGAAGGTGGCTTTGTGTGAGCCCCCTAAAAGGGGGCCTTTGTTTAGTCCAGCGCC
>NZ_JAWOWA010000043.1:0-17139 GCF_033340195.1 Vibrio sp. 1457
AATACCAAAATTACATATCGGCTTATCAGAAACTTTCCAAACTAAATATTAGCCCACGAAGAGGTATAGTTTTTGGGCATGGTTGTACAGACTCAGATATCTCTTCAATTTGATCTGCTCCAGTCAGAGTGGACACTTAACTTAAGTGAATTTTCCATACTTGACGTTATTCATGTTTTGCTACTTTAAAGTAGAAGCTCTAAGTAACTTCTGTCCATCTTCGAGCCAGCTAGATCTGTGCTGGCTCATTTATGCCCCTAAGTTTGCTAGCGTTGTTACTCAATAATTTTAGCTCAATGATTAAATCAATCAGTTTATATAATCCCTCAGCTCAAATTCAAACCTATATAATTGATGTGCGATATTTCTTTTTAAATGAAAAACTCTATGTCTTTGTTCTTTGCAGATGATTTATTGAAGTACATGCTTTTATCTGCATTGGACAATACTTCATTAATAAGCTTTGGATTTGCCTTACTTTTAAAGGTGTAACTTCCGATACTTAATGAAATCCATATTTTTTGACTATTCCAGTGTAAAGGGCTGGACTCAAGGCAAAGATGCATCTTATGGATTACTTTATCCACATCCTCTTCATTTGATACTCGGTGTAAGATAACAATGAATTCGTCGCCTCCAAATCTTGAAATGAAATCAGATGAACGCAAGCAACGATTTAAGGATGAGGCTATATGCTTCAAGACTTCATCACCAGCCTCATGCCCTAGGGAATCATTAATTTGTTTGAACTTATTTAAATCGATATTAAGAACAGTAAACTCAACGATTGAACCCTCTCTCGACATTATTTTAGTCATTTTTTGAAATAAGTAACGGCGATTAGGTAATTGAGTAAGCTCATCATGTAATGACAAGTTTTGAGCACGTAAGTAGTTTTTGACTAACGCTATTAGAAGAAAATAGCCAATGGAAAAAGTTGCAATCCCAAGGGTCATGAAAATCATTTTAAATTTGTATATGCTCTCGATTTCACTAAAGTCTTTATATGAAGCAAATAAGGTCCAATTGTTATTTGGCAAGTATATGGGGTAGCTTATATCATAGTTCTCAACAGCAATATTGTTACCCTCAATAAGTCTATTACTCTCTCCATTTGAGTTGCTGGCAACTAGCGCAATGTTTGCGCCGCTAACATCTTGTATTTTTGAAGCTTCTATTAGTTTGTCATAATTTATAACGACACTTAGGCCACCCCAGTAATTTTTGTTTTTAGGGGAGTCTGTAAATATTGGGTATCTTGCAATAAGAGCTGTTCCTCCTTGCACCAGTTCTAATGGCCCTGCTATGAAAACTTTTTGAGTATCTTTAGCTATCCGAACGGTTTCGTACTGATTTGGAACAGTTCTAAAGTCCAACCCAATCGCCCTTTCATTACCTTCTAAAGGATATACATGAGATATGATGTCGTTGGGTGCTAGTCCGATATTTCTAACAAACGCAGCTTTGGATAAAAATTGACTGGATACAGAGTTCCAATTTTTTGTTGCGAAATCAGGGTCTAATGACACCACCGACGCGAAGCTATCTGCAAGGTAAGTATCACGAAATATATTCGATTCAATACTATATCTAACTAACGCTACGTCATGCTGAATTGTCTCTTTTACTTGTTGGATTTGTCTTTCGAGAAACTTATCCGTTACTAGATAGACGATCATATAACTAAAGACGCCATACATTATGGTTAATGTCCAAAACAACCAAGGGCTAAATTTATATTTATGTAACACAAGGACACTCACAACACCGCAATACAAGTTAATGGGTAACTTTCAGTAATCTCTCTATAGATATTAGACTAACATCATGTATTAACTAGGCTTTATCGGTAAAATAATGAAAATAAATCAAGAAGCTACGAGCTGATTGGCTATACCCATGAATCGTCTTGGCCTCATGCCCCAACTTCATTACAAAACAACCAACAGGAAACAGCACAACAAAGTGCTAATCAACAGTTTATCTCTGGCCTTTTGTATTGATAAGGAAACGATAGCAAAACAAACAAGGCAAACGGGACTACGCTGATATAGCTACTTAGCCATTACTACCTCAATAACGGTAATAGTATTCAACCCCGATCATGGACATACAAGCGTTTAAGGTTTAAAGATACTTTTACTAATCTGATGTTAGTGGTTTACCAGATGACGTGTAACTCACATTTGTCCACTTTCGAGTTAGCGAGGTTAAGCTTGATTGGTCGGACTATAGGTCAGCACAAGCGCTTGTTGCTTGTGCATTCAGAAAAGTACATTTTTGGTAGGTTATATATATAAACTGAACAAATGCACTTTTTACATAAACAGAAGCTCTTTCACTAACACACTCACTCTTTGCCTAGAGAGTCCCATTTCTCTGGCAATTTGGGATAAGTTGACTCGTCCGTTATCTTCTAACTGCTTACGGTAGAGTTCACACAAAATTTCTCGGCGCTCCACGTCTGCACCATAGCCTTTCATAGGACCCGACTTCAATGGCTGATATATGCGCTGCGTAGCTTCATACCTCGCTAAAATGCTCAGAATAGCAAACCTCAATTGACCGTTATTGAAATGATTTAATTCTTCAGAAGCTTCCCATCGTGAAGATTCACCCTCCGAGTCATCGAGGCTTTCGATAACCATGAATCCCCAACCTAGAAGAGAATTAAAGCTGGAGAATTGAGTTAAACTATCGGCCTGTTGTAAGCGATGAAAGCTAGTAGGGTAGTTATTTTTAGCATAGAGAATTATCGATTCGGCATATGACTCCCAGTGTTCATCGGTTTGATAACTGAGAACATCAACTACTGCTGGGATGCTATCGTTCACCATGCTGAACAACTTAGCAGCTAGGCCTCTTTGCTTTCCGTTCTTCTTTCTATATGCATTGGAAAAATCTTTTAACTCTGAGTTAGAAGAGTGTCTTCCCGTAAATGATAGAACCTTTCGTACGGCCGAGTTGTACGCTTTTTTGTTGTGAATGGAATGGTGCTCTTTACAATAGTAACTGGATGAAAATGTCCGTTTCCAACAAACAGCACACATAGGCAAACGAGTTTTGTATTGGGACTCAAAAAGATTTAATCGCCCTTGCTCTTGAGCGATTTCAAAAGGTATCCATTTTTTAGTTTGGTTAGTTGCACTCCTTGCTTTTAGCAAAACGCTTTCTAACGAAAAAAGTAAGAACTCTAAATCATCATCTACTTCCACCCTCATCGGTAATTCGAATTCGTAAGCATATTGGATGTTATTTATAGCTGTGCTTAGTCCACCACAGTAGCGTATTAACTCTTCAACACTTTGTGGCTTCAGGCCTTCATATTTCCTGCAAAAAGGAATGGTATCTGAAATTAAGCTTGAATAATGGGCTGACAATTGTGGTTGAGAAAATGCTGTTGAAACCAGAATTCCTGAACTCTTATGACACTTCTTTTTGAGGAGGTTAAGCCCTTTGTGAGATGCACTAGCTTTGAGTTTTTCAAGGTTGGATACTAATTCGGCTTCTAGTTCTTTATATCTCATGTCAACATGGTTGGGTGGTTTTTTGGTTATTTTGTGTATGGTACAGAGATTTTAAAGTGAAGTCATGTTCAACACATAAGTCGGAAAATCAAAAATGAAAAAACAAAATTACAACCAAACAAAGTCAGTCAGTGAGCAGACTATAAGTAACTTACTTACTGACGGACATACCGAACAAACTAACTTTACAGACCAAACTTACTTGCTGATGGAAGCATCGTTTGTAGAGAAACTGAAATCGTTGGGATATAGCCCCCAAAAAGGAAAGCCATTCTCTGATTACTACAAAGCAATGAAAGAGGGCGAAAACTCAGGGGAGCCAATTGAAAACGTGACTCAATTGAATGAAGCGGTCGGCGGTAAGTTCAACAAATCGAGAGCGGCTTATGAAGCGTACTGGGAGTTCCATTCTCAAAACCTGGCGTTAGAGCCTATTCCGCAGGCTTTTTCCCAAAAGCTAATGGGTTCGATTCAGGTGGATATTGAAAGCATATGGCGGCAGACACAGGAAGAGATTAACAATGCCCTAGCTGAAAAATCTGCTCAAGACGACGTTGAAAAATCAATGCTATCACTTCAGTTGATAGAAAGTGGCGAACTCATCGATGAGTTGAGGGGCCAGTTAGTAGTATTGGAAGGGAAGGCGATTGAGTCTCAAGCAAAGATGGAAGAACTTTTTGAGACTAAAGCTCAGCTCATGCAACTAGAGCAATGTCAGATAGAAATTGAAAGCTTACAAGACAGAGATGCTGAAAATCAGAGAGTGATAACTGAGCTTAATGTCATGAATCGACAGCTAGAAATTCAAGCTCATCAACTCATGGAGCAAAACCAAAGGTTACAACAAGAATATGAGTTCTCAATGGCAGAGAGGTACCGTCTCGAAGGCCGCTTAGAACAGCATTTATCTGAACAAATATAGAGCAATCAACATAGATATACAGGCGCTCAGTGCCTGCTTCAAAAAACTAGAATAAGAATAAGAATAAGAATAAAAATAATGAAACTAGTAGCTAAAAATCATAATTTTGCTCATTTAGTTGAGCAAGAAAGACAAACGAAAAGTATCGTTGTTAAGGCATCAGGCAAAATCAATTTCCAGTCAGAAACAGCAACAATCGTAACCCCTTTAGATAAAAAAAATCTCCAGAAAGTTTGTGAATATTATCGATATGCAAACTATCGTGTAACCATTGCTATTGACAGCCAAAATTTTCGCAAAGACGCAGTCAGGATATTACAAGAGAATTACTTAGGGCTAGGTTGTTCTGTGTTTGATTTGTCAATTTCGGAGTCCCTCCCGCATCCTAAAAATGCAAAGCTTGAGTACTTATGTAAAGCATTTGAGTTAACGCGCTCTGGAAACCTTGCTCAGCTAGCAGCGAAGATAGCGATCATAAAAATTCCGTTTGTTTTTTCTTGTGCTAAACAGTGTGCAGCAGCATATATTCAGGATGATAGTTTGAAAGCACCTTTCATTCGATGTCTTGAGCGCAAGATAGAAAGGGTGAAAGAGGCTGTAGAGCGTGACTTTAAAATCAATTCATCTGATAACTATCAGCGAGTAGACAGCTTGAGAGGTTTAGAACTCTCTCAACTCCCGTCAACCACGGCAATTATCGCTGCGACAGGAGTGGGTAAAACAAGCTATGTATATACTCCTATTGCTCGTAGCGCTTCGGCAGATAAAAATGTGACTTATATTTCGCATTTGATTTCGTTAGTGGAGCAATTTTGTTTGGAAGTAAGCTGTGCGTCCTATCAAGAGCAAGATCTAATGAAGTTAGGACAAGCCAACAGCATGGGGAGTGTAATTAATAGTATTTGGAAACCCCATCTCTTCGAGAAGATATGCTCATCACATACTTTACTTATCGATGAGTTTGAGAAGGTCTACAAGACTCTCGTATGTAGCGAGAACAGTCGAACGATGCAAGCAGATAGAGTGTTTGATGCACTAGTTCATATTTTAAAAACTGTACCAAGGGTAATAGTAGCTGACGCTGATCTTACAGATAACTCATTATCCTTTCTCAAGCAAATTCGTGGGGAACTGTCAGTAGTTGAGTGCGCAGAAAACCCTTATAAAACCCTTAACGCAACGATCTTGAACAAAAAGGAACTTTTAAATCCTAAGCAGATTCGAACTGTATTAGAGGGGGATAAAGTGTTTCTGTTTGACAATCTTCAAACACTGAAACAAGTCGTTGGTCAGCTAGGCTATCAAAATCATCTGGGTTTAGATTGCGAGACGAAAGCTTTAAATGACGGTGTACTTGTGCTGCATAGTGATAATCGAGATATGCCAGCTCAGAAAGCTTTTCTAAAAGATCCAAATCGAGAAGTGACAAAGTACAAAGCTGTCATTGCATCTCCATGTTTAGGTGCTGGTTTTTCGATTATTGAAAACTATACCAACACAGTGAATGTCATCTGTGAATCCACCTTGATACCAAGAGAGTTAGTTAATTTCTCGAGGCGATTTCGATGTGCAAAGGAATATAACTTTTGGTGTGGCGATTTGAAAAGCTCTCGTAATAACCAATCTAACGACTGTCTTGAAAAACACCGCCACTCACATCTCGGGCTACGTTATACAGAAAGGTTGAAATTCGAAAGGCAAAAGCGAGAGCTTAATGAGCATCTAGCTCTATCAATGCGATTTACACTAGAAAAGCTTGGCTTTGCAGTCTCTTGTGAAAATTCTATGCAGCACAATACTGCCCTTTCCAAACATAAAAGGCAGTTTGATGTTGAATTCAAAGCCCAACAGCAAATTGCAGTCGTGAAAGCGGTTGATATAACATCGACGGAATTTGCCACCAAACAACGTTGTAATGCACTATCGTCAATAGCTTTAGCAGAGGTCAGAAAGTTTGAGATCAAAATGATCTACAACTTAGACAAAATCAATGTAGAGCATGTAAAGTTTGATGATAACTTCGATAGAGAGCTATTTGCTCACCTCCCGTTTGTGTTGGACAAATCGAGTCTTCTAAAGCTCGGTATTTATTCAAGGCAGAAAGAATACATAGCGAATATGATTTATCTCGTAGTGTTTGATGGCTATAACTTCGAAGAAGAAAAGTCGAATCACTTCTTATTTAAATCTTCTGTAGCCGACGTATTGAGAAAGATGGATGGTGATGGCCTTGACCTCTATTTCCCACCGCACTTGAAATTCCCCAGCTTAGATAAAGCGGAGCAGACTTACAAAGCCACAAGTTATTTAAAAGCACTGCTGACTAAGCTTGGGTTTGTGCTTGGAAGATACGGAGGAAAGGAGCAAAAAGCCAGAGTATCAGTGTCACCTCTAGCAAAAGAGTACAAAATATGGTTGCGTAACGCCTCACTGAAGCCTGTTGCTGGCTATTAATCATGTGATTAATGTATTTGTTAAACAATCAGTTTTTGATCCATAGTTGTGTATTGCTTAATCAGTTTCTATACAATACGGTTAACGAAATATAAGGTTTAACAGCAACATGAACTCGAATCTTAAAGATATTTTTGATAAAAGCCGTCAAGAACTCCTTGATATGGGGCTTAGAGGAAATACATTACTTAATGTCGGCAAGGGAGCCAAAATTCTAGACATTGTTGACGAAAAGTCCGAGCAAGTGTTTCAACATTTGGTTGAAGACTCAAAGACAATGTCATTTCTTCCAGCTCCTGATTCTCTAGAGAAAGAGGATAGCAATTCGATATCTTTAACTGATTTGACAGCTCATCTTGAAGAAACAAATGGTGATAAAAGGCACGCTGATAACGCTCTGCAAACTCAGTTATTTAGAAAATCACTCGATACTCGCCTACTAAAGCTGAGCACGGAAGCTACGACCTTTGTCCAAGAACAGGGTGTTGATCTACTTTATCTTGCTCTTGGTTTCGTTAAGTGGTTTGAAGACGCTAATTCTGACAAACCGAGACATGCTCCCTTAGTACTTATCCCTGTCGAAATTTTCCGAGCTGATGCGGGTGATGCATACAAAATTCGCTACACAGAATCAGAACTAGGAACAAACCTTACCCTTGCCGCTAAGCTTAAAATGGAGTTCGGTATTGTCTTACCTGACTTTGAAGAAGGAGAAAAGGGTTATGACTTTCAAGGCTACTTAGATTCAGTTGCGAATGCAATTTCAGGTGAAAAGCGTTGGTCGGTAGAAAGTAATAAAATCGTATTAAGTTTCTTCTCTTTTGGTAAGTTTCAGATGTATCAGGACTTATCAGATGAAGTATGGCCTGAAGGTAAAAAACCATCGGAAAATAGCTTAGTTCAAAAGCTGTTTACGGAAGGTTTTGAACGTGATGCAACTTTGCTTGACTCAACACCAATGGACGTAAACCGTGTTGAAGAAATTCAACTGGTTTTAGATTCGGATTCGAGCCAAACTGAAGCCGTATTAGCTGCAAAATCAGGGGCCAATCTTGTTATTCAAGGCCCTCCTGGTACAGGTAAATCACAAACCATCACAAACATCATCTCTCAGGCTTTAGCTGATAATAAAAAAGTGCTGTTTGTTGCTGAAAAAATGGCGGCGCTTGATGTTGTTAAACGCCGACTAGATAACTGCCATATTGGTGATTCAGTATTAGAGTTACACTCCCACAAAGCGAACAAGAAATCAGTACTTTCTTCATTAGAAAGTACATTGATGCAGTACGCTCCTGTCACTCCAGAGAGAAGTGACGATATTGACCGCTTGGTATCTCTTCGTAATAAGCTGGATGATTACTGTCTGTCGGTGAATGAAAGCATTGCTAAGACCGAAGTGAGTTATCATGATGCTCTAGGTTATAGCTCACAGTTTGAGCGAATCATTACTGACGCTTCAATCGACTTGGATGAACTGCCTAGTACCGACTTTGATTTAAATGTATGGGATAAGAGTTATTACTTATCTGCCCTGGCGAAGATAACTGAGGCTGTTGACTATTTAAGTGAGCACGATGCGCCAAGCCTTAATCTGTTTTCATCAACAACCCTTAAAGATTATTCGCCGTCTGATGACAAGCTGGCTCAAAAGCTCGTCTCTGAATTAGAAGAAACACAGCAAGAAATTATCACCCAGGTTAAAGGCCTTCATACATGCGCTGGTTATGTTTCACCTATCACTAATTACACAGACTGTATCTCGGTTTTAGAGGGGCTTTCTCTTATTGCAGATAGACCTGAGCTTGAAAGCGTTGATGCGAACTCTTCCGCTTGGGAGTCTAAAGGTGATGCGATACTCGAGTTCGCTCTTCAAGGTGCAACCCTACAAGATCAAAAGGCAGAGTTATCTGATTACTTTGTCGATAGCGCTTTAGATTACGATTGGATGCCTGTTCGTGGATCATTGCTGACGACTGGTCACAAATGGTGGCGATTCTTATCAGGTGATTATCGAAGAGCGAAAAGTACTTATTCTGGCATGTGTAAGAATGGACTTGCTGGTGGTGCAAGTGAATGGATTGAAAAAATTGATACCGTATTGGAATATCGCTCGACTCAAAAGCGCTTCATCGATTCTGCACAACTAGCAATAGATACTATCGGTAGCCATTTTAAAAATGAGAGTACTGACTGGATAGCGATCTTAAAACCGCTTCAATGGGTTCACCAGTGCCATTCAGGAATTAAGTCTGGCTCACTCGATGCGAGTGCTGCGCAGTACTTAGACCCTTCAAAGGAAATTGGATTTACCACAACAGAGCTTAACCATGTAAAAGAGTTAATCAGTAAGCGTGAAGGTATGCTGAGCGAATTAGCTTCATTACTTCAGCTAGATCTGACGAACTTTACTGACTGTTGTGACTCTTTATCTATTGGTGATGTTGAGTTGTTGGGGAAAGATATTCAAAAGCTTTACCCTCTAACTCGCTTTAACCGCTTAGGAGCTGAGTTAGACCGAATTGGACTTTCAAAATGGAAACAGGAGGCATTTACTTGGGCTAATGTGCCAACACTTTTCCGTGACTGCTTCAAATATACGTTTTATCGCTCACTTGTTGAACATCAGTATGATTCAAGAGATGAAATCCGTTATTTCGATCGAGTTGAGCATGAAAAACAGATTGAGCAGTTTAGCTTCATAGACGGGCGACTATTCCACTTTGCTCAAGAGTCATTAGTTAAGCAGCTCTACGATAATTTACCCAACCCATCAGCAAGAGGTGAAGTTGAAACTTTAAGACGAGAGTTCAATAAGAAGCGACGTCAAATGCCAATCAGAAGACTGCTTAATAAATCAGGTCGTGTGATCCAGCAGATCAAGCCCGTATTTATGATGAGTCCAATGTCGATAGCGACTTATTTAGAGCCAGGTGTGGTTGATTTCGATTTGGTAATCTTCGATGAAGCCTCACAGGTTAAAGTCGCTGATGCACTTGGGGCTATTATGCGTGGTAAGCAGGTTATCGTGGTTGGTGATACCAAGCAGATGCCGCCAACAAGTTTCTTCGGCAAACAATTAATCTTAGATGATGAAGACGCAGAAGAAAGTCTAACTGCGGATATGGAAAGTATTCTGGGCATGTTCTTAGCGTCAGGTACACCAGAAAAGATGCTTAAATGGCATTACCGTAGCCGTCATGAGTCATTGATTGCAGTGTCTAACCAAGAGTTTTATGACAATAAGCTGATGATTTTCCCTTCGTCGGGCATTAACCCTCATGCGAAAGGTTTGAGTTTTAACTACTTGCCGAATACTACATACGATCGTGGTGGCTCTCGAAGTAACGTGGGAGAGGCGACAGAGGTTGCAGAAGCTGTAATTAAACATGCTAAGACAACGCCAAATCAAACACTAGGTGTTGTTGCATTCAGTACAGCTCAGCGTGATGCAATCCTTCTGGAAGTTGAACGACTAAGAAAAGCGAACCCAGATCTTGAGAACTTCTTTGGAAAGCATGAGGAGGGGGAAGACTTCTTTATTAAAAACCTTGAAAACGTGCAGGGTGACGAGCGTGACACCATATATATCAGTATCGGCTATGGTAAGACGAACGAAGGTCGCTTGCCAATGAGTTTCGGTCCACTAAACAGTGATGGTGGTGAACGAAGACTCAACGTTCTTATCTCACGTGCTCGTATGTGTATGGAAGTATTCAGTAACTTCAAAGGTGATGAGATGCCAACGACTGAGGCATCTCCGTTTGGTGTTCGAGCGCTGAAGAACTTCTTACATTATGCTGAAACAGGTGATCTCGTTAAGCGAGAAGAAACAGGCAAGGCACCTGATTCACCTTTTGAAGAGGACGTGATTTCTTCAATTCGCTCTCTAGGTTATCAAGTTCAACCACAAGTAGGTTGTGCAGGTTTCTATATTGATATTGCAGTGAGAGATCCAAATAAACCTGGTCGCTATATGCTTGCAGTAGAGTGTGATGGCGCGACATACCATAGTTCAAAGAGCGCACGTGATAGAGACCGTATTCGTCAGAGTGTCCTTGAAGGACTTGGTTGGCGCTTCCACCGCATTTGGAGTACTGATTGGTTCCGCAACCGTCATAAAGAAACAGAAAGGCTAAATGATGCTATCAAGTCAGCTATTGCTTATTATGAAGCCTATGATTCAGAGCCTATTGTTGAAGAGACTGTAAAATCAAAGCCAAAAGCGGCGATTGAAAGGGTGGAAGTTGAACATCAGGCATCTGCTGCCGTTTACCAAGTTTTCCCTACAGAGCAGTTATACCTTGGGTATGGCGATACGATCCCAGAAGCAAGCACGACTGCCCTAGCAGAGGATATTCTCAAAGTTGTAGAGCTTGAATCTCCAATTCACGTCAAACATCTAACTATTCGTCTTTTGTCTGCGGTGGGTAGCTCACGAAGTGGTGCTCGGATAAATCGATCGATTCTAGATGGTATCGGTTTACTCAATCGGCAAGGTAAAGTTGAATTAGACGGTGAATTCATTATTGCTAAAAGCCAAGGTGAAATTACGATTCGTAATCGAGTTGAACTACCATCAAACGAGCGCAAGTATGATTTGATCTATGATGGTGAAATCGCAAAAGCCGCAATAGAGACTGTTAAGGATACTTTCTCTATATCTAGCGATGACCTAGTTAAGTCGATTACGGAAGTACTCGGTTTTTCTAGCACAAGTAAAGCGATGAAAGATAGAACAGAAACAATACTGTCTGAGCAAGTTCAATTAGGTCATTTGGAAATAAAGGGCGGCACCTACCAAGTTGCTTAGTATGCCTTTAGCCATATTCCACTGAGTTGTTGCTCAGTGGAATCCTTTTACTTTTTTATGCATAACAGCACGTTATGCTTATCGATAGACTATCGGATTCATATGTTGATTACGGTATACTGATTAGAAAAGATAAACTGAGCGAACGCACAAAATGGTCACCAGCATCAACAAAGCTAAGCTATATAAAATTGATATTATAACTAGGATTATTCTGTCTGCGTTTAAAGAGTCAGTGATACTATGCGACCAACATAAAGCTCGCTTAAAAGAGTTTCAAGCTACTCAACTGTCTCTAACTGAAGCTATTATTGAGTAGGTGGCGTAATTATGGCAATTGTCTTTAATCAACCTCAAACCATTGCACAGTTGTTGGAGCAAAAACTCACGATTCCTGAGTACCAACGCCCATACAAATGGCAGCCAAAGCATGTTAATCAACTGATTGATGATATTTTTAACCATCGTACTAAGCTTTGTTATCGGCTTGGTACGGTGGTACTGCATCAAGACAAAGATTCAGAAAGTGGGGGGGAAGGTGGCCTCAACATCGTTGATGGTCAGCAGCGCCTTCTTACCTTAACGCTACTTTGCACTATTCTGGATGGAAAAGAGAAAACCATCTCATCAACTCTGCTTGAGCACCAATTTGAATCCTCAGTCAGTATCGAAAGCCTCAAGAACAATGCGCAAATTATCTCTGAACGGGTAGCGAATCTGCCTGCTACAGAAAAGCAGGAACTACTCAATTTTGTTCTTAATAAGTGTGAGCTTATTCAAGTAACGCTGGATGACCTGAGTGAAGCGTTTCAGTTCTTCGATTCACAAAATGCCCGTGGTAAAGCACTTGCCCCTCACGATCTACTAAAGGCTTACCACCTACGTGAAATGATGGACTCAACAGAGCAAAACGAGCGTCTTCACCACGTAAGCTTGTGGGAGCAGGGCGTCAACCCTGATGATGAGTCGGCGAACTTGCACACCATCATGGGGGAGTTTCTGTTTCGTATGCGCCGCTGGATTGACGGTGACTACGGCATCCAGTTTAGTCGCCATAACATTGATGTATTCAAAGGCATTAACCTAGACAGTACTCAGTACGCCTATGTTGATGCAATGCTTGCGCTTGATTACGCGATTGAAACCTTCAATGCCGATCCTGCGAGAAAATGGGACAAGCAAACTAAGGGTTATCCATTCCGAGTTGACCAAGTGATGATCAACGGAAAACGGTTCTTTGAGTACATTCAGCACTATATGGCGATTCACTCTAAGTTGTTTGTTGGCAAGGATGCAAGGCTAGCTTCATTTGTAAAGGAGCACACAAAATACAGTGGCAGTAATCGCAAAGGGGATAGCTATGTGCGAAACCTGTTCTTGTGTGCGGTGATGTACTACTACGATAAGTTTGGTGATGTGGAATTAGATAAAGCAGCACAGATCTGTTATCGCTGGGCGTATTTCTTACGTCTTGATTTGCAGCGTATTGGTATGGAGTCGGTAGATAATCACGCCAAAGCTCGAAGTGGACTCTTCAGGGCTATTAGCAAAGCCGTTCACCCTCAGCAGGTACTGAACTATCAGCCCCGTTATATCCAAGAACCTAAGTTCAATAACGCTGAGGACGTGCAGGCATCAATTGAAGCAATGAAATCGGGAAGTGTAAATGAGTGATTCGAACCAAGTAGAACAGTTATCAGTTAAAGACCTTTTCGATAGTAAAACTCAATATGTAATTCCTATCTACCAGCGTAACTACGCTTGGGGTGCGACAGAGATTGAGCAGCTAATTCAAGATATCAGTGATGCCGCAGGGCTTATTACTCAATCTGATGAAACAGCTACTGCCAAACAAGCTAAATATTATCTGGGTAGCCTCGTCGTTTATCAGCGTACAAATCACACGCACCAAACTGATGTAGTGTACGAAACCATTGATGGACAGCAAAGACATACCACGCTCTCTATATTATTAGCGTATCTGAAACACCGTAAGGTGCTGGGTGCCGACAAACTCGAAGGGCTAAATATTAATTTAACCTTTGATAGCCGCCCAAAGTCTTCCAGAGCGTTAAATGATATCTATACAGGTAACAATAATGGCGAGTCTGAAGAGCCTAACATCCATGCTGCCTTTAACATTATTCAGCGTTACTTCAAAACCAAAGGGTTAGACGCAGACGATAAAACTAAGCGTTTTTTCGACTACTTGTTAGAAAGCGTCACTATACTAAGAGTTGTTGTTCCACCGCAAACCGATCTCAACCACTACTTTGAGATCATGAATAACCGTGGCGAGCAGTTAGAAAAACATGAAGTATTGAAAGCGAAGTTTATGGCTACGCTCGGTGATGAGGAAAGAAGCTGCTTTTCTACAATTTGGGATGCTTGCTCGAATATGAAGCGCTATACGCAGATGGGCTTTCAATCTGACTTGCGAAAAGAAGTATTCGGTGACGACTGGCAAACCATGCCACATAGCTTTGAAGCTATACAAGATAAGCACACGAGCAAGCTGCAAAAGCAAGATGCAATGACGCTACGAGAAATTATCGCCAACAAGACATCCAGCTCAAACAGTGATGATGAAGATCGAGAGAAAGAAGAGCGTTTTGGCACTGTTATCGACTTCTCAAACTTCTTGCTTCATGTTTTAAAACTTATGAAGACAGAAGAAAACGTTTCGTTAGATGACAAGAAGCTGATCGATTCATTTATTTCTAAAGACGATGGTTTGAGGGTTGGTGCCAAAGACTTTGTGTATCAACTGCTTAAGTACCGAATTCTATTTGATAGCTACATAATTAAGCCTGATCAACACGATGAAAAACGTAAGTGGAGTTTGTTAAGGCTCAATGCTTATAAAAACGGTAATAGTTTAAGTCCTGAGTATCCAAATGCCTTTAGTGACCATAACGAAAAGATTCGCATGATATTGGCAATGTTCCATGTATCGAATCCAGCATTAGTCTATAAGCGTTGGTTAAATGATGCGTTAAGGATATTAAATATCCTAGCTACTGACAATGAAAGGTTGGAAGTCGATGGTAGTACGTACTTGATAGATCTTGAAGCTCTGAGTGATAGCTACTTTGATGAAATTTGTGGTGGTTCGAAACTTGAGTTTAGGGAGGATAATGTTGGCGTCTTGCATCAAGGGACGGGCGTCCAAAACTTCGTGTTTAATCGACTAGACTACCTATTGTGGAAGCGTCTATCTGACGATGAGTCGTTTGATGGTATAGGTAAAAAAGAACTTGGGAAGCACTTTGATGATTTCCAATTTTCATTCCGAACCTCTGTTGAACATTACTTCCCGCAAACCGATCCATCTGGCGCACGTAAGATGGACGATGTGGATCGATTTGGCAATCTCTGTCTTATTTCGCCAAGCAGTAACTCAAGACTTAGCAATTACTCTCCTCAAGATAAGAAGAAGTTCTATCAAGAGAACAATCGCGCCGAGAGCTTAAAGCAAGCGATAATGATGAGCTACGATGAGTGGGGGTCAGAAGGGGCAGGGCATGACAATATCCTTAACCATGAAGCTGAAATGATTAAAGTTCTGTGTAATCAGTAGCAATAAGTGAGGCTCTCTGAGCCTCACTTTTCTAACTACCGAATGTCTGTTGAACGATAGGGTCCTTTTCATGCTGAGTTGTTGCCAGTTCATCCAAAGGTGTAATCGAGAGGTTAAACTTATTTTGAAAAGAATACTCGAAGACAGTCAGTATTAGATGATAAAACAAGTTGCTTATCATACTGGATGCATTGTAAATCCCCCGTTCACACTCATAAATAGCTCTTACAATCGCTTTGTCACGGGTTGAACGTATACGCTTTGCATATTCAAACCAATACTCCATTTGTGATTGCTGAGCAGCTTCATGAGCACGAGAAAATGAGAACAGCAGGTAACGATACTGCTGATGCTCGTATTCCTCTAGTTGTTTCTTGAGTTTATCAGCGTGTTCAATCGCCTGTTTCCGAATCGTCTCAAAATGAATGATGGCTTGATCCACTTCAATTTTGCACTTGTTGTAATTGGTGCTTTCAAGGCATGAAGCGTTCAGTACGCCATTTTGAATCAGTTTACCTAATGTATACTTATTGCCACTTCGTAGCGAGGATGCTGCAAAGCGATATTGATGAAATCGATAAGCAATACCTTTAAATCGAGAGTTTGTTTTGTCTGGTATTAGCTCTATTTCAATTCCTTGTTTGAGCAATGCCATTTCATACAGAGTCAACGAGCAAGAGGGCTGCAAAGTACGAATTGCAGTATCAACTTTTCTTCTCATCATACGAATCACCGTTTTCTCTTTTTCGCCTTGTACATCAGTGTCGTAACTTGAGTGAAGTTCCCCTGAGCTTTGTAATGCTTGTAACCCTAGCGTAACTTCTTGCTCCCTCATGATTTCTTGGGCTTTGAGGTGCGATTGCCAGTTAGAAATGATTTTTCCAGTAAGTAAATCAGTCGTAGACGCTACAATATGGACGTGTTCATTGTCGGTATCGGAGTGCTTAAAAACGATATAACGAGCATGCTCATATCCTAAATGGTCCATCAGCTTCTTAATCGTGTTTCGCCATTGGGTTAGGGGTAACTGTTCGCCCTCTGCGAGGGAGACAACAAAATGGCGGAAGGGTTGTTTCGTATTAGGGTTAGCTAGGTGAGCGCTTTGTAGTTCAGCAATCGCACGGCTCCAATCAATGTCTCGGGCATCTTGGTTTCTTGCATTCAGGGGAACCGAAGCGATTTCGTTGGCGCAGATAAACTGCGATGTTCCCCCGAGTTCGTCACCCTTGGAGTGACTTGAAGAATACTCGACCAACAGCGTGACGTCGTCATTTTGCTTGGCGCCATATTGAACTAACTGCGTAGCATCATGCACCGTTTGTTTATCATTCTTACATTTCAATTCCTCAAATATCATCACTAGCGTTCTCTTGTTCAAGTTTGCGACGGTAAAGCTCACGTAAGGCACGGCTATCCAGAAATTGCATTGCTAACAGCTCGGCAGTTTGAGAATTATGTGCATCGATAGCGAGGTTTCGGATGAGTTGTAAATTCTGCTTTAGTTCATATAGAGCATCACCCAGTTGGCGGGCAGTTTCATGGTCGTAAAGGGGGTTATCTTGTTCAATGAGTGATTCCATTACATTCGCGATACATTTAGTTTGCTTGAAGTAATCGGTAATTTCTGAACTTTGTTGAGGTTTGATTGTGAGTTTTTGAGTTATGACATCTCTCAGGAACCGACTAGCGGATTTATAGTTATAGCTATGCATGACTTCAAGAAACTGTTGGTATTCGCTTTCTGTTAGATTGGTTTTTACTGCTCTGCAAGGCTTTGTTGCGTAATTCGATGGAACTAAATCAAGAAACTACGATCTGAGCGGCTACGCCTATCAATCGTCGTAGC
>NZ_JAWOWA010000044.1:0-16828 GCF_033340195.1 Vibrio sp. 1457
CTAGGGCGGTAAAAATATCAAAGACCCGATACCCTGTTAATCGCTACGCGGCTCCTCTTAAGTGAACTACATTGCACTTTAAGGGGGGGAGTTATTGACCCAACTGGTGAGCGGTTAGAATTGCAGAGTAGACATTTTCTGCCGTCACTGGGAATGGCATATTGTGGATGGTTTCTCCCTCGGCCGTTGAGGCTTCGGCGACCTCGCGCAACTTAGCGTGGTTAAGCTCTTTAACGCCCATATCAAATAAGTTGGTTGGTAGACCTACAGAGCGGCAGAATGCAAGAACCGTATTAATCTCTTCCATCGCTGCGTTTTCTAGTACCAGCTGAACAAGTGTGCCGAACGCGACTTTCTCACCATGATAGAGATGATGACACTCTTCAAGCTTAGTTAGGCCGTTATGAATAGCGTGAGCACCCGCTAGACCACTGCTTTCAAAACCGATACCGCTTAGGTATGTATTGGCTTCAATAATGTTTTCTACCGCTTTGGTGCTCACACCATTTTCTACCGCAGCTTTTGCTTTTACACCATCTTCAAGCAAGGTTTCATAGCAAAGTTTCGCAAGCGCTTGTGCTGAACGCGTCGCTAACCCACCAGCCATTGTTGCCTTACCAGAAGTCATGTTGGCACGAGCTTCAAAGTAGGTGGAAAGCGCGTCGCCCATCCCCGATACAAGTAAGCGAACAGGGGCTTTGGCGATGACTGACGTATCCATGATGACCATGTCTGGGTTTTTAGGGATCATCAAATATTCTGCAAATTCACCTTCAGGTGTGTATATCACCGCAAGCGCTGAGGTTGGCGCATCAGTCGAGGCAATCGTAGGAACCACCACGACAGGAATTTTTGTGTAAAACGCAACAGCCTTTGCTGTATCTAACGTTTTACCACCACCAATACCGACAATGACATCGTGTTTCTGAGTGGCACAAATGTCCGTGATGCGTTCAATCTCAACGCGCGAACATTCGCCACCAAAAATGTTCATAGTGAGTGGAAGCTTTTCGTCAGCAAAACTTTGCTTGACGTCATCACCAACCAGGTTAGTCACGAACTCATCGGCAATTACTAACGGACGTTCACCCAATGTTTTCACATAGTGAGCGATAGATGTAAGTACTTGTTCACCTTGGACGTATTTGCTTGGGCTGATAATAATTTTGTCCATAATTCAAACCTTTAACCTTTTTTATGTGTGTTTTGGACTGCAATGAATATCCATTGTAGGGATAAGGTTTATATTAGGTTTGGTGTGGTAGGTGGTGAAGGATATCTCTGGTTTTGTTCCATGCTTTTATGACCTCTGTGTCAAACCGACTGTCAGAAGTAATAAGCATCAGCATGCTTTATGGCGCCGATCACTATTCAGGAAAATTTGTCGTTTTACGTTTCATATTGAAACAAAAATGCCGAAGATTTCGTTTCAATATGAAACGAATTGATTTTTGTTGAGCACGCTTTTTCTCTGTTTAAGATGAATTCATACCCTACATAAAAATATAAATGGAATGAGATAGAACGATGAAAAAATTAATTAACCAAATTGATGATGTTGTATTCCAGCAAATGGAAGGTCTGGCTTTATCTCGCCCAGAGCTAAAAGCGAACTACGAACCTCGTTACATGTGGCACGAGGAAACACCGGGGCAAGTGGCACTGGTTTCTGGTGGTGGCTGTGGTCATGAACCTTTGCACGCTGGTTTTATTGGTAAAGGCATGCTGACAGGCGCCTGCCCTGGAGAGGTATTTACTTCACCAACGCCAGATCAAATGTACGAATGTGGCAACCAAGTGAATACTGGTGAAGGCGTGCTATTTATCATTAAAAACTACACCGGAGACGTGTTGAACTTTGAAACGGCTGTGGAGCTGCTTCATACCGATGGCATCAAAGTTGGGTCGGTGTTGGTGGATGACGATGTTGCAGTCAAAGACAGCCTGTATACCGCTGGTCGCCGTGGCGTAGCTGGAACGGTATTGGTTGAAAAGTTAGTTGGGGCTGCCGCGAGCAAAGGTTATTCGTTGGAGCAATGTGAAGCACTGGCTCGTCGCGTTAATAATCACTGTCGTTCATTTGGCGTGGCGCTTAATGCTTGTGTTGTACCCGCAGCAGGTAAACCATCTTTTGTTCTGGAAGATGATGAAGTTGAGTTTGGTGTTGGTATCCATGGTGAACCAGGTATCAAGCGAGTGAAATACACCGATGTCGATACGTTAGTGGATGAAATGTTTGCTGAAGTTGCTGAAAACACACCTTATCAGCGCACATTGCGTATTTGGAATCGTGACGAAGGTGAATGGGATGAAGTGGAATCCAGCATTGAGCCTTTCGCCGCTGAACACGACTACATCGTGATGGTGAATGGTATGGGTGGTACGCCAACTTCAGAGCTTTACGGAGTGTACCGTCGTCTGGCTCATAACTGCGAGCAAGCAGGGTTCCGTATCGTGCGTAATATGGTTGGTAACTTCTGTACGTCACTTGATATGGAAGGCGTTTCGATTACGTTGCTAAAGGCAGACAAAGAGATGTTGGAGCTGTTTGATGCTCCTGTCGATACGGCCGCGATCAAGTGGTAACAGGGGAGAGCAAACATGCAAATTGAAAAACAACATATCGTTCACTGGCTAGAGTTATGTGCAAAAACGTATCAAGAGAATCAAGATTTTCTGACCGACCTTGATCGTGATATTGGTGACGCCGACCACGGTCTCAATATGAACCGTGGCTTTAAAAAAGTTGCTGAAAAACTGCCGCAATTTGCGGACCAAAATATCGGCAGCATTCTCAAGAATACGGGTATGACCTTGCTTTCTAGTGTCGGTGGGGCAAGTGGCCCGCTGTATGGCACGCTGTTTATTCGTACGGCTGCCGCTGTCGGAACTCGAGAGCAATTAACGTTTGAAGAGTTAGTGGATGCACTAAAAAGCGGTGTGGATGGCGTGGTGTCTCGTGGTAAAGCAGAGCTGGGTGATAAAACCATGTGTGATGTTTGGTTACCCGTTTTAGTTAGCGTGAAGGCGTCGTTAGAAAATGGCATGAGCGCCGATCACTTACTTAATGAAATGGTTGAGCTAGCAGAAACGAACGCGGTTGCCACGATTGAAATGTTGGCGAAAAAAGGGCGAGCAAGCTATTTAGGTGAACGCAGTATTGGTCACCAAGATCCCGGTGCAACCTCTTCTTTGTTAATGATTAAAGCACTACAGCAGGCAATAGCAGGTAATTAAGATGGTGGGAATTGTAGTTGTATCTCATAGTCGTCGACTTGCCGAAGGGGTGGCAGAACTTGCCACCCAAATGACGCAAGGCAAAGCCAAGCTTGCGATTGCTGCTGGGATTGATGATCCAGAGAACCCGATCGGAACCGATGCCATTGCCGTGATGGAAGCGATTGAGCAGGTACAAGATCAACAAGGGGTTGTTGTGTTGATGGATCTTGGCAGCGCGTTGCTTAGCACGGAAATGGCTCTGGATCTGATTGATGATCATGTGAGGGAAAATGTCACCCTTATCTCGGCACCTATTGTTGAAGGAACCATGGCGGCGTCGGTGGCTGCCGCCGCCGGACTGCCTTTATCGACGGTAGTCGAAGAGGCACAGAGTGCGTTAAGCGTAAAACAAGAGCACCTTGGTGATCAGCCACTAACATCCGCTGAGATAGCGCCAGTATCAGAGAACTTTGAGCAAGAATGGACATTTGATTGGGTAGTGCAAAATCCGCATGGATTACATGCTCGTCCCGCTGCGGCCATTGTTGGTGCACTCGCGCCTTTTGACTGCCAATTATGGTTGAAAAAAGGCGAGCGCCGTGTGAACGCGAAAAGCTTAAACAGCATTGCGAAACTTGGCGTTCGTAGCCAAGAGACGATCACGCTGTGCGCACTCGGCTCTCAATCCAGTGAAGCAATCAAGGCATTTGAAGCCTTAGCTTATGAGCACTTCGGAGAAAAAGAGGCGGTTGAGCAAGGCATTATCGAACCTGAAGAAAGTTCAGATACTCTGCTCGATGGCATGGCCTCAAATCAGATTGAAGGTGCTGTTGTTGGTATTCGAGTCAATGACGGTATCGCTACTGCTCCTGCTGTCCTTTTTACTCATGAAATGCCAGCAGTGCCTGAACGTGATTTCCAAAGTGAACAAGATGAAATTGAACGGGTTAAGCGTGCGATAGGCGTGGTTGTTCAACATTTGCAGGAGCAAGCGAAGCAGCCGAAAGGGGAAATATTTGCTGCTCATAGCATGATGCTCAGTGACCCAGAATTATGGGCATCGGTCGAGTCGCGAATTCAAACGGGCATGATAGCCGAGCAAGCTTGGGTAGAATCACTGCAAACGTTGGCCGAAGAGTTTCGCCAGGCAGAAAGTCAGTACATGCGGGAACGCGAAGCAGATGTACATGATATAGCACGCCAAGTTATGGTCGAAATGACAGGCGTAACGCCTAATGCCATCGACATTCAGGAACCGAGTATTTTGTTGGCCCGCGACCTGATGCCTTCTGATGTGGCCGGGCTTGATAAATCGAAAGTGCTTGGTATCTGTTTGAGTGAGGGAGGGAAAACCTCTCACAGTGCGATTCTTGCTCGTGCGATGGGGATTCCTGCCATCGTTAAAGCTCAGGGTTGCCTTGATGCTGTGCGTGCTGGGCAAGTGGTGACTATTGATGGCTTTCGAGGGCATTTATGGTTTTCTCCTTCAGATGCAATACAACAGGAATTAGAAGCGCAACAAATTGAGTGGCAAAGCACCCGACAAAGTGCACTAGCGAGTGCTCAGCAAGCCGCAGTCACCTGTGATGGTGTCCATATTCCAGTATTCGCCAATATTGGTGGACCGAAAGATATTGATGATGCACTAACATCAGGAGCTGAGGGCGTTGGTCTATTCCGGACTGAGTTTCTATTTCAAAACAGTGATGAGTTGCCGACTGAGGAAGTGCAATACCAAGTGTATCGTGATATTGCTGCCGCACTTGGTGATAAGCCACTTACGATTCGTAGTCTAGATGTTGGCGGTGACAAGCCTTTAGCCGCTTATCCTATGCCAGCAGAAGATAATCCATTTTTAGGTTTGAGAGGGGTGCGGTTGTGCCTTCAACATGAGTCATTGTTTACCGCTCAACTTCGAGCCATTCTGAGAGCCTTTCACGAGCAACCGAATATTCAATTGATGATACCGATGGTGGCTCAGGTTGAAGAAGTGAGAAAAGTAAAAGCGCTGTTGGCGCATCAAGCAAACCAACTCGGCTTGGATGCGACTCATTTGCCCGTTGGTATTATGATTGAGGTGCCAGCCGCGGTATTAAATGCTGATGCGTTAGCCCAAGAAGTCGACTTTTTCTCTATCGGCACCAATGATTTGACTCAATATGTTATGGCCGCCGATCGAGGTAACGCCGCCGTTGCTGAATTGGTGAACTACTTTGAACCATCGGTACTAAAAGCCATTGAGCTCACGTGTGCAGCAGGCGATCGCGCGGGCATACCGGTTAGTATGTGTGGTGAGATGGCTGGCGATCCAAATGCCACAGAAACATTGCTTCGCGTGGGGTTGCGAAAATTCAGCGCCAGTTCAAGTATGCTCCCGGGACTAAAAGCGCAGATTCGTCAGTTGTCTGTCGATGTTTAATCGATACCTTATCGTTAGTACATCTGTACCGGCGTGCTTACGCCGGTTTTACTTTTGTTATAGGAACGCCAATTCACGGCTTAATACAGCTTCATTTGCTCCTGCAGCCCAAACTTATTAATTTTTCTCCATAAGGTCGTGCGGCCAATTTGCAATGCTTTCGCCATATCATGCATTTTGCCATCACACTGATTCCAAGCTTGAACGATAGCTCTTCTCTCGGCTTCTTCTAACGTGATTACTGGCGTATTTTCTGCGGTATGGCGAGAATTCAGTTTAATGTCTTCAGGAATATCGTTCAGCTTGATTAAGTTGGAACTGCGGTTAAGCAAAATTCGCTCAGTTCGATTTCTTAATTCAGAGTTGTTGCCTGACCAACGAAAATTCATCAACGCTTCCAGTGCGACTGGCTCTATCGAGATCGTCACATTGTGGCGGCGTTCATAATGGCTGATAAGCTGCTGGACGAGAAATTCAATGTCTTCTTTACGCTTTCGTAGTGGCGGAATATGCAGCTCGTTCGAGGAGATTTCATAATAAAGTTGCCGACCAAATGAGCGTTGAGTGACATACTCGCTGATCTCTGAAGCGGTGCTCGTGATAAGTTGAAAGTCTACGGGGATCAATCGCAAACTGTCGCTGCGGCTGACGAGCCCAGTTTTTAACAACTTAAGTAGCACGGCTTGTAAATCGGGCGACAGATATTCCACCTTTTCTAAAAAGAGCGTACCGCCATGGGCGAGCTCAAACTTTGAAGGCATGCCTTGCCCTTCGTCATACCCCAGGGTTTCTTTGACCAGTTGCTCTGTATTGATGGAGCGGCAGTTGAGCGTAATGAACGGCCCTTCTTTGTAGGTGCTTTCGTTATGAATCGCCATGGCGAGAGTGGCTTTTCCTACACCTTCTTCACCCGTAATTAGAATCGGTGATTTGGACTTTATGGCCCGTTTTGCCACGGTAATGACATGCTTCATTTTTCGTGAAATGACAGGCAAAGTGCTGAACGTATAGCGCGCACTGCCACCTATTTGTTGTTGAGCAAGTTCGCGAATTTTATCGATAGGGTGCAAGAACAATAAGTGTGTGCCGTCGTTGAGTGGACGCAAGGTGATGATCGCCTCAACAAACTCGCCACGAACCTCTACCGTTGTGAGTTTACGGTTTATGCTCGCACCTGACTCAATACTAGTAAGGACATTCGGTGGGAAGCGCAAAACAGAAAAGACTTCTTTATCCAAGACCTGACTGGCTTCAATGTTTAACAAACGCTCGGACTGGTGATTTACCATGGTGATGCGATTTTCTTCATCCCAGGCCAGAAGGCCATCATCGATGCACTCTAACGTTGCGTTATGCGCACAAGTGAGGCGGTTCATGTTCTCTTGTTCCGACTGAATGTGGATTTGCAAGCTGACTTCTTTCGCGCTCGACGCGATGATGACTAAGTCTTCTTTCTTATAGCTTTCCGCTTTTCTGAAAAGGCATGTTGTACCGCGTAATTTGCCAAATTGGTCGAAAACAGGCGCCGCTACAGAGGCATAAGAGTGCAAGTGGCGATTGAAATGTTCGGCGGCAAAAACTTCACACGGGATATGAGTGTTGATACAGAGATTGACTGCATTTGTGCCTATCTTTCCTTCGGAGAGAAAACAGCCTTGTTTTATGCCGAGCGTTTGCATCTCTTGTCGCATAGAGTCGTGCCCGACGGTGGAGAGAATACAGCCGTTGCCATCGGTTACCATCAATACCAGGTCTTCGTCACCTAGCATGTCGTAAGTGTCTTCAAGTACGGTCGTGGCGCATTCGATGAGATGTTCGTTGCGCTTCATTAGAGATGAGAAGGTAAATCCAGAGGCAATATGTGGTTTTGACCAGGTGTAAGGGCTGCATTGCTTTATGCAACGCTCCCACGACTCGAGGACGGGAGTGCGGGAAAATTCTGGAGATACCCAGTGGTGTTTCTGGAAAAACTCCCACTTAGTTTTAGTGTCTTCGATTGAAAGCATGCGATCCCGTTTCAATACTAGCGATAGATTGGTCTGATGTTACAGAGACATCGGAATATGGACTGTGATGGCTTTCACGCACGTTGTATAGAAGAATGTGCAAAAAGAGGGGCGAGTTGAGGAGGCTTCCGTGCCAGTTTTTCGATTAAAAAGGGCTGTCTTTGCCGAGCTCATTGCAAATCTCGACAATGGCAAGTGAGAGCCCTGACTTAATGATTTGTTGTTGACGTTGCAGTTGTAGCTGATAAAACTCAAGGTCGATGTCGTCATCTGGTTCGCTGACTTCCAGTTGTACCATGCCCATTTTCTTCACCAAGTGCAGTTTCTTAATTGGTTCTAGAATATTCGGGTCAGTGAATTCGTAATCTGAAGCGTCACTATTGAGTTGGTTTTTGAGTTTGATGATGTCTTCGATGTCGTGGTAAATATCATCGGGGAGCACTCCCAAGCCAAACAATAACTTCAAACGAACAGACAGATCGCCCAGCGGTCCAGAGTCTTGTAGCAGCGGACCGACAACCGATTGAACAGCGAAGTTATCTTTACGAAAGATTCTTTGCACTAACCCGTCGATCGAATCGTTAAAAACGTCGACTGCTGCAATGAAAAAGCCTCGTACCGATGGTGCGCTGTTTAATCGCTCAATGATCTCGGTTTCGTTGATGTTATCTGCCATATACTGAATACATTTCTAATTATTAGCTATCCCAACTCTTCAAGCAGAGAAGGACATAGAAGGGGAGCCGAGCTCCCCTAGGTAAATCAAAGTTGGTTGTAAAGTGTCTCGATTTGAGCCACTTCATCGCTGTCTTCTGCAAGACCTGTGTATGTCGCTAGCGTCTTCTTCACTCCCACTTCTTTTAATGAGTTTTGTAGCTCTACGGCTTGTGGGTCAGTGTCGTTAGTGTACTTCAACGCAGCGGCAATGCCTTTCAAAAGTGTTTGATTTTCAGTGCCATACTCAATTGTACCGAGTAAAGGCTTCACTAATCTATCGTTTGCACCCAATTTTCGAATTGGTTGACGACCTACGCGATCCACCTCATCCACTAAGTATGGGTTGGCAAAGCGTCCTAAAATCTTCTCGATGTAGGCGTTGTGCATGTCACGGTCGAAGCCGTAACGTTTGATCAGCACTTCACCACTCTCTTGCATCGCCTGTTTTACTTCAGCGTGAATGCTTGGGTCTTCAATTGCTTCACGAATGGTGTGATGGCCTTTCAAGCAACCTAGGTAAGCGGTAATGCAGTGGCCTGTATTGAGAGTGAATAGCTTGCGTTCTACGAATGCCATTAGGTTGTTGGTTCTTTCCATGCCAGCTATGTCAGGGATTTCGCCCTTGAATTGCTGCTCATCCACAATCCATTCGCTAAAGCTCTCTACCGTCACTTCTAGTGGGTCATCGTTCGCTGCTTCTGCTGGTGGCACGATGCGGTCTACCGCTGAATCGACAAAGCCAACCAATTCGTCTGCTTTCGCGTGCAATGATTCATCCAAGTGTTTGTACACTTCACCTTTTAGGTGTGTGGTGCCACGAACCATGTTTTCACACGCGATGATGTTCAATGGCTTATCGTTACCTGCTGCAAAGCGCTTAGCAATGCCGGTAGCGATGGTTTTTGCAATGATGTCCAGTACGTTAGGGCCAACCGCTGTTGTGACCAAGTCGGTTTTTACAATGCGGTCAATGACATCTTCACTGGCTGAGTTTACCGCGGTGACGTGAGTTACTGTGTCGATTTGGCACTCAGTACCGACCACTTTTACTTTGTATTCTTGCTTGTGACTCAGTTGGTCGACGAGTGGAGCGTCAACGTCTGCAAATGTGACCTCGACTTCTGCATCTGCTAAGAGTTTTCCGATGAAGCCACGACCAATGTTACCTGCGCCAAAATGAACTGCGTTTTTCATAATTCTTACCTACCAATGTCTAAAATGTTGACTTACGAAACTAGGGGGAGGCCAACCGCATAGGGGGTGACAGCTGACCTCATTTGCCTCAGGAGCAAATTAAAGGGGTAATTAAGCCGCTTGTTGACTGCCAAGGATGTTTAGAATCTCTTCCACATCGTTGGTGCTGGTTAGCTTCTCAATTGCCTCCGGCTCATCGAGCGCGTTCGTAATGGTGGTAATCACCTGGATGTGCTCATCGTTCTTAGCGGCAATGCCGATAACCAGTTTCGCTACATCATCGTCGTCTTCAGTAAATTGGATACCCGATGGGTATTGGCAGATTACAATGCCGGTTTTCTTCACGCGGTCTTTCGCTTCTACCGTGCCGTGAGGCACTGCGATAGATTCGCCTAGGTAAGTTGGAACCAATGCTTCACGCTCAAACATCGCGTCTACGTATTCTGGTTCTGCGTAGCCAAGTTCGACCAACTTGTTGCCTGCGAAGCGAATCGCTTCTTCTTTGTTGGCAGCTTTCAAACCTAGGTGAATGTTTTCACGCTGGATTTGGAACACCGACGTTTGCTGTGGCTCGAAGTTGTCGTCGTTTGCTGCCACGAGCGAAACTTTTACCATTTGGTCGTCATTGGCTGCGGATTGGTTTTGCGCTGCTAGTAGTTTGGTGACTAGCTGGTTGTACATCTCGCTGTCTAGGAAGTTAGTCAATGAAATGTGGTGTGCGTTTGGAGCATGCTTACGAGCACGATCCGTTAAGTCTTTATGAGTAATCACGATATCTGCACTCTCTGGTAAGCTGTTAATGGCAAGGTTGGTTACGTGGATGTTCAGACCTGCGTCTTGAACCTTTTTGCGTAGCATGCTCGCGCCCATTGCACTCGAGCCCATGCCCGCATCACAAGCGACAATGATGCTTTGTACTGTCGCTAGGTCTACGTCACCTTTGCTTTGGCTGTTTACCACCGCATCGTTTTTAGATGCAGATTTCATGTCTTTCATTTGTGATGTTGCTTTTTCTAGTGCTGCTTCATCACCGTCTTCTTCTGTTGACGTTTGCGTCTTCATTAGCAGAGCTGCTACCGCGAATGACACACCTGTTGCTGCTGCGATAGACGCTAGAACACCAACGATTGAGCCTTTCTGAGTCATCAACAAGATTGCAAAGATTGAACCTGGTGATGCTGGAGAAACAATACCTGCGTTAAAGATAGTTAGAACGAATACGCCAGTCATACCACCTGCGATAGCCGCAAGGATTAGGCGAGGGTTCATTAGGATGTATGGGAAGTAAATCTCGTGGATACCGCCGAAGAAGTGGATGATTGATGCACCACCTGCCGTTTGACGAGCCGTACCTTTACCAAACACCATGTAAGCTAGCAGGATACCTAGACCAGGACCTGGGTTTGCTTCGATTAGGAAGAAGATCGATTGACCTGTTTCAGACGCTTGTTGGATACCCAGTGGAGAGAAAATACCGTGGTTGATCGCATTGTTTAGGAACAGGATCTTCGCAGGTTCAACGAAGATTGAAGTCAGTGGTAGTAGGTGAGCAGAAACTAGGAAGTTAACGCCAGCCGCCAAGCCACCAGAAAGAATTTTTACGAATGGACCGATAAAGATGAAAGCAAGGATCGCACATAGCATGCCGATGATGCCCGCAGAGAAGTTGTTAACCAACATCTCGAAGCCACTTTTTACTTTACCATCGATGTAGTTATCGAATTTCTTGATAGCCCAGCCGCCCATTGGGCCGACCATCATTGCCCCCATAAACATTGGGATGTCTGTGCCGACAATCACACCCATTGTTGTGATTGCACCGACTACCGCACCACGATCGCCACCAACTAATTTACCACCGGTGTAACCGATAAGTAGTGGCAGCAAGTAGGTAATCATTGGGCCAACCATAGAGGCTAACGTTTCGTTTGGTAGCCATCCAGTTGGGATAAATAGAGCAGTGATAAAGCCCCACGCGATAAACGCGCCGATGTTTGGCATTACCATGTTTGACAGAAAACGACCAAAATTTTGTATCTTGATCTTGGCATCTGGTGATATCATAACAATTCCCCGTTCGATGTTCTGATGAATCTTGTTGTAGTAAACGGTTCGCCAAAACCGTTTGTTTGATTGCTTAGTACCCAATCAATTTACCACACATTTTCCAATTGGAACTGACAACGGGTTTTTCGTGATCTACGCCCGCATTTCTTAGGCTGAGAAACGGTTTTTAAGTGACCAAGTTCAACTTATTAACTTGTAACTTAATAACAAAAAGCCACTTTCAAATCTGTCAATAAAAATCTTAGTGATCAATCCGATCTTCTGACAAATTTAAAATTAAAATACTTTGTGACTTTGATCACTTTTGATTTTTTTTGAAATTCGAATTAAATACTTGTAATGATCAATGTCACGTTTTGTGTTGAGTTGTGGTGGATTTAAAGTGTGACCTGGATTTGTTTTTGTTTTTTGTGAAAGTTTGTGACGGAATTGGTGAGATAAATGCTATCTAGATCTTTCGATAGATTGTATCTATGAGAGTCTTTTCGGCGCACTTCACGGAGCACGCCTAATTAGTTGATGAAAGGGTAAATAAAGAGAGTCGCCACACGGTTCTTCTTGTGATTCCCAACTCTCTACTTAATCACTGTTCTTAATCATCGTTGCTATTAGTATGATAGACGAGGTAGTCATGAGCTTGCTCGCGTCCCATATACCTTGCCAACGTCTTTTCTTGAACATCGCGCAAATCCACCATAATCAATCCATCTAGAGCGTTATTGAATGCAGGGTCGATGTTGAAGCATACCAGCTTGCCATTGAGGCTTAAGTACTGACGCAGCAAAACGGGCACTCCTTTCCCTTCATCGATTCTGGCAATGACACGTGACAATAGCTGTAAATCACCCAGAGCGGTGAGCATGCTGGTATTCCAGTCACGGTGGTGCTCAGGAAGTGGGTTAGAAGGCGTGACGTATTCTGCACAGTTGTTGTCGTAGTGGTGCAGTGTCATTGATTGAGCCAGTAATTGACGTGCAGTATCGCTATAATCGTTGCTAATGCTTACCGGACCAAATAGGTGAGTGTAATCAGGATTTTGATGAACGAAGGTTGCGATGCCTTTCCACAGCAACAGTAGCGCGCTCATGCTCTTCTGATATTGCTGTGCAATCACTGAGCGCCCCATTTCGATGGATTTACCCATTTGGTCTATAAAGCGTTGGTCATAGTTAAACAACGTTCGTGAATACAGACCTGCTACGCCGCGCTTTTCAATCAGTTGATCAACTAGACCTAAACGATACGCGCCCACCAAGCATTGGTTTTCTCTGTCCCACACAAACAGATGCAGGTAATCATGATCGAAATGGTCAATGTCTATTGCTAGTCCTGTCCCTTCGCCAACCTGTCGAAAATTGAGCTCACGTAGGCGACCAATTTCATGCAGTAGGGAAGGGATGTTCTGCGACTCCGTGCAGTAAACATCGAACTCACCACTTGTTAGCAGCTTGGACTCTTTTGGTAAGTTGTTCAGCTCTTCAAGCAATTCGCCTACGGGTAACCCTGCCGCTATTGGAGAGAGCATTTCTGATGAAGAAGAAGGCTTCACTGAATGGGTTTCACGATTGAGCAAGTAAGTGTTGAGCCGCAAATAGTTCACCACTTGATCATCGTTAAGTGTGTTGATCTCTTTGAATTTGATCACTTGGCCAAAAGATAAATCAATGGTTTGCGCATGTTTGTTTAGCAACTCTCGACCAAGCAGTAGGGTACGCAAAAGTGGATGGATTTTCCCTGCCATATAGAAGCGTTTCGAGTTCTGACCACTGATGAACACTGGAACTGTTGTTGCTTTGTTTTTTCGGATTAGGCTGCTTACGCTTCGACTCCACGCTTTGTCTTCCAAGCGTTGCTGTTTGGCATCGACTAACTGGGAAACCTCGCCGGCAGGAAAGACAAGCAATAAGCCGCCACTTGCGAGGTGTTTATTGGCCGCTCTCAGGGCTTTCATATTCGATTTGACGGCGTCTTTGCCTTCAAATACATCGACACCAATAAAGAGCTGATCTAACTCCGGCACGGTTTTCAGGTATTGATTGGCTAGAATTTGGATATCGTCTCGTACCATCAACAAGAGTTCGGCCAAGATGACGCCTTCCACACAACCAAGCGGATGGTTCGCCACAATGACGGTAGCACCTTGTTTAGGTACTGAGTCGAGTGAACCATGAGCAATGCGATAATCGATACCTAAGACATCCAGCGTGAAGCGGAGAAAAGTTTTGGTATCGGCATTAACGGGGCGTTGGGCGTAGAACTTATCAAGTTGGTTTAAACCGGTTGCCCATTCAGCAACGTTTTCACCAATGCCAAACGGCGTTTTACGAGGGAGACGAAAAGGGGTTGAACTATCCATATTTACCTCAGCGTACAAGTTGCTGATTGGATAGTAGAAATTACAGATGACAGTTCAGAGGCAAAAGCATGAGCCTTTGGTGACAAACCAATGAAGCTTTATTGACTAAAGAAAACGGTATATCACTGTGCTATGAATCAAAACTCGCGTTATGTCTCCCTCTTAAAACAATAGATAGGCTATCTTATCTAGAACAAAGATTAAGCTAAGTTGATATTTATCAGGGGGAAATAATGGAACGAGTTTCCAATAAAGCAGCACTTTGGATTGGGCTAAGTTTGATACTTGGTCTTGGCATCCTTGGCTATTTTATGCAGCAGACGGCGGTGAAATACCGAGCCTATGAAAGAGTCGTGACAGTAAAAGGTTTGTCGGAGCGTGAGTATCCTGCTGATACGGTGATTTGGCCGATTCAATTTACTCTAGCGAGTAATGATATGGGGGCCATGTTTGATGAAATTGACCAGCAAACCCGTTTGATTTTGGACTTTCTAAGTGCCAAAGGGCTTCCTGAAACCAGCGTTTCCCTTTCTTCCCCAGCGGTCATTGACAGAAAAGCACAGCAATATGGGAGCGAGCAAGACATTGAGTATCGTTATTTGGCCTCGCGAACCGTTACGGTTTACAGCCAGAGTGTTGATGTTGTTCGAGCGGCAATCAATGAAATAGGTGAGCTAGGAAAACAAGGCGTTTTGCTTAACCAAGATCCTTATGCAAATCGTGTTGAGTACAGCTTTACTAAGCTGAATGATGTGAAGCCAGACATGATCGAAGAAGCGACTAAGAATGCGCGTGAAGTGGCTGAGAAATTTGCGAAAGACTCACAGAGTTCACTGGGTAAGATCAAACGTGCAACTCAAGGGCAGTTCTCGATTTATGACCGAGACAGCAACACGCCTTACATTAAGAAAGTACGAGTGGTATCGACGGTTCAATATTACTTATCTGATTAAAGTTGCGCTCATATAGTCAATAGTTGGTCGTTCCATCACCTTCTATTTGTAGAGGTATCTATGCTCTGTGATAGGGAAATCAGTCTTCGCTGACGCTATATACAAGTACTTTTTTATAAAACTAAGTTCTTAACAGTGATGAGGTGAGTTTGATAATAATCAAGCTCACTTGTTTCTTATGAGCGTAAGTTAGTATGACTTATTGCTAGAAGGAATTAGTATCATGGCATACAAGCACTTTGTTAGAGAACTACTGGGTTTAGCGATTGTTGTCTCTGTCGTCTTTGGCGTATTAGGCGTGATGTTAGAGCTCTTCGCACTGACGGCACTTTGGGAGCATCAGCAAACGATAGCCGATGTTTTTTTCCATGAATCTCTCTACTTCATCGTATTTTTAATCCCACCATACTTCCTCTGGAAGTTGATTAACCGCCCTGAATTGGTTTCTGCTGATCAAGCTTATTTGGCAATGAAGTTAGAGGCTGAAAGTCGACAATGAGTCGATTTAGTGAGTAATGAAAAGAAGAGGCTATGAGAAAACATTAGCCTCTTTTCTATCTGATTCGTGGGGCAAAGTAGTCGCTGCTTTATTGATTAAAAAGCTGCTTCGATTGTGCCTTTGAAAGTGCGATCGAGATAATCACGAATCGCTTGAGATTGATAAATAGAAACGAACTTTTTATACGCTTCATTATTTTTGTCTGCGTCACGAGTGGCGATGACCATGACTGCTAATGGGGCGTCTTTTGCTTCAAGATAGATACTTTGTTTCTTCGGATCTAAACCAGAAGACATTACGTAGTTCATTGTAATCGCAGCCGCGTCCACATCATCTAATGTTCTTGGTAGCTGAGCGGCATCTACCTCGACAAATTCAAATGATTTTGCGTTTTTTGTGATATCAGTTAGGGCGGCTTTATGGCCAACACCCTGTTTCAGCTCAATTAAACCTGCATCGGCGAGTAGCAACAGACCACGACCACCGTTGGTAGGGTCATTTGGAAGCGCTATACGTGCATTGTTTGGAAGCTCTTGCAGTGAGCGATACTTATTGGAATAAAGCCCCATACGCATAAGAATGGACTGACCAATTGATACTAATTGGGCGTTATGGCTACTGTTGAAGTTGTCTAAAAATGGCTGGTGCTGATAGCTATTAATATCGATGCTACCATCGCTAAGAGCGGCATTAGGTGTCACGTAGTCAGAAAACTCAATGACTTCGACATTCAAACCTTGCTTCGCTGCCTCCTTCGCTACCGCCTCGACTACTTGTGCATGTGGTCCAACTGTCGCGCCCACTTTAATGACAGAGTCATCTTTTTCTCCACAAGCGCTTAAGCCGACTACTGCCGTGAGAATCAAAGCTAGTTTCTTTAAGTGACCAATACTTTTCATTGTAGCTCCATTTTTGCTTTAGACGTCCATACGTTTATATGTCCATACTATCAGAAGTTGTCTGAGGGTCAATGGTTTAAATCACGAGCAGACATTTTGTTTCTATTGCTCGTATAGAAAGCCAGATAATAGTTAAAGAAGAGGGGAAGAAGAAAAGCTATTACGAGGTTAGTGACGAGTTACCGCAACCGAAACTGTACCCAAAGATATAAGATACAAAAAAGGCGTAGTAGGTATTAACCTGCTACGCCTTTCGAAATATGGTGGCCCCTCGCAGACTTGAACTGCGGACCAATCGATTATGAGCGAAGGTCTGACGCAATATCACTGCACAATCAACATAGAAACCCTGCCATGAATCACGCCCATATCCACCAGCAAAATCACATCACCTGATTACCCGCATGATTTCTCTGACGTCGACGACGGGAATTGTTGAAGGTGATTAGTACGACGACGCCGACGAGGAATGGGGTTAAATTTAGGTGGAAAGACAGGA
>NZ_JAWOWA010000045.1:0-15491 GCF_033340195.1 Vibrio sp. 1457
TGAAACTCAGTATATTGTATAAAAGTCGCTCAACTTTAGGAGGTTTGGTTTCTCGTCTGAATTACGCAACAAAGCCCTTTAGTCCCTAAAGTAAACGTGGTGCTCTGGCTAGAAATTTTTTGTTTGACTGCATCAAATTCGAACTCACCATTTTGGAAACTTGATAAAGGAATGAGACCTTCGATTCGGTTTTCCTCTAACTCAACAAATGCTCCGAAGTGTGTGAATCCAGACGCTGTCCCTATAAAGTGTTGTCCGATAAATGGCTTCATGTAATGGCATTTCAGTGCAAACTCAATCTCTCAGCTAGGGATAATGTGCTCGTAATTATTAGAATTTATTGATTGAGCAGATATATTTAATTTCATTTTTTCTCTTATATTCGCCAATCGCTTTTATTTTATAAACTTTATTTTTATGAGCAAAGCATGAGGCGAAGTGATTCAGATATGAATGAGATTAATTTAGTTCCAAACTGGAATTGCAAGGTAGGCGGTGTGATTACCTAAAGATGTATACCAAAGTGACTTTATTGAAAGTGATTAATGATGGTGTGGGAGAGGTAAGTGATTTGGGTATATAAACTTAGATAGAGAATAGTAAGGGCAGTAATAAGTGGAAGGGGATTGTGGCACCAACAACATTGATGCCACACAAAGAATTACAGTGCAGTTACTTCAGCTGCTTGTAAACCTTTGTTACCTTGTTCAACAACGAACGATACTTTTTGGCCCTCAGTAAGAGTTTTGAAGCCTTCAGAAACAATAGAACGGAAGTGAACGAATACGTCATCACCGCCATTGTCTTGAGAAATAAAACCAAAACCTTTAGTTTCGTTGAACCATTTTACTGAACCAGTTAATTTATTAGACATAGATACCTCTATATTTGATTGTTTTAAATATTGAATTTTTAGCTAATATCAAGTGCTACTATATGATTTTAGAGATAACTATTTTGTCGCAGGAACGTAAACGAGGAATTCGATGTGGAACTGAGAGAAACTTTGATCTTTAATTACATTAATAGCTCTTTCCGTAAGAGCTGATGTGCAGTATACCGACAAAATTAATAAAGGCTAGCCTTTTCTTTTTTATTTTTTGAGTACACCAAGCGCATTGCTTTCAAAGCATACGCTTGGTGTATAAGACGGCGTGATGTTATAGGTGGCGTCGAGCGCTTAGTGTTTTCTGGTTGGGCCGTTACGAACGATGTCTTTACCATTGTCATATACGTGCTGCGAAACCCAGCGACCGAGGAGCAATTGGTGCTTTTCTCCTAATACGGCAACAAATGGACGGCCATCGGTATTAGAGGTGGCTAGCGCAACGCCAGTGACACCTTCAAGACCCAGAGCGCCGCTTTCTACTAAATGCAGAAATGCCTCTAACTCTTCAATCGTTTCGATTACATGGTTATCAATATTCATTGTATTCAATCTCTTCGAATTGCATTGCGGTCGCGTACTCTACCTAAGTTAAGCGTGGAAACCAAGCTTCTACGTGCGTCATGTAATGAGAGAACCTTGCCCTGCCACTAATCATCAATAAGTTAGTCTCGATAGTCCGGAACTTGCCTAGATTCAATGAGGCAGAAAACACTCTCTGGTTAGACATGAGTCACATAATGTTGTCTGGTTTATCTCATCAATACTTTTGCTATTGGATGGGGTGAAGGGGAGTGCAATAATTTGTGAAACTCTTTTCCTAAAGGCTGTTATGAAGAAAGTCCTGATTACCGGTTTTGAACCTTTTGGTGGTGACGCCATTAACCCCGCCTTAGAAGCGGTCAAGCAATTAGAGGCCGCGGCCATAAAAGGAGGTGTGATAGTTACTTGCCCAGTCCCCGTAGTTCGATATGACTCGGTGAAAGTCGTTATTGAAGCAATAGAAGCGCACCAGCCAGACTGTGTGATTACTGTAGGGCAAGCGGCCGGGCGTAGCGCGATAACCCCAGAGCGTGTCGCAATCAATGTCGATGATTTTCGTATTCCAGATAACGCTGGTCATCAACCGATTGATGAACCCGTGGTGGCTGATGGTCCTGATGCTTACTTCTCGACACTACCGATAAAGCGTGTTGTGCAAACATTGCAAACGCAGGGTATACCTAGCCAGATTTCCAACAGTGCTGGAACATTTGTATGTAACCACCTTTTTTATGGCATCCAACATTACTTGAAAGACAATCCGATTCGTCACGGGTTTGTTCATATTCCATTATTGCCAGAACAAGCAGCAGATGGCAGTCAGCCTTCTATGTCTCTGGAGATGATAGTCGAAGGGCTAAGGCTGGTGGCGCAAGTTTGTATTGCCAATGAAAACGACATATTGGTCAGCGGCGGGTCGATTTGCTAGTAAGTGTTTTAAAATCCAGTAAGTATATGAAAGATAATAATAAGCTCGTCGTTTGATGTTGTAGTAAATGTTAGCTTTGTCAAATTTCACAAGTAGCGAAAGGAGTAGCATTGAATAGTCAGGTTGGATGTTGTTCAAACTGGCATTCCTCTAGTACAGGAGGTGTTAGGGGCTAACTTTACGAAAGGCGAGTTATTATGAAAAGCAACAAAAGTAAGTCAATCGCACTTATCTCTGTCGTTGTTTTCGCGTTGGCTATTGCTGCGCTTAAATTCGAAAACACGCTCGGAGTTCTTCCCATCGTAGTCGCTATTATCGCGTTTTTTACTTGCGTTATTTATACCAGTAGATACCTGTCTGATATGAAGCGTTCAGAGTTGATAAGTCAACCCAAACAAGCTCGAAAAATGTGTTCCAACGCATCACGCAATGAGCTTGATGCGTGCGATAAAAAGCGTTGAAGCGAGTCACATTCTCCGTATACTTTGCTGGAGCATTAATGCACTAACGTGTCGGAGATAAGCATGTCAAATCGAGTACCAACCAACATACTGACCGGATTTTTGGGTGTCGGTAAAACGACCACGATTTTAAATCTACTGAAGAACAAACCGGAAAAAGAAAACTGGGCGGTTTTGGTCAATGAATTTGGTGAGATTGGCATCGACGGTGCATTGATGACCGACCAAGGCGCGCTGATTAAAGAAGTGCCGGGTGGTTGTATGTGCTGCACTGCGGGTGTGCCGATGTCGGTAGGTATCACCGCATTATTGCGTCAAAAACCGGACCGTTTATTGATTGAGCCGACAGGCCTTGGTCATCCAAAACAGGTTATCGCGACGCTTACCTCACAGCAGTATGAACCTTACGTTGATCTTAAAGCGACGATTGCCTTGGTTGATCCGCGTAACTTAAGTGATGAAAAGTATCTTTCTAACCAAAACTTCGTGGACCAGTTAGACAGTGCAGATGTGGTTATTGGTAGTAAGGTTGACCTATGTTCCAGCCACGACCTTGATGTGTTTAATGACTGGGTGACGGACCAATCCCCTTCAAAAGTATTCAGTAAGCTTATTCATGACGGTGAGTTGCCGATAGAAGTCTTGGATATTGAGCGGGTTTACGGCAGCGCTTCTTCCCATATCGAGTCACATCATCATGACCACGCTCATCAAGAGCCTCAATTCCAATTGGCGCCTGGTGAAGCCTTTGTGCGCAAAGAGAACAAAGGGCAGGGTTATTTTAGTTGTGGGTGGTTGTTTGGGGCAGAGTATAAGTTTGATTTTGAAAAGCTTTTCTCTATGCTTTCGGACTTGACCGCAGAGCGTGTTAAAGCAGTGGTCAATACGGATCAAGGTTGTTACGCGTTTAATGTTGCCAACCGAGTCGTGTCGGTGAATGAAATCAGCTTAGAAGGCTTTGAATCACGATTAGAAGTGATAGATTCTCAGCTGTTGCCATGGGATGAGCTTGAGCGAATTCTCCTTCAGTTATCTGGCATCAAACATTAAATCGCGCAAAGGTTAAACGAAAACGGTGAACCACTAATATATCTGTGCTCACCGTTTTTTCTTTTGTAGGATTTCAATGAGAAAAGTGAGATAAATCACTCAAATTCGGGTATAGTGCACGGCTAAATTTTTAAAGCTATTTTTAGTGGTTTGTTTAAGGAATACGCTCAATGTCATTTTCATCTCAAGGTTTTGCGCCAGAAGTGGTTAAAGCACTGGCAGAATGCGGTTATGAAAAGTTAACGCCAATTCAACAGAAGGCGATTCCAATGGCTCGCAAAGGCCATGATATTTTCGCTACAGCACAAACAGGTACTGGTAAAACGGCTGCGTTTTCTCTGCCTATGATTCAGCAGTTGCTAGACAGTAACCGTAGCGCTTCTCGTAAGACTGCTCGCGCACTTATCTTGGCTCCAACTCGTGAGCTTGCTGAACAAATTGCTGACAACATCAAAGCTTACACGAAGTACACGAACCTGTCGGTGGCTGCGATTTTCGGTGGCCGTAAAATGTCTTCTCAAGTAACGGCATTAGAAAACGGTGTAGATATCCTAGTGGCTACACCAGGTCGATTGGAAGAGCACATTGAACAAGGTAATGTCTCGGTCGCACACTTAGAGTTTTTAGTGTTTGATGAAGCAGACCGTATCTTGGACATGGGCTTTATTCACGCAGTACGTAAGATCATGCTAGATGTGGATACTGATCCGCAAATTATGATGTTTTCAGCAACGACTTCGAGCCAACTAAATCTGTTAGCAAAAGATATCCTGCGTAAGCCTAAGCGTATTGAAGTTGAGCGAGCGAATACGACAGCACAGACAGTTGCTCACGTGTTATATCCAGTTGATCAAGAGCGAAAAACGGAACTGCTTTCGGAGCTGATTGGTCGTAAGAACTGGAAACAAGTGTTGGTATTTGTGAACTACAAAGAGACCGCAAACGAAGTAGTAAAAGAGCTGAAACTTGATGGTATCAAAGCGGTGGTTTGTCACGGTGACCGTGCTCAAAGTGCTCGTCGTCGTGCGTTAGAAGAGTTCAAGTCCGGTAAAGCACGTGTCATGGTGGCTACCGATGTCGCTGCTCGAGGTCTAGATATTGAAGATTTACCTCACGTTGTGAACTATGACATGCCTTTCCTAGCGGAAGATTACGTTCACCGAATTGGTCGTACAGGCCGTGCAGGTAAACAAGGTCATGCCGTTTCATTTGTAAACCGAGATGAAGAGCTCACGGTTGTTCAGGTTGAAAATCTAATCCAGCAGCGAATTCGCCGTATTGAGCTTGCAGGCTATGAACCAAAACAGCGTGAATCTTACATTGAAAAGCTGCACTCAAAACCAGCGTTTAAGAATCGTCAAGGTCGTCGTAATAACCCGAACCAGTCGGCAACAGACCAAGGGTCGGCAGAGCGTCGTCTTGCTATGGTGAAGCGCCTGAAAGCGCGTCGTGGCGCAAAGTAAATTACATCCGTTTTAGATGAAAAGAGCCCCTCAATATAGGGGCTTTTTTTGTTTTGTCGTTTCGCGTTAATTTAGGCCAAGCATATTTGGCTCACCACGATAAATAATGCGATCGTTTCCTCGGTGAACACCAAACGTAACTGTAACAGGTGGATTTTCCTCTTCACTTGTCGTGTTATCCCAATCGTATTTCAGCCAAGGGATGCGATTACCTGAGCCGTCTAAATCCAGGTGGAATTGTATTTGCTCGCGTGCTGAGTCAATTTGGCTTGCAACGATATCGGTCATTCTGCCAATACTCATCGTTCCAACGCCAGAAAGCAGGGCGTTGTTTGCTAGCGCATGAGACCAAATTGGCGTGCTGAAGTAATATTCACCACTCGCCGTTGTTGAGCTGTCATCGAAGTTAGTCGTAAATCGACCGTTTTGCCAAATTTCCACATCAAGTGGCACTTTGATCACCATGCCTTGGTTGCCACCTACATCTTGAAAGTTCAAACGACCGAATCGAATGTCTGGTTGTTTTGTGAGCACTTCGCTATCGTCGAAGAAGTTTACCTCATCAACGGCTTTAGTCGTGACTAAACCTATTTGGCTGCTGTCACTGTTAGTCCCTTTATTAAATGGGCCATCAGGGTATTGTTTATCTGTCGTGTTCTTTTTCCAACATGGGCTATTGTTACAAGTCGCATTGGTCGAGGGCTTCTCGATCACAAACGTTCCAACACTCGCGCTACCCAGTAGTTTCCAGTCTACCTTCTTAGGCTTAGGCGGCAAAAACCGATCGGAGTATGAGCTTAGCTCGCCTAAGTCGAAATGTTGTTGAAGGTTAGATGAAAAGTGGACGTAGTTCTTCACGTTTTCCTTATTCGCATTGAGTGCGACAACATCGTAAGTGACTTTCTCAAAAGGTTGATTCATGTAAGCAAAAGTTTGGCCATGTGGGTAGTGCCATTCTTGGTCTTGCACTTGAAAATATTTTGGGTAAAAACGACCGATGTAACGATAGCTTTCGTTAACAGTCATACCTAGATATTTACTTTCTAGGTTTGCTTTTACTCTCAAGCTCCCGACTTCTTCCCAATATAATCCATTAAAGACGAATTGATCATTCTTGGCTGAATTATGCGCCTGAGCCAGTGAGTCACTACTTTTTAGCAATTTTGAGGTTTGGTTCGCTGTCTCTGATGGCGTATGTTGCTCACTCGACAAGACAACCGATGCTGCTGGAGCGTCATCAAGCATAAAATTACGGGTGATAGAGGCATCACAATAACGTGCTGATTCAACAGAACCACTTACAGAGCCGTCAGTTTGCCAAATGATCGGCTTCACTGTTAGAGAGAAAAGTTCTCCGGCGGCAATAAACCCATCTCCTTGTTCAGAGGTGCCAGAAGGCAAAGCACGTTGGTTGTCACAGATAGCGAATGTCCATGGTCGCGAGTGCACATTAAATGTCCCTTTCACTTCCACTTTGCCTTCTTCAGGGCACTCTTCAAATCCCTCACATTCAAAATGATCGGACAATGTCACTTCAAATATGCCGGACTCGTTCGTGACAAGACCATGTTCAGACAAGCCGTCTTTAAATTCCGCTGAATAGCTAAAGTTTCCTTCACTTCCTCCTAATGGTTGAACCAATGGATGAAAAACCTTAGGAGTACCATTGTAGTTGCTTGCGACTACAGGTTCGCCGGTGGAAGCACAAGCAAGCAATCGCGTATGCACGTTTTCTGGTTTACCTGCAATAACGCGTATTTCATTTAAAGTGGCGCTTTTCGTCTTTGAGTAGGCCTCAAACATAAATGGCGTAAACATAAAGCTAACCGTTTGATGCTTGCTGGTGTCTTCTGCCATAGTGAAAGTCAGCGTGTAGTTAGTACCTAACGCGATGGTATCAATATCGTTCGGGACCATTCGAACAACGAGCTCACCATTGTCGTCAGACATAAATTGGTTTGCTTTTAATGTCTGCTGACCTTTGATCACCTCTAAAGTGAACAAGTCAGGGTGTGATAGGGCTGCACTGACTTCTGCGCTTACAACTTCTCCATTATTGGTTGTCATTGCTGTAAATTGCGGAAGATCGTCGCCGCACATCAGTGCCATGTCGTCCGATGGTGTGACGCTGAGGTCGAAGTCGTTCTCTGATGGAGGCGTAATTTTACATTCAGGGATATAAGAAGGAATAGGGCAAGTTGTTGGTGTTTGATTTGCGTAACTACAATTGGGTTCATCAATGCCACAATAGTGGTTGAAATTTGAACTTGATTCTAGGGTGGCTGTCACACTACCACAAATAGAAGTATTGGAGTTATTAATTGAAAAATGCATTGCCGAAATAGCTTGCTTATTCGCATATATTTTGGTCGTGCCAAAACCTGTATCTACAGTATGTCCCTGAGATGTCAAAGAACCAAAAACTGTCGTATTATTAAGATTTATCCCCGATAGAGCATTAATGTTGCCCACAACTATTGGTGTATTAGAAAGCGACGATTCCAGTTGATTAATTTCTACTTTTGTTCCTTTTGATTTGATATCACCGCAGAACATACCAGATTCGATGTACACGTCACTTTGAGCAATGATGTTGCCATTAAGGACGTTGTGCTCTCCGTAAAACTCGACAGAACGGCCATTTCCACCAACACCATTGGTTTCTATATCTCCTTCGATTTCACTATCAGTTATTTTTATAGAACCTAAAGCAGAGACATTACCTAGTACGTAGCTATTACCATTAATTTTTAACCAAGTTCCTTTAGCTTTGATGTTTATAGGGCTTTCCTTTGAGCCTATGACATTCTGCCCACGGAGTGTTATGGAACCATGAGCGGTTAAAGACGATGAGCTTTGACTACTATTTATAATTTGATCGCCTTTCGGGAGAACAATATTTGTAGTGCAATCGTAAGTAGAACCCGTTACATGAATGGTTCCGTTTTTACAAAAGGCAACATTAGTGTTTGACTTGATATCTGCTAAGTCATAAGTGGTGGCGTGTGAGGTTAGCGGTAAAAAAAGAACCGCAGTGAAAATACTGCAAAGACGCATCATCAAATGTCCTAATGAGTGGAACAAGATGGCATCAAGCGAGCGTGAGCAAATGCTCACTGAAATTGGAATAGCTGCGGTACTTTTTGTTTTGAAGCCGCTTAGTTATTGAACTTTGGTTATTTTTTATTTCGTATGTCATACCAAAGTTTAGCGGCCTTATTACAACGTAAGTGTCAGGTTAGTTCAAGAGGTAAGTGTGATGTGTGTCGATTTATATGTGTAACTATTTGTTAGTTAAGGATAATAAGTAAGCATGTTGGTTCAGAATCAGGAAGGACGCGATCCTGATTCTGAATGTTTATAACGCTAGGCAGCGTGAACGATGAGTGGGGCCATCTGATATAACTCTTCGAGTATGGCTTTCGTTTGTCTCGAATACACCAGACAATCTCGATCGCCAACGAGCTGAATTGCTCGCACTTTACCTGCAACCAAACATTGCCTAATCGTGCGTAGAACCATTTGGATATCAATTTCTGACGCGCCATCAAGGCTGTTTTTGGTTTTTAGAGATCCAAGGTCGATACTAATGATTATTTGGTCGCAGTGGTCTAGGTAATTGCCGATCTGTTGCTTAACATTATTGCGATGACGAAAAGAAAACTCTTTATCGGTTACCCAGTCACAACCTTGATCCTCCGCGTATTCCCACGTTTCTTGCTTTGTATCTTGTTCGCTAACACCAGCAAAAAATAATCGCACGTTTTGATAGCGAGAAAGAGCAAAATGAAATGCCGAGCCTAAACGTGGTTCAAGTGTTGGTTTCAAGTTCATGTCATGTCCAATATTTACCACACCCACTTCGTCTCGATAGGACACGACCACAGGTAACATGGACAAGATTGCCTCGGTACAGTTAGTTACTAAAACAGGAATTGAGTGGCGAGAAAGCGAAAGGCTTAATGCTTCCTGAAACTCGCCATTTTCCAGCTTGTCGTGGTTGAAGTGACCAAAGTTTTCAGCGGTTTCATGATCATGCTGTTGGTATAGCCAATCGCTAGCATTTTCCAAACTTTGATCAGCTAATTCAAACGCACCCTTCGACATAGGAGGCAAATACTCACACACTGTCATAAAAGAAAAAGGGTAATGCTGCGGCTGTTTCACTGTGTGATGGAGTTTATAGCGTTTGAAAAAGCTTAACATGATGAATTACCTTTCTGGTGGTAGTGCCCTTGCCGCTTGCAGTACATGTAAAATAATGCGCTGCTTATCCTTTTCGACTCGGTGGGCCGGAGCCATTACCGAGACTGCGCCAATCAGTTTGCTTCCTTTCATTACCGGTGCGCTAATACCTGACACACCAGGGTCAATCTCAGAAGTACTGACGGCATATCCGTGTTTACGGATGGTTGTGAGCTCTTTTTCCCACTCGTCACGTCGGTGATCTTGATTAAAATATCTCAAGATTTTCTCGCATCGACTTTGAGGCATAAAAGCAAGCATCACTTTAGATGAGGCACCGCGCAGCAGAGGTTGACTTTGACCCTGGACGAAGCTGCAACGCAGCGCCTGCATACTTTCTTTCTGTCTGACACAAAGCGCACGATAACCCGCTGGTACCATATAAGCGGCCATTTCCCCGGTTTGTTGTACCAACCTAGCCAGTATGGTTTCGACCATGTCGAGCCCATGTTGCGCGGTCTCATAGCTGTGCATGAGTAATAATGCCGCCGGACCAACGACAAATGTCTTGTCGTGAACGCTTTCTTCGATCAAGTTCCACTCTTTAAGCAGTTTTAAGTGTCGGTAAAGGCTGCTTAAAGGAACGTTCAATTGCTCGCTTAGCGTTTTCGCAGAAACTGGGAACGGACTAACTGCAACTTGCATTAACAACTGCAGTGATTTTTCGTTTACCTGGTTAGCATTAGCTTTGTTTGTCGTCATGAGAGTGTTGTAACGTGTTGTAGGAGTTACGACAAATATAATTCTTAATCACTGAGAAAAGAAAAATAATTTTAATGGGTAATTCTTACATGATGAGAAACAGACAGGTAAAGACTTTCGCAACTACCGATAGACATAACATGGTGTCGAATTAAAGTCTCAGGTTTGAGGCGCTTGATACTAAATTGGAACAGGAGTGATTAAGACATTGTTTAGTTTGCGGTATTACTCAGCGTTTCGCATACTGAGTTAATCCAAACAAATAATGTTAAAAAACGTGAGTTGCTAGCGGGTATCGGAATCGAGGTACCATCTCAGTAAATCGGTTTTATAAAAGGTTACTTTTATATGCTGAATAAGGCGATTTTTAAAAAAGCCATCATTTTTCTTCTGCCTATTCCCTTGGTTATTGGAGAGGTTTTGTATTTAGCTCGTGAAAGCGTGCAAAACAATCTCAATCATTTATTAGAAAAAAATGTGCAAATTGCAGATGAAATTTTATTCCAAATAGAGACAGAAAACCGCACGGCGCTGCTACACCCTGAGCGATGTGAAGAGCTCCAGCAAAGCTTAATGTTTGAACGAGATATTGAAGAAATGCTCATTGTGAAAGAGGGAGTCATTACTTGTTCTTCGAAATTGGGAAGTATCTCTAAACCGTTAGCTGAGCACATCACCTTTCCCAAGGGACAAACGCTAGCGCTTGGTAGTGTTGATAGCTTGTACGATCAGTTCTTGCTAGTGGTAACGGAAGGAGAGCGGGGTTATCAAGCCGTAACGATTATCGATCATGACTACTTTAATGCGACAATAGGGTTTAACAACGATTTACGCCTAAAACGCTCTGCGCTGTTTATCCATGATCAAGTTTCACCAGAAGGAGCATTAAGAGCGGGAAGTAATCCTATCGGTATCAAATCGTCGCAAATGTTTGAGTATGAAGCTTTGAGTGAAGCCAGCGATCTTTTCGTCAAACAGAGAACACTTTCCTATTTTTTGTACTCAATTCCAATTATTTTCGTGATCTACCTTTGCTTGTATGCGTTGAATAAGTTTATTGATCCTCATCGCAATTTGATACTGGATCTTAAAAGAGCGATAAAAAGAGGAGAGTTGACCCTGTATTACCAACCGCAAGTTAACGTTGATACCGGCCAGTTATTCGGGTTTGAAGCGCTAGTGCGATGGGAGCATCAAAGTAAGGGGTTCATTTCTCCGGACGAGTTTGTCCCTGCGGCAGAGCAAAGTGGATTGGTTTTTTTACTTACTGATTTCGTTCTGGATAAAGCGGCAGAGGACTTCAGTAAATTAGGCTTTGATCAGCCTGTCCACCTTGGTATTAACGTGCCGCCTGGTTATTTAGTCGGACCAAACGCGATCAGAAAAATTCAATTGCTCGACAGACAGTTGAGCCGAAACAAAGTCTCATTAGGGGTAGAGATAACGGAGCGTCAGCTCATTGATTCAGAGGCGAGAAAATGCATTGCAGCGCTGCGAGTGCATGGTATTGATGTGCTGATCGATGATTTTGGAACTGGCCAAACCTCGTTAGCATTTCTACAGCACATGCGCATAGATTACTTAAAAATCGATAAGTGCTTTGTCGAAACTATTGGTATTCCTAGCCTTAGTGCTTCTGTCTTAAAAGCGATGGTTCACTTCGCGGAAGAATTACAAGTACAATTGATCGCTGAAGGCGTGGAAACCATAGCGCAAGCTGAACACTTAAAGAAGATGGGAGTGAGATATCATCAGGGATACCTGTACTCCAAACCATTACCTTATGAGCAGCTTGCGCAGCGAAGTCATTATGATTGGTAGACGTTAGCTCTATAACACTGAGCATTTTCATCAAACACAAACTCTAACTCATTTTTGATGCTATCTAAGCGGTCTTCTTGGTAGTGAGACACATACAATAGTTGGCTTAAATTCTCTCTAGCGATGAGCTCAAGTGTGTTCTTAACTAACCGTCTACCCAAAAAATCTAACCCTTGATACGGCTCGTCCAAAATCAATAATGTGGGTTGTTTCACGATGGCTCTTGCAATCAGTAACAGTCGCTGCTGACCGTACTCTAATTGCTTGAATGAGGTTTTTTTGTACTGGCTCATATGTAAGATATCGAGCCACTCGTTTGCAATATTCATCTCTTTGCGAGTTGGCTGGTTATACAACCCAATCGAATCGTAAAATCCTGACAAAATGACTTCTAATGCGCTGCAATTGACTCGATATTGGAGGTGTAGCGCTGAAGACACCATACCGATATGCTGCTTAATTTCCCAGATTGTCTCGCCAGTACCACGCTTTTTACCAAAAATATCAATGTCATTGCTGTAGCATTGCGGATGATCGCCAAAGATCAATCCAAGTAAGGTACTCTTTCCACAACCATTTGGGCCTTTGACCTGCCAATGTTGGCCCTTGTCTATGCGCCAGTTCAAGTCAGTAAAAATCTTCTTATCGGTGTATTCGACAGCCCCATTCTTTAGTTCAAATATTGGGTTGTTGAATGGCGTCGAGTGCTGATGCTGACGTATCAAGCTCATCATTTCTTCACTCTGTTGTTCTGACTGAGATTTAATTTGTCCAATGATTGGATGATTATCCCAACTGGACTTATCCATTGTACTATCAAGCTTTCCTGCACTGAAAAGCGCGATGCTATTGATCCACTCAGGCATGTCAGATTCGCGAGAGAAGGTTATGAGTAGTTGCACATTTTGAGAAAGCGAGTGTAAATAGCGAGCGAGAGCAGCTCGGTGCGCAATATCTAAGCCAGTAAATGGATTATCGAGTAATACTAAGTCAGGTTGTGTGGCTAAAGCTCGGGCGAGCATTACTCTTCTGGTTTCTCCGGTAGAGAGAACACGGAAGCCACTATCTCTAAGATGACTTAGGTCGAGATCATTGACTAGCTGTTCAGTTAAGTTAGTGTCTTGGCTCTGTTCTAGGATTAATGAATAAACAGTGCTTCCTTGGTCGATACGATCAAGAAAATCCGTATCATCTTTTTCTAATTCTCTTTCCAGTAATCGCTGTTGCTCTGATAACGACACTTGCGCAACGGATAGCCCATTTAGCTCAATTTCCCCACTATTTGGTGACATTTCATCACAAATAAGGTCTCCAAGCAGAGAGCCAATATCTCCATCCGCGCTGAATATCCCCCAAGACTGCTGAGTGTTAATTTTCCAATCGTCAATAAACAAGTGTGTCGTGTTTCTCTTAGCTGCAAGCTGACGAAAGTGAATAGTCATTGTGTTTGTCTTCCTTGTTTTCGTTTTAGTGGATTACTTATAACAATTTACGAACTCAGTACGGAAGCGCTTTTGTGTATTAATTTTGAACAGTGCTCAGTCTTGTGCATATCAACGAAGCCTTGTATTAGAGGATAAAAATGCGACTAGAGTCATTAAGTAACAAGTAAGCTTGTCAATAATTTTGTTTTATTTTTGAATCAACCTATCATTATGCATGTGAATGTTATGCTGATAAGTTCATATTTGCCGTTTGTTAATTAATCAATGTAAGGACACATGTTTATGAGTGAAACGGAATACGATTACCCCTCGAGTTACAGCCTAGTTTCCATTACCGATACCTCCAGTTACATCAAATATGCCAGTGAAAACTTTAATGAAGTAGCGGGGTTTGATGAAGGGGAGCTTATCGGTAAACCCCACAATGTTGTGCGTCATCCTGATATGCCAAAACAGGCTTTTAAAGATTTATGGACTCACCTGAAAACTGGCAAACACTGGATGGGAATGGTCAAAAATCGACGTAAAAACGGCGGCTATTATTGGGTTGACGCGTTTGCTTCTCCTATAAAATCTAATGGTGAAGTTGTGGAATACCAATCAGTGAGATTTAAACCTGAGCGTATACACATCCAGCGAGCGGAAAAAGCGTATTCGAAGCTTCGAAATAATCGTAAGCCGTGGAAAATGTATCTTCCTCGTACACGTTTGTGGATGAGATCGGCCTTCTTCCTTTTAATTTCAAACCTTCTTGGCTTACTCACTCTACAAATGAATCAATCACCAGTGATAGCGTTTAGCGTTGTTGCGTTACTTTCCGTTTTCTCTATTTATGTATTAACCAGACCAGTTGAAAAGCTCGCTAAACAGGCTAGGCAAGACTTCAACAATCCACTTATGGAATATATTTATTGCGGAAGAATCAACGATCTGGCTGAGATTGAGCTGGGTATGAAGATGCGTAAGCAATTTGCAAATGCGCTATTGGGGCGCGTTGGCGTGTCTGTAAAAGACTCTTGCGAAGAAACGCGCGCAAGTGCTAACAGTGCTGCGACAAATAGCCAGCAAGTGACGGAGAACTTAAGCGCACAGAAAGTGGAGATTGACTCGGTCGCAACAGCGGTCAACGAGATGCAAGCCTCTTCATCTGAGATATCAAATAATGCTCAAGCGACCGCCGAGGCTACGTTAGAAGCGCAAAATACGATGATAGACAGCCGTAGCGTTATCGATAATGTTAACCAATCGGTTTTAGAGTTGGTGGGTGAGCTCGGCGAAATATCTAAAGTGGTCATACGTTTGAACCAACAAACCGAGCAAATTGGAACCGTTGTTGAAGTCATCAATGGTATTGCCGAACAAACTAATTTATTAGCGTTGAACGCTGCAATTGAAGCCGCGAGGGCAGGCGAACAAGGCAGAGGGTTTGCCGTTGTAGCAGATGAAGTGAGAACCTTAGCTAAAAGAACTCAGGAATCGACAACAGAGATTAAATCGGCCATTGAAGGGATTCAAAATGGGAGCAAATCAGCGGTTTCTGCGTTAGAGAAAGGTAATGAAATGTCGACCGGAACGGTAACATTGTTAGGTACTGCTTTGGATAGCATTCAACAATTGGAATCCCTTGTTCAGGACGTCGTCGAACGAAACCAACAAATTGCGGTCGCGATAGAAGAGCAGGTTTATGTAACGGATGAAATAAATGAAAACATCCAGTCGCTTAATTTAAAGTACAGTGAATCGTATGAACTGATGACTGAAACGAATCATATGAACACCAAAGTGCAAAATTGCACCAATGACCTGTCTGAAATGATTAAGAAGTTTGCTTAAACTTTAGAAAATCGAAGTTAAAAGCCCGCTAAACATTAGCGCAATGTAGATCAGATAAGGATCAGTTGACCGATCCTTCTGATGAGAGACAATCGGAAACCTGTTTATAGGTTT
>NZ_JAWOWA010000046.1:0-11642 GCF_033340195.1 Vibrio sp. 1457
AATACCAAAATTACATATCGGCTTATCAGAAACTTTCCAAACTAAATATTAGCCCACGAAGAGGTATAGTTTTTGGGAATGGTTGTACAGACTCAGATATATCTTCAATTTGATCTGCTCCAGTCAGAGTGGACACTGAACTTAAGTGAATTTTCCATACTTGAAGTTATTCGTGTTTTGCTACTTTAAGTAGAAACTCTAAGTAACTTCTGTCCAAAAATAATTTGGAGACACTCAGAACTCAAAAATCAAGTGTAATCACTGCGTGAACGAAAGTGGACGACATTCCTTAATGAGTCATTTACTAAGGAAACACGTCCACTTTTGTGAGCCTCATTGCCCCTTAACAAAAAAAAGCAGAGGGTTCTCCCCTGCTCTTCTGGCGCTCAGTCAATCATCTATAACCTCGTCGGCGACAATACCGATCAAAAACCCAGCAACTCCACCAGCTAAAGCACCGTAGGCCCCATAGTACCTAGCTCCGAGAGCTGCACCTATTTTCGCTGCACGAATACCTGTGTTCTTTTTGGATTGGGATGACGATTGTGAAAAGGTTCTGCTTTGCATGTTTGCCTCTTTTATATATGAAAAAGGACCATGCTCAGTAAAGAACATGGTCCTCTAATTTTTTGTAACACTGCTTAGTGAGAGTGACCACACACCTGACAGCTACCATCATCATAAGCACGCTCACCGCATGCCGGACAGGTTGTTACTAGGGTTGTGATTGATTTAATCGTCATATAAAGACTCCTTATTGTTTATTGGATGAAGTAATGGGGTGTTGCGAAGCTCATTGATACCTCGGCCTAGAGAGTCCAATTCGAAACCGATGTACCTTGAGCCAAGCTCCGCAACGAAACTTATTGTGCTTTACCTTTAGGGGTATCTAGACCGCATTTCGCCACATCCATGACTTTGCCATTCATGGTTCCACAGGCATCGGCATACCACTCAATACGTGGGCCAGACTGAGAGTAAACTTGTTTACCTGCTTTCCCATTCCAGGATTTTTCTATCTTCGAAATGTCAGCCGGATTACCGCCGAGCGTACCGCCAGCGAATGATGATGTGGTAGCGAATAGACACGTTAGACCTAGCAGGATGATTGATTTTTTCATTGTGTTGTTTCCTTGAATACGTCATGACGCCATCGGTAAAGGCACCGAAAGCGAGAATGGTTAATAGTTTAAAGAGGGTGATCGACAGGTAGTGTCGAGACGAGTGAATCAATTTCACTCAAGTTATATATGCCTTGTCAGACATACGCTGTGGCGACCAATAAAAGCTATAGCAATATCAGTAACCTTATGAAGTTTAGCTAGAAATAATCGGATTCTCTCAAAGCACGACATGCCCTGACGAGTGGTCTATCTAAAATGCGTAGCATGAAAGAACACGACACCCTAGCGAAAAGACTTGGTATTATTTTGACCCGTTTGAATACGGGAGAACGGCTATATCTGGAAGAATTGAGGCGAGAGTTCGGTGTGAGTGAAAGAACCCTGCAGAGGGATTTCAATGAGCGATTAAATTACCTCCCTATTCAACGCGAAGGTGCATGTTATTTTCTTGATCCAAAAGTCTTGGGTAAGCAGACTAACCACGAAATATCAACATTACTTGCCAACATGGGACTCGACACCCTGTTTTCAGGCAAGCACTACCTGAGTAACGGAGTGCTTAACAACAAACCGACGACGCCGTTTCTATTCAAGAACCCACGGATTGAAGACATCAGCGAAAACGCTTCTATGTTCCAGAAACTTATCGAATCGGTTCAACTACGGCACGTAATCAGCTTTGTCTGCGATGGACAGGCCTATGATCAGTTCCACCCATACCGGTTGGTGAACGATAGAGGACTCTGGTATCTCGCCGGAGCACACAGAAACCGCCTAGATTTACTCAGAGTTGCCAGAATTTCCGAGTTAGTCCGATATGAGGACAAATACTCTCCCGATACTAACGTCGAGCAGAGCATCACTGGTTGGCGATCAGATGTTGAGTTAATAACTCCTGTTGACGTGGTTATACAGATTCGGGGACGAATTGCCGATGCCTTCTTCAATGAAAGCACCGACCATGATTTTCGAATGTTGAAAGTACTGGATTCCGGAGACGTATTAGCCTGTAACCAAACCAATAACATTCCACACTTGCTTCGTCAGCTAAAGGCGTGGCTTCCTGATGCAGAGGTATTGTCACCCGACTGGTTGCGGTACCAGTTGAAGCAAGAACTTCAGATCTACCTGAACACCGTCATGTAAAAGCCACAGTTCCTAGTCAATCACCGTCTAAATCTTGGTGTTGGCTGACATCTCCGTCGTAGACACCCCGCTACATAATCAAGCCGCGAGTTACCCAACTCCTCGGCCCTAGCCTTGAACATTCCAGTATGAGCCATTTTCTTGTCTTTCCATGCTCCGCATACAAAGCCCTTGACTTGATGGAATCGTAGACTGATACCGAATAAGGGAAAACTTAAAACGTTGCTATTTTTTAGTACATCCTAATAAACTAATAAATAACCCGCTAGGGGCCGAATTGTTAATAATATATAGCTATTGAAATTACAGATTCAATCACCTCTGGCTATCGTTAGAGTGCATCACGTTTAACGAAAATTGTCCGTTTGGCGATCCATTACCCTTCCTCATTGCCAGTAATAGTAATGGGGCCGGAATAGCCGATTACTAATCCGTCCCCCATCAACCGGCCAGTTCACCTTATAACAATGTGATTTAGGCTCCGTGGCCGCTTTGACCTTCCACAAACACAACGCACCTGTTTTCAGCCCTTGCTTTTACATGTAGCCATGAGTCGAACGCTAACTTTCTCGGGAATTTTCCCTGACAGTTCCAACTACTGATTTGACACAAGGTCATTCAGATCTCCTCCTTTGGCTTTGAAGTTCAAGGATTTTCTAATCCCTTGGCTCGGTGACCAGTAATGAAAAGGCAAAAGCCATCGCACCTTGTTTTCACTGGCATGATGGCTTGTCCAATGTACAGACCAGAGCAACGTGAAAATTTCTCCTGTTCATTTCTTGTCCCGGTCTGGTCGTTCCTTCAGTCCACAGTTAGCTTAACGTCATCGTAAGCTTCCATTGCTACATAGCTGATAAAGTTAGCCTGGTAAGTTTTAAAGAAGTCCTGCACATCTGGCCTGCTTAGTGGTACTTCGCCCATGAACCGGATGAAAGCGACATCGTGAGTCACATCGAAATCAATTTCTTTCTCAAGTTCAGAGTAAAGGCCAGCATAGGAAAAGTCAGTCAGGTAAGCCAGATGCCAGCAGTTATCTTTTTTCTCAAAACGTAGCTCTACTGGGTGAAATCCTCCATCTTCGGGTGTATATAAACTATCACGGTAATTAAGCGTAATTGCGGTAACGTCATTGTTGATTTGATGTTTACTGACTTCTTCATTAATTAGTTGTTTAAAAGCATCAGACACAGGTAGCCCTAGCTTTTCGCCATAGGTCAGTTTCATAATAATTTCTCTTTGATTTTTCGAGGATTGCGCTCTTGATTAGTGCGCAGTATGAAAGGGGTTTATGCGGTAGTTTCGGTGGAGGTGTCAGCGTCAACTAATGCGAGCAGTTGATCACGACGTTCATCAAAATTTGTCGACAGAACGTGAAGAAACAGACTATTCGGCGCAGCCTTTATTAGTCCAATCGTATCAGATCTCAGTGCACTAGCTGTAAACGAGGGATTATTAGCACTTCCGCCGATTATTGCTGGTTTTAACACTGTACTTTTAAATGATTTATCTTTGTACTCCTTAAGAATATTTATCAATTTTCTTATTGAAATGAGTTCTTTGGTAAATAAGCCCCCACTATCATTGCCCGTTAGCTTTAGATGCAGTTCTTCATCTTCTATTGTTTTGACCAAGTCGAAATAAATGTAACTCTCGCTCTTTGGACTAAGCTTTTTAGCTTTCCCTGATAGCAAAGTGGCAGTATTCTCACACTCTATTGCTTCCTGATTACCTTGGTCTTGTGTCTCTTGTACTTTCTCCGGTTCCATTCCTGTCTGTAAGTTTTCTTCCATAACTTCTACCTCGCTATCGGCTTTATTTTTATTACTGGCGGTTTTGCGGGACATAGATATTTATCCTTATTGTTTGGCTTGAGTTATAGCGACTCTGCGTGCGGTAACAAAACCTGTACAGGGTGAGACGTATTTGATGTCGGACTAACTAAATAAACGCCGCCCCCTGCTGATGTGATGATGGCAAGGGCAATGATAAAATCCGTGTCAGTACTGTTAATAAGGTAAACCGTTTCGGGGTAGTTTTGTACAAAACGAATAAGATGCTGAACACTCTCTGGTTGCTGATTAATGGATTCATCCGTATCTGACTCTTCGATTAATATCAGGCTAGTGCTAACCTCTTGCCAGAATTCAGCAGTAATTACATCATCAAATTCGAATGGTTCAGTCATGTGGTGTCGTAAAGCTGCTATCGTCTCTTTCGATAATGGTAGAGAGTCAAGCTCATTGAATTGTGTGATTATTTTCATTTTCAAAACTCCATATATAAGAAAGCCCGAACTCATTCGTTGAGTTCGGGCTTGATATGTTGATTTAATATCGAAGCGATTAGGCTTCGTCGATTAATTGGATTAGAACTTGCGAAGATTGACGAAGAGACTCATTCCCAGCTCTCGCATAACGCATTGTGCTACTAATGGACTTATGGCCGAGAAGTTGCTTTAGCACACCAACATCAACGCCTGCAGATATAAGTGATGATGCATAAGAGTGACGTGCTGTATGAAAAACGATCTGATCGGGTTCTTTAAGCATCAATTCTTTTTTGATCTTGTTGAACAAATGTCGAGGTTGGCTGATGTGTGACTTTTCTTTTTGCCCTGGAAATACATATGGGTTCCCCTTCTTCTTGAGCCTTAGCAAAAAACGAAACTCTTGAATCGCCTGGGGTGTAAGCTGGATCTGGTGTTGAAACCCATTCTTTGAGTCTTCCCTTGGTATACGCATCACACCATTTTCAAGGTCAATATTTGGCCAACGAGCAGCCCTGAGACTGCGTTCTCTGCATCCCAGCATGAAAAGCAGAATAATAAACCGGCTACGAATAGGACAATAATCCGGTTTTCTTAGCTCTTCGAAAATCCGTTTTATCTCCTGAGGCGATAGCCATCGCTCCCTAGCTCCTGTTTCTGGAAACAACTTAACACGAGCCGCAACGTTGGGAATGGAGTACTCTTCTTCTATCATGCGGCCCATTAGCTTGAGCAAACATAACACACGGTTAATTGTTGAACGACTTAGCTTCTTACCACGTAAATGAACCTTATCCATCAATCCTGCAACCATGGACTGTATGTGTGAAACTTTAAGCTGGTCATAACTGATATCCCAAATATCAACACAGTGGTTAAATCTTGCTATATCATGACGCCAGCTTTTCTTGCGTGACTTAGAAATTTTAATGAAGTGATTGTTGAAGTATTCAGATACAGTAGGTATGTCTGGTTTGACGGTTGAGTTTTTTGGATCTATTCCTTCAGCAACCATTAGCTTAATACGTTGCGCTTGCTTCCTTGCATCCGCCAAGGAAACTTCTGGAAACGTACCAAGAGATAAAGAGCCTTTTTTACCATTCAAAGTATATCGAACCAACCACTTCTTTCGCCCATTTTTACCAACCAGAACCTTGAAGCCCGATAATTCGGAACAGGAATACTCTGCTTCAGTGGACCGAGAATTAGGATCATTGGAAGGTAAGCTAGTGATCTTAGCCGTAGTGAATTTAAAACGTTTCTCCATATTAAGTGAACCTCTTTACTGGCTTACTCAATAAGAATATATGTCTAATTTTTGTACTAATCCGGAAGAAAGTCGGACACGAAGCCTAATGTAATACAGACAAGTCAGGCTTCACATCTATTCCAGGTTACTGACAAAGAAAGTTCAACTGTTTTACTCTCTCAACGTATCGTACCAAAAACTACCTTCAGGTGTTTTCCGGTCATTCCCTACTTTAATAACGGTAATTCCTGAATGGTCTTTCAACCTCAATCTTTCTTGATAATACTCTTTAAGCTTTAAATCAGATTCTGCACCAAAGTCATTTGTGTAGTGAAAAATAACTAGTTCCTTTCCATCATCTTCTATACAAGAACGGAATAGGCCATTAATATGCCCGTCATCCACATTAAAACCATAGCCTATAACTGCGACTACATCAGACTCCTTTAGGTTATTGTATAATTTCACATAACGTTCAGACATTTTAATTGATGTGAGAGGTTTAATCCCACTTTGAGTAAATAAAAATGGAACTGTAAAATGCTGACTATCGGCTGAGATTTCTTTAGATACAATAGTATTTAGGTAAGGATCATAGCAGTCATCAACTGAACCATTCAAATAATAAACATCTTCATCTGATATTGTTCCGATAAAGTTGTTATAGTTCGTTGTACCAATAGCCTTAATTTCATGCTCTTCTTTAATATTTAGAATATCATGATAGTAACCATCACCACTTATTATTTTCTCATGGAATTTATCAGCTATAGATGATATATATCGTTGAGCCGTATTCAAAAATATATTTATCTTGCAAAATTTGGCCCAATCTGTTTTTGGGCTATAAAGATAGCGCCAGTTAGAATCAATCAGTGATTGATAGTCTAGTGAAGCAGCAAAGATATCTTCAAGAATTTCTAGGGCAAATGCACATATAAGGTGTTCATCACTTGTATCAGCTGTTATTGCAATTGGCTCGCCATCTAAGATAACTTCGAGGCCTGTCAAACCTGCCCCTCTATAATCTAAAGAAAAAATAGCCCCGAGATCATCAAATATGTCAATCTCATCAGGTTTCTTTTCAAAAATGCCATCATTTAAATTATGCACTAATTCTTCGCCACAAGCCCCTATAAGCAGCTCAAGGACAGAACGACAAAAGTCACGGCACCTTTTTCTTATAAAGAAGTTTTCATCCGTGGATGGGAGCTCAAGTGCTTTCAAGTAACTCGAGAAAAAGTCGCTTGAGAACAGTTGATTATAATCTCCCAAAATACCAGAAATTCTAATTTCATGGCTAAATGTTTCTGAACCAAATGATATACCCAAAACCCTTTCAAAAGCTTCGCGTATGTTTCTATCAAATGTTTCATCAAACTTACGGGCTAATTCTGAGACTCTAGAGTCAAATTCTGATAGATATCTAATAATATCAAAACGTTTGTACTCTAAACTACTTTTAACCAAGCTTTCATATTGAGTTCTACCAAATGATGATATGGGCTTCTTCTCATAGTCTTGTGGTAGCCAATTCTTGGCATAATTTGAGCGTTTATTGACTTTTTCCCTTGCTTCTCTTAACCGTTTTTTGTCTTCAGCAACATCCATTCTAAATATGTCGAGGGCAAATTTCCCTCCTGACGGTAAACCATAGCCAATTTCGGCACCAGCACCAAAAAACAATGATACTTTACTCATTAACTCGCCCTTTTCCAAATATGAATCTTGAATGTCTTCAACAAACAGGTTTTCGATAGACATATTTCAAGCTGATCTTTAGCACACAATCATATCAACACGCTGCATAAGAAAGATATTCCAGCATGCGCATACTTGCCAAAAATTGTGAACTGATAACGTTTGGGCCGGGATGATTACTAGTTAATTTTCTATAAAGTGGACACTAACCCTTAAGTAAAAACTTTTATTAGGTTTCGCGTCCGCTTCATCACGCCCCACCAGACCGGACACAGACAAGAGACCCACAGCAATTCAGCCTTGGCTATATTGGCACGTAAATCACGCACAGTTCATCAGCACAGGAGATTCTTGACACTTTAATCGCACAGGAAATCTGCACAGAGAACAGGAGATAGACAGGAGGTAGGTTTGAGGAGAAGGCTTACCCTGAATTTCAGGTACAAAAAAACCAGCATTAAGCCGGCTTGATATGATTTTTACTGATTACGACACCGCAATTTTTCTAGGATTTTTAAATCCCTTGTGTCTACCAATTCCACCACCAGGGCAACGCAAATCTTTGCGATGGTAACACCATCTCTCAGCGACCTGTGTCGTGAGAACGAGGCGTACTTTAACGGATTAATTTATCTGGTCAACAAAAAATTAGTCTTTTTTATTCAAATGGTTAAAAAGACGACTCTAACGAACAAAGGGCGATCATTTTGCTTATTTGATCATCAATACACTTTGCTTTCGTGCCTTTTAACCTTCTCATTTTATATCAATGAAGAGCCAACAAATCGCGCAAGTTAACAGTATGGGTATAAACTTAACGTGTATTTCAGAGAACAAAATAGCGCTCATCATGTTTCGAAAACCATCATTTCACTTACCCTTACATGCCGACTCCGAACTCGACTTCGTAGTGCCCCACTTCTTCCTTACTGAATTTGATTATGCACGCTCTCTGGAGCAGGGAGTCATCGACGACTTGGATCCTGAATATACACACCAATATCGCGTCACACTGAGGCGCATACGCTCACTATGCTCACTACTTCGCGAACTGATCCCTCCTTTTGAACAGCGTATTTTGAAACCTCATTTAAGAATAATGATGAAGAAAACAAATAAGCTGCGTGATTTGGACGTATTTATCTTGGACAAAAACCAATACATTGAAATGCTCCCAAATCACAAATCGTCTCTTGAGCAACTTTTTTGCTTTATAGAATCTGAACGTGCTTACGAACAAGCAAAAGTTACGCGTTGGCTAGATACACAAGAATACACAACGCACTGCACTTTGATCAGGAATAGTATGTTGCGAAGTACGCAACACGAACCAGTGGATAGCAACGTACCTGCGTTACTTTTCGCAAGCCAAAAAATCTCCGTTCAATTTAAAAAAGTTGATAAAGCACGACGCAAAATCTCGGACAAAAGTCGTGACAGCGTGATTCATTCGATGCGGATAAAGTGCAAAGCGCTTCGTTATTTGTTAGAAGGATTTTCCACGCTCTATCCTTCCCAACAGCACAAAAACAACGTGAAACAACTAAAACTATTGCAAGACAAGCTCGGTGACTTTAACGACACTTCAAGTCAAATTGAATTTTTCGCACAACTCAAAGAAACAGCAAATCTCAATAAACAAGATCGTAAGGCTTTGAAAAAGCTAATTAACGTGCTTAGCGAACATCATGAACTCTCTCGCCAAACCATCTTGACGCATTTAAGCCAGTTTGAGTCTTTCATTCGCGATTCCAATACACAAAATCTCTACCGACCCTAAATCAAGGTTCACGTATTCTTAATATTCATTAATTACAGTCAATCGTTGGGCTCCATTAAGAAAGATAACGTGAAACCATTAAAACGATACCAATACGAGCGCTATGCGGTGCTTTGTAATCTCGCCTACCCTCGCGTCTTCAGACAAACTCAATATGGATTCGATCCTAATGGGCAACGAGTCATTAGAAATGAACACGGTAAGATTATGATTCGCGTGCTCTGGAGTAAAAAACAGAGTGAAGTGGTCGTAGTGATTAAAGGCTCACACAGTATCAGTGATTGGTTGTTGAACTTCGCGATGTGGACGAGAAGCTGTCGAAGGTTGGGACTAAACTATCGCATTCACGCGGGTTTCTATCATCTGTTGTTCCAAGAAAGTTTACCGAGCCGGAATGAAGATCGGTTAGGGTTGACCGTGATCGAACGCCTCGAAGGTATCGTTGTACCACTTATTCTCAGGGGAAAAAGAATCACTATTACTGGCCACTCTTCAGGTGGCGCGATTGGCAGTGTTTTTGCTGACTATATTGAGAAAAAATACCCCAAAAGCATTAAACGCGTGGTCACTTTCGGACAGCCCGCTGTCGGAGATTGGACGTTTAAGAAACGCTACCGTTTGGGGCACAAAACATACAGGATTTGTTGCGACATCGACATCGTGACCTTTATGCCGCCCGTACCTTTTTTGTATTGGCATGTAGGCAAAATGCTATGGTTATATAACGGGAGAATATACGAGAACACCCCAACGCTCATACGGCTTGGGCGCTCCTTATTTAGTTGGTTAATGCGACCGTTCTCTTATCACTTTATGAGTAAATACATTCGCGACAAAGACTTTTTTGATGAACGCTGAGTTAAACATCCGAAAGGTATGACGTACAGACACCAAAAAGCCGGACTTCGCCGGCTTTACGATTAAGTGGTGATCTACAGAGAGGCGATTTCTTTTTCAAGTTGATATTTGTTATCTGTGACAATTCGCTCTAACACTTCAACACGTCGCTTCAAGTCACCAATTTGCTTGTTAAGGTTATCTTGTTCTTCTCGGCTCATCGTATTACGTTCAGATATCTCCAACGCTCTTACTTCTTTACGATGGTTCAAGATTAACTTTATTATCCCGCCCCCAAATATGGCACCGAACACAATAGCCACAACCAATACATCAGCAATAGATTCCATTCTTTATCTTCCTCTAGATTATGCTCAACTATAAGTTACTCATTTGTCGAATGAATATCAAATAACACATTGATTCATTGAAGAGTTTTATCAAGAATTGCCTACTCTGTATCAAAATCACAGGAATGGATTATTCAACGCCAACCCAAACCGAGACAGATCCGCCGTTTACTGGGAACTCAGCCCAACCATTCGCATCAGTCCAAACTTCTTCAGTTCGGAGACCCAACTTGTCTACGTAGCGAGCACTTGGTTTACCCGTATACATCCACTTCGAGCCGCCAGGTCCATCACTCATGATCACGGCCATTGAATGTGGATGCTTTGCATCACCTTCTCGAGTCCAACCAATTACGTCCCAGTGGTCGAGATAAGAATGTTGTTTGCCATACGCATAATCTTTACGCAGTGTTACTAGCTCTTCAATGTAAGGCACTTTGACCATATTGATGTCATGCCCTTTATCACTGTACTGCGCGCCGTAGTAATCTGCATAAAACACGGATGGATAACCTTCTTCACGCAATAAGATAAACGCGTACGCGAGCGGCTTAAACCACCAATCAACCGTCGACTCCAAAGCCTGCAAAGGTTGAGTGTCATGGTTTTCTACTAAGGTAACCGCTTTGACTGAATTGTCCTTCATCAGCGTACCATCCATGATTTGACGCATATCGTAGCTACCACCCGATTTAGACGCATTGTAGAAGTTCATATGTAACGGTGCATCGAATAGAGACATGCTGCCAGAAGTTTTGGTGATAAAGTTATGCAGCTGATTCACATCGTAGTTCCAGTACTCTCCGACCGTGAAAAGTTCTTTCCCTGTTTTCCAACGTAGGTGATCAATCCATTCTTGCAGGTATTGATATTTGATGTGCTTCACCGCGTCCATTCTAAACCCATCCACACCCGTCATGTTGATATACCACTCGCCCCAGTCTTTCAGCTCTTGCTTCACTTCAGGGTGATCCATGTCTAGATCAGCGTACATAAGGTAATCGTAGTTGCCTTTTTCCGAGCTCACTTCCCAATCCCATGCCTTACCCTCACCTTTGAATTTGAAGATAGCTTTTTCTTCGCCAGCATCGTCCCAGTCCACGCCATCAAAGTGGGGTTCTAGGGATTTTCCCCTCTAAAAAGACATAATCCTCTGTAGACCACACCAATAAATGGCTGCGGAGGTGGG
>NZ_JAWOWA010000047.1:0-9129 GCF_033340195.1 Vibrio sp. 1457
ACTTTAGTGACCGAGTTCGCTGGCGAACCATTGTATTGAACAGATGTACAGCCACCCAACGCAGCTAACGACAACCCTACTAAAAGTAATTTATTATTAAACATATAGTTCCTTTATTTTTAGCCCCATTGAACGGCATATAGTATACACACTTGATTGCATTTTAAAATAAACGTTATTCTTGAGGATAAAGTTAATCGCGGTATAACTTTTTGTATGGTGATACAAATATTCTGCTTTATTTCTCTGAAACTCGAACATTATTTCTCCACTATAGAATGCTTTTAACTCTTTTAGCAGCTTTTCATACTCCTATCATGCAGCCTTTCCAATCATAGTTCATTTGATAATCAATAGGTTAACGAGAGTTGTTGGATCTTAGATTACAAAATGACGCATAATTTTTAAATTGCTTACTTCGACGCGCCCTCGGAAAACTTTGGGTAAGGGGAACTTTCATCCAAGAGAAATTAATTAGCTTCAGTGATAACAAGAAAAGGGGGCATAAGTGTGCTAGGGAATTGGTACCACTAAGAGAGCTATCCAATCAACTAAGTATCGATTTGCCCACTAATCACTATTTGAGAAACAGAAAAAGTGGACACAAAACCTTAATACTAAATCCATTAGGCCTTGCGTCCAGTTCTGGTCATTTAGCTAGCCACACATCAAGTGTGTTCGGATCACCATCTTTGGTCCAACAATCTGGTTGGCTTATGTTGATATCGGCTCTTATCTTCAACTGAGGGTACATCTCCTGCACTACTTGGGTCATGATCTGTGCAGTTAACTCGCTGACTGCGCTTAGGTGTTTTTTCGGTGCTTCGAAAACAAAGGCATCGTGCATCGCAACGATCAATTTGGCGTCGTAACCTTTATACAATTGATGAAGTCGATTTCCGGCTGCTTTGAACAGTGCCGCAGCTGTACCTTGCACTGGCATGTTCACCATCCAGTTTTTCTCAGTATGGCCGCGCTTAGCGTCCAATTGGCGGTATCGGTGCAATCCCGTTGCAGTGCTTACATGGCCTCGCAGAGCGCCATACTGGGGCATTCTCTCAATGGCTTTTTGTAGTTCGGGAAACATCGATAGAAACTTATTCATCAGTTCCGAGGCCTTGTTGACACTGATATTGAGTTTTTTCGCTATTCCAATGCTGGTGATACCGTAAATTAGGCCAAGTGTGCATTGCTTCATGATGGATCGTTTCTCAGAATATTTTTCTTTGAAGGCCGACGAATCGCAGCTGCGGCATTCTGATTCTAACTCATCACAAAAGAACTCTTGCGCCATGGCTGTGTATAGATCGCCTTGGTTATACATCTTGACTAAGTTTGAGCCGCCATACACGCCAGCAGCAATCGCCACGGAGTTGGAGATACCACGTGGTTAAGAGTCTTTTAAAGTCATGTAATAGGATTGGTGGTCATTCCCAATTGCTGTACTATGCGCCTTTGATTTGGCTGGGAAAAGAGAGGGGCAATGGGTTACATAATCAGTAGCAGCGATCCAGATATTATTACTATGAAAAAGTTGTACGGAGATGATCTGGACGTATTCCATCCAAAACATAAAAGAACACACTTACCTGGAACAGAAGCGTACGGCTGGTCTCAGTTAGATCTGTTTTATGGATCCTTGATGAAGCTTTATCTTCGCCACTGTACTGAGCATTGCAAATTTTTGCTGAATGTGAGTGAGAGAAACTTCTCGATCGTGATGAATGTTCTTCCGAGACTTGTTGAGCATAGCCAGCAAGATGAGCGGCTGTATGAGCTGATAGGCAAAGCGTTGCGAAGCATCGATACCTTGGTATCAGATATGGTATCCAGTATTGAGTTTTCAGAAATAATGGCGCTTATTGACGAAGATGAACCGACAAAGCCATTTGTGCCGCCATATGAGCTTGCTTTAGAGAGAAGCAAAGAAAGTTGGTTTCAATTGACGCAGTACTGTGTTGATAAAGGGACCGTATCGGAGGTGACAAAAGATCTTACGTCAGATACGAAAATCCGAGGGCACCATGTTTTTGCAGTACTGGCGCTCAACTTGACTCACTTCCTGAAAGAGCATGAATCGTTATGGACCTTAAATCAAGCTAAGCGCTTGCTCCCTCTGATTTACTCTTTGATAGAGAAAGCTGAAGAAGAGCAAGTGCAGGAAAGATCAACGAAGAAGAAAAGACAGGTAAAGTGTCCCGATCTTTTCTTAGCTAACCAGCTTGGTAAGGCTGGGCGTAAAAAGAAGGCAGAGAGCACGACAGACAAACAAGACATGGAAAAAGTCTACCTGTCTCAGGAAACAGTTAAGCTGGTGTTCTTAAAAGGCTGGCTCTACCACATGACCAACGATGAAAAAGAGTATGCGCAAACACAGTTAGTGTATGAAATCATCGATAAATTTAATTTGTCAGATGGTCAGGGTGATAAATCAAAATCGGTAAATCGTTGGCTCAGCAAGATCAAAAAGCCAGGTGAATTACTAAAATATTACGCGGGTTCTGAATAGTCGTAATCAGATGCTAAAGGCTGATTGTGGGGGTAGCATTGCTAACCCCTCCATATACTGTTAACGCTCTGCAATCCAACGTTCAACACTGCCTGCATCCCCATCTTTAGTCCAGCAATGAGTGGCAGAGTCATTCAGGTCGATGCGTGGCTTGAGTTCAGGGAAGAATTCAACCACAGTCTGAATCATCACGTCGATTGTCAATCGTCCAACCTCTGGCATCTTGTCTAATGGGGCTTCGAAGATAAAGGCATCATGCATAGCCAAGATCAGCTTAGCACCATAGGGCTTGTAAAGTTGGTAGAGTCGATTCCCCGCGATCTTAAACAGAGCGGCAGCTGTTCCTTGAACAGGCATATTCACCATCCAGTTTGTCTCGTGGCGGCTTAGTGCACCGCTATTAGAACGGTGGCGATGTAATCCGGTACTGGTGCTCACACAACCCCGATATGCTGCTTGTTGTGGCGCGGTTTCCATCATGTGTTTCAGGGTAGGAAACATAGCTAGGAACCGATTCATCAACTGTTTGGCTTCGAGTTCTGATATCTCAAGACGGCTACCCAGTCCGAAGGGGGATAGGCCGTACAGAATACCGAGTACACATGTTTTCATGATATCCCGCTTGTCTTTGTGCTTATGCTTGAAAGTGTCGGAATCGCATTGCCGATCTTCGTCATCCAGGTCGTTGGCATAGAACTCCTGAGCCATGACTGTGTAGATATCCCCCGCGTTGAACTTAGCAATCAGATTCTTATCGCTGTAGACCGCAGCTGTGATGCCGACTTCAATCTGGGAATAGTCCGCTTCACCGATTCCATTTCCTGTCTTCGGGATGATGAGTGGGCGCATTGCGCCAGGTAGTCCGAGCAGGTTCGGGCTGGCACAAGATTGTCTCCCGGTTACGACTTCCAGCTGTTTGTGCTCTGGGTGCACGCGACTATCGGAACCGATAATAGTAGGCCGAAGCAGTATATCTCTCTCAATGGCTTGAACCTTGCTAAATTCAGCCAGTAGGCCGATAGCAGGGTGGATATGGGCCAGATCTTTCAATAGTTGTAACTTGAAGCTGTATTTGCCGCCCTTGTTAAAATGATCGAGTAAGTTGAGTTGACGGAAAAACGTTTCTTTTTGTTGGTGACTATTGGGATTGTCTAACCCCATTTGTGCCAGCTGACTTCTGAGCGCTTCCAGCTTAGGCGTACTGGCATTGAGCACAGCGTTGCATTTTTCCCGATCAACACTCACCCCATGCCACTCCATGGCTGCATTGGTGATGGTCCAGGGCATCTCCACCGTGATAAGGTGGTGGTAACTTCCCTGGAGGGTTAACTGCTGCATCTGAGAAAGGTAAAGCTTTGCTGCAACAATAGCGTCTTCAGCTGCATAGTGGATCTGCTCGCTGGTAAATTCTCCACTGTCATAGTCAATAAAGGAGTGCTGCAAGTCTGATTTCACCAAATTGAATCGGTGGTGAATATCATAGCGGCTCGCCACGGTATTCAATGCATAACGGATCCGATTGTTTTCAGCGTGCTCTGCTCTGGCGCAAATCTCTGCGTTCTCTGAATCAAATACCTGATCATTGTCAAACACATGCAGGCCCAGATATCGTGCTCTCTCGGCGATACAGGTGTCCCAGATAGTGCGAGGCTCAGTCAGACCCAGTTGCCAGAGACAATGTAACTCGGCTTTGGCATGGTGGGCGATATAGGTCGTGGGTAGATCAAGTAATGGCTGAAGTCGTTTCGTATCTTTGAGTTTAGTTAAATCAATAACATAATTGTGAAGATGCAACTGATTGCCTGTGTTGGTCATCAAAGTAACAGCCATCAATAGGGGTTGAATACTTCGGATATCCTGTTTTTGCTTGTTACCTCGAAGTGGGATTGCGAGGCGGCTGAACTTAAACTCAAAGTCTAGTGACACGCCGGTCAATGGCAACTGATGAGCTAGATGTATCAGATCTTCCAAGTCTTCTTGGGTTCCAATGTACGTCACCGCCGCTGAATCTAGTGGTGGCAGCATTGGCAATATAATAGCACTTTTCTTTGGCTCGAATTCGGCTTCGTTAAATCGTTTTGCTAGTGCGGGCAATAAATTCATAATCAATATTCTCTCTTGGAAACGTAGGGCCTCCGGGTGGCCAGCAACCCTATAAAAATGGTTTTATTAGGACTTTTGGCCACTCCAGTAGCGACGGACGGTGCGAACGCCTATACCCAACTGCTCAGCAACTTGCTTTTGTGTTAAGCTTTGTTGTTTAAGTTGCTGTATTTCTTGCTTTTTAGTACCAGTTGTTCGTGCGCGCTGACTATCAATGCCGAAGTGCTCGCGTATTTCTGCCAGATTGTTGAACTCAGCATCGTACTGATAGTTAGGGTGCGGATTGTTCTGGAAAGTAATAACCTCACATGGCGATGTGAAAGGACGCACTCGGCCTACAGCCTGTATCACGGTGCCCATTTCTAGGGTCTGCAACATCGGGTCAGTCAGTTGAGCTACATCGGTATATCGGTACTTATTGTCAGCAATGCGGGCATGACGGCGGCGAGGGTTCGGCAGTACTTTGATTTCCATTTCCAGCTGCTCATCACTGGCTCGCATGTCTTGTAGGGCATTCGCTAATATGGTTTTGGTAACGTAGTAGCTATTCAGACAGTAAGCACAGTCGAATTGCTCGAACTGGTTAATGCCAATTACACCGTAGTGGATGACTGGTATCTGAGTGATGGTGCCATTGGAATCGTATTCTTCGCCATCGACGATTTGAACATCATCTATACTACGGACGGTTAGCATCTCATTCAGCGTATCAATGCAATATTGCTTATGCTTTTTCTTTGAGATCAGCAGCACTCGTTTACCTTCCCGGATGCGCTTGAGAGTTAACTCAAGAAAAAAGTCCAATATCTGTGGGGAGTTCTTCAGGAAATGACCAGATGTACCCAGAGAAGAGGCAATATTCAGCCACTGAGTACCATCGCCTTTAAAGGCTGTGTCCTGATAGAAATTGTGAAAATTAAGCCCCAGCTTATGGTTCAGCAATGTTTCATGAGTCGTGCCGCTGTAGAGTAGAACATCGCAGTCCGCCGCAAGTGGTGTTGCAGAAAAGCGTATATCACCGAACTCGGTTTTCTCGCGTGAATCTAAAGGCGAATTCATCAGTGCTTGCAGGTCAAAGTGAATGTTGCGGAATTCTCCCGGCCAGTGGCGCTCCCCAATAGTAACCAGCTCTCGGATTTCCGTCGGATAGATCGAGGGCATAGACCATACGTCAGGCTCTCTCAGGTCATCTGTTGCTGCATTGAGTAGGCTTTGCAAGGCAAACACGCTGGCGGCCTTGCGCTTCTGAGAGATGTCTGATTCGCACAAACAGAAGATTAGGTTCGCTATTTCTTCTTGCGTGATAGTGCGGCTATATGGTGTTAGCGATACCGTCGCTTCATCAAAAATAACCAGTACATTCTGAGCTTCACACTTAGCTTTCATTCGAGCAATAAAATTCAAGTCATTTGTCAAATGGGCTTGGGTAGCGAAGAGCACTTGGGTGCCGCGCAAAACATCACCAAATTGATCTTTCCAGTGGCATTTCTCTTGATTAGGACATAAGGCGCAAATAGTGCGTTTACCAAGTATAGAAAGGCCACGCTGTTCATAGTCCGCCCAGTCAGCATTGCGCTGCTTACCGCACAGCTCTTTAGGACGCGGGCGGAGATTAGTGATTTTGATATTTTCAGGCGGGAACTGGATATAGTCGCGCTCATTGATGATAGCGCGAGTGGGGGCCAGCACGATGATCAAATCATACTGACCTGATTCTATGCCATATTCTATCACTTGATCCATATTGGTAGATTTACCCACACCTACCGCCCAGTTAATCAGCAGGTGAGGGTGCTTCTTAAGAAGTGACAGGACATAGAGACCATTATTTTCTTTTCTGAAACCAGCAAGCGCCATAGCGCTGCTGATTTGATTCAGAGACGAGTTCATTGTTAAGCCGCCGTGTAGCCATAACATTGAAGCATCACTTGGATACTCGGTATTGCTGCCAGCTCTTCGCTAGAACACTTCTGGAACACGTCGCTCAGTTTAAACTCCCCGTTAGCGTAGGCATTATTAAAAACTTCGATCTCTGACTGGCCCAGATCGATGTTCTCAGGTATCGGTTTTAAATCCACGGTATAGCTGTTACGGTGACGACTCATGAGTATCATCATTGGCTCTACAGCATCAAAAACTGGCAGGATTTGCGGCAGAGCTGCTTTGGGATGGGTAGCATCGGTGATTGCCAGAATCTCAACTTGACGAGAGCTGAAGTTAAATACAGGTAGCAGTAGGCGGTTGTATGCTTTGTTGCCAGCACGACATAGCGGGCAACCATTACCGTTACACAGGATGTAGCCTTTCTTCTCTGGCGTATCAATCCAGTGAATATTCACATCTTCATGCTCAACGGAAAAAGCCATGAAGGGAGTTGCGCTTTCGCCCACTCTTGCTTGTTCAAGTACGGTTTGGCTTGGCACGGTATTAGCGGCGGCACGATCTTTAAGTGTCTGGAGTTTCTTTTGTGTATCGTTTAATGATGCTTCCGGAGAAAGGGCACCAGATACGACAGTTGTGACAGCATTAGTTTGGATATTAGTGTTCATATTGAATCCTTCTAAACATAAAAATTTGTTGAATGGGGGCCTCTCTGGGGCCACCCGTAGAATGTAAATGGAATTGTGATTTCGTCCTATCAGAGTGTGTCTCACCCATTCCCACTGAGTGCTAATTCATTAAGCTTCAGCTGGTTGTGTAATCTTTGAGTGGTGTTGCTGACTGTAGTCGAGGTCATGTCGTACAGCGGTTACAATGTCAAAATGCAGTCCAAGGAGACGAGAAACCTCGGTTTGTTGGAGCTCTTCTTCATCCATGAACTCACCCCAGTAAGGCACGGTGATTTGATGTAATAGGCTTCCAAAGATGGCAAGCGTGCCTTCGACGGAATAGGACTTGCTTTCAATCAAATGTGAGAGAAAGTCGTATAGGAACTGCGGATATCCAGGCATTTGATAATCATAAGATGACCAGAACTCTTTATCTTCAAAGTGGATGCCTGCAAACTCTGAGTGCGCGTCGAGTTCTTCTGGAACTTCGAAATAGATGAGAAACTCACTGTCGATGAAATGATTTATGCGACGAGCGTTTTCTTCCTGATCATTCGTGAAAACATCTGAATTGTGACAAATACTAAAGGCACCTGGACCAATATTTTCTGCCCCGATAGATATTCGGTTTTTATTTGGGTTAATGCCCAGGTCTTCATTCGAGTAGAACGGGTCGGTGATAAGACCTAAATATGCCTCAACATAGGCTGTCAGTGGCTTCGGAATAATAGCTTGTACTGAATTGTTCATAATAAATCTCCGTGTTGTATTGGCCGCTTAATAACTTAAGCGGTGATTTCAGGGTGCAAGAGGCCGTCACCGATATTTCACGGCTAGTTGCTTAATTAATATGTGTTTATTTTTCGTGCGGTCTGAATAAACAGACTTAAGTGTTAGTCGCTTTGGTGTTGAAGTCTTACATCGTGGGCAATAGCTCTTTCGACATCAAAGTGGTCGCCCATCGTTCCGGCTAGTCCGGTATGAAATAACTCCTCTTGGTGGAATGTGATTGCACTGGTAATCGCACCAAATATTTCCAGCATAATGTCCAACGGAAGCGAAAGGTTGGAGCGAAGGTACTCATAAGCTTGGTACATCTGCAGAGGCAGTCCTTTGTTATTGTCAAAGTCGTACACGGCTTCAAATTCCGCAGGTTCTACACCCTCGAAGGTTACTTTAGTTGTCAGTATGTGGGTATTACCTACTAGATGTTCAGATTCTGTTCTGAAGTGATCGGTCAGTCTTAAGAAACGTTCGTGGTCATACTCTCCGTTAGTACAGATCAGCGACTCAGAGTTGTTAAAGGCCATGATCAGGCCGCCAAATTCAGAGTCTCCGTATGCGACCAGTTCTACAGTTTCATCTTGCTCGTTAACCAGAGAGTTTTCGTTACCAACCAGTAGGTTAGTCAGAATCTTAATATCTTTTTGGATGGAAGCTGGGATTCTGTTTTCCATGGTTTAGTCCTTATCAAATGTTTCAATATGTGAGCGAACTGCTCAGTCAGGAAGGATTATGTAGTCAGAGCCCAAAATAGGACAGGAAATAGAATCTCACGGATTCCCATAGAGTGGGTCTTGGGGCTATCTGGTTGATTTGTAATGTTATTTACGTAGCGTTTATGTCAGGTGGCGGGGACGTAAATACAGTAAAGTGGCCACGAAGCCTTTAAAAATAATATGTTAAAGGGTTGGTGGCCACTTGGTGAGTTCGAGGTCTGTGATCTGGCCTAGAAATCTGTTGTTGAATATGCGCTATGTTGTATTTATATCAAAATAACAAGCAATCAATAGGCTGGGTAAATGGAACAAATCTCAATAATTCACGTGGCTATCGCTGGTGCTGTCATCGTGGTGATACTTGCGCTTGTCAGTAGCAGAAAAGTAACACGAGGCTTTGTTGCTTAATTCGATGAGAAGACATGGTAGCCCCATGTTGTTCAGTTCTTAAACAACATACTGAGTTTCA
>NZ_JAWOWA010000048.1:0-8664 GCF_033340195.1 Vibrio sp. 1457
TCAGGAAGCTATATGACCTTCCACCAAAATATTTTTAGCTCGTGGGCCTTTTGGTCTAGTTTCAATCTCAAAACTGACAATATCCCCTTCAGATGGCTCAGAAGATCCATCAGGTAACTCATCATAAAAAAAGAAGACATCTTTTCCTTTAGTTCGCCGGATGAAGCCATATCCTTTAAAGGCATCATAGGCATGAATCACTCCTGACTCACGGATAATTTCATCACTACTCAAGCCAATACTCCTTTTTCGTTGGAACATTTTTATAATGAACTTTCAGTTTTTTTATTAATACCTTCGCCAAGCTTGGATGAGAACGCCTGAGCACACCGAGCTTAAAAATTAGTCTATTGAAATCATTTACTCTACCAATTTTCTGATGGTGCTCCTTGGGAACTTGTAAGGCTCTATAAGCTAAATGTTTAAGCTTATTAGCTGTATAGTCATCATATTCAGGCAGAACATTCCTGAGTCTCTTCCTCAATGCTTTAGCTTGTGAATGCTCTAGTCTAGTCAGCTTTGCAACTTTGCCCGATGTTTTGTTCCACAACTCATGATATTCCGGAGTGGTCTTATCACTTTCGTATTTTAACTCACAGTTATAAACCAGCTGCCGTACGTACCTTCTTTCTTTTCTGCGCAGCTTAGGCTTTTTATGCTCAACCCACAGACCTGTGACCTCAAAGCCTTTAGCCGCTTTTCCACGATACTCTATTTTGGTTTTTTTCGAGTTGAGCTTTAAATCATGTGCAGTGAACATTCCTACAACTTTTCGAATAGCTTCCGTACAACCGCTACTATCTAAATTGCTGGCGGAAGAAAGAGTAACGTCATCTAACAACCTAGAGTAACTGATCCCTTTCCCGCGAAAAGCAGATACTAGCCGATACTCAGAATTAAAGAATACTAAGTTGGCTAAATAACTAGACGTACACCCACCTTGAGGAACCTTCCCTTTATAAGTTGTTAATTTAGTTAGAATATCAACTACTTCATCAGGAAATTTAAAAAAGTATTTGTAGATCGCTGATACTTTATCTGCCTTTATATTGGTATAGAACTTCTTGATATCTAAACTAATTAGTGTAGTGGCATTGGCATGTATCTTCGCATTTTCAACATAATCTCTCTTTACGTTAGCTCGAATCCCACCTTGCAAATACAGAGGAAATTCAACTAACTCAAATATTCGAGAGTTTATCCGTTTCTGAATCTTCTTTAATTCGTATTTAGGTTCAAAAACGGTACGATCTTTATCTACCAACTCGTATTCGGTATAAGATTCGTCAGCTTTATCAGCGATAGACAGTAAACGATTAGGATGTATTCCTAAAGTGAGGGCTAATTTTTCTACAGAAGCTATTGCATCATGAGGGTAATAGGGCTTATCCATAAACAACCTATAAAAAAAGAAAGGAGTCAGTTGTTAGAAGTAGTCAATAACCTCCTTAATGAAGGTAACTACAGCAACAATCACGGGTAAACTGTCTGATACCAGTCCAGATTTCCATGAGCTCTGGTCAACTTGTTTTTCCGATTCGTACTCGGCTTCGAGCATCGATTCAGTGTTCTTTGTAACGTGTTTACATTTGAGTTTCAGCTTGCGCTTAGACATGTGTGCCTCCTATGTTGGCTGTGAATAATTCGCCAGACCAAAATGAAGAGAGCCACAGAAATAATTTTATTGACCATTGAGCTGACTCCTAACCTTTCGCCAGACAACTGTCGCTTGGTGGGCCAATATAAATGAGCCAGCGGCGGAGTTCAGGGGAAGTTCCCATAGACCCCCAGGAGTCCGGTCATGATCCTTTCGGATCGCCCTTGTTAGAGAGCATCGACTTTCTGTGTAAATCAACAAACATAAATCACTTGAACAACAAACAGGCGAATAACACCTGCATGCACATGGTATTACTACATTTGAATATCGTCAATAACTTGAAGTCGGTTCAAGAAATTATTAAGTAGAAAAACCAACAGCAGTCACATCTGTAGGTCATTCAAAGCACATTTGAGCTTCGTAACAAGACAATCTTGGCCGTTTCCCACACCCAGAGAAAGATATCTTTTGTTGTCGTCGACGACGGCACTAAAACAAAAAATCCGACACCGATGACCAAAGCCACCGATGCCGGATGTGTTGATTAAATCAAAGGTTTATCTGAAACCATAATGTAACGCTCTGCATCTCGTCCAAACTTGAAGTAAATGCCATTGGCATTCAAGCTCGATTCTTGCCCCTTAATCTTTGCTGACAAGGCAGCTGCGCCTTTTGGTAGGTACATGCTTTCTTCAAACTCTTGAAGCTTATTCAGAAGCTCGGAAGGTTTGCCCTTCCACGACTTACCTCCAGCTTTCTTAAGCAATGCCGTAAAAGCAATCGTTAGACTATCATCTGCCATACCCGACGCCATCAAAGACTCTACATTCTTCGCGTACACTTTTTGCAGCTTACCCTCTGGGAGTTTCCAGATTTTTTCTAGCGCTCCTATCCATTTGGCATAGTCCATCATTCGCGCTTCGTGCATCACCTCAACATCAGGCAATACCGCCAACGCTTTGGATGCAAGAGTCAGTAAGGCACCGAGTATCTCTGGCATAGATGCTTCTAACTCAGCTTTCAGCTCTTGCTCAGGACGTCGATTGACTTTGTTCATCGGTTCCAAGTTGACTCGGAGGCAACGGGAAGCTAAGTCGGACTCTTTAACAAAATCATGAATACCATTTAGCACCAGTGGGCTATGTAGCTCTAGCATCGTCACTTCTGCTGTCTTGTACAGGGTTCGCTTCGTCATCGTTCCCTTGGTAGCTACAGTACAAAGCAAATCACTTTGACGCTTGGTTAAGCTTCTAAGGTTATCAATGACAACTAGCGACATGCCGTTGATGGTCAAAACAAAGTCACTTTGCTTAGGAAAAGCCATCGCTGAGACAGCACTAGGATCTAACAAGCCACGAAGCACGTTATTACAGAAGAAGCTTTTACCCGCCCCCTTTTCACCTTGAATCATCAAGATAGGGTATGGGACGCCTTTCGCCTTAGGATGAGCCATTAAGTACGTCATGTACGCGACCAACAAAAGAAATGTATCTTGGTCAGTATTAATAAAGTTTCTGAGCTTCTTTAAAGCAGATTTCATATCACTACAAGGCAACTTCGGCGTAACCATTGGCAGCTGAAAGCTCGGTCGCTGAAAATAGAGATTCTCATTACTAGCGGGCATTGTATCCAACACTTCAACACCTTGAGCACTAAGTTGAGCAATCTGACCGTTCGAGAGATCAATGGTCACTGTTTCAGTTCCCGGAGCCATACCATATCGAATTTGAGGTTTAATCAACGGCTGCTCATGCTCCCATGCGATAGCTTTGACTTCCTCGAATGCATCTTTCACGTTTTTACCAACCAATCTTAGTTCTACTCGCTTAGCGAACTTACGCAGCATCTGCTCTCCCTTATCAGAAGCCAATGGGATAGCTTGCTTAGACTCTCCGGTATACTCAATCAAATATGGTGTACGTGACTCGTCCTGCTTAACAACACTAGGACCAAACTGCTCTAAAAACTCTGCGAATACATTTTTATCAGCCATTGTAAAAATCTCCTTTAATACTATTTTTCTTGGGATGGCAGCGTCATTTCGACTGCCACTTTTAAACGGAAACCATTTAGAACATCGGCGGCGGCGTCGATGAGAGCCTGAGTTGCCGCATCCAATTGGTTTTGAAATTGTGCTTGTTCTAACCTCACCAAGAACGAATCGTGGTTGGTGAGTAGAAGTGGAATGTTGGCATCATCAAGACGTAGACAGGCTCGGCGCATAATGTCGGCACCTGTTGCTTGAATCTTCCAATTAGTTAGCGAGAGTTGCCCGTCCAAATCCGAAATGGTGTATTTCCAATCTAAGGAACGAGCGAAACCTTGATGCCGAATAACATCGGCAGATTTAGCGAGATAGCGGTCAATTGGGTAAACAAGGCGAGATAGCTCATTAGACAGGGCTCTAACTCGACTCAAGGCAATACCCAGCTTTTCAGCGAGTGTCCGATAACCGATACCATATAAGCGCCCAATGAGCAGTTGCTTACACTGGTCACGGCTAAATTGGCCTCCAACTAACTGAACGATATTTTTGTATATGTCCCCCTTTTGGTACCAATTCATGAACACCTGACATTGCGCAAAATAAGCAGCAATCATAGGTTCTTGTTGCTGGTAATCTAAAAGGGCATAAACACTGCCTTTAGGTGGGCTTAGTACAGACTTCCAGTACTGCTTAGGAACTTGGTTCAGAGAAGAACCAAGAGCATGATCACGACCTGTTTTAGTATGAAAAGCCGAGACGACTGGACGATACCAATGTCCGGTAGAATCTGTGTTTAGTGCTTTAACAATTCCTTGATATTGCTTAGCTACGAATTGGCTTGTACCCGATTTTTTCTGTGAGTACGAACCAATTCGCTTAAGCATTGCAGTACGATTTACTCTAATCGCTTCTCTGCTTTTTAGATGCTCTATATGCCGCGTAATACGACGTTGAACATCCAAAGGGGGTAAGCTCGAAACAGATTTAACCTCTTGAGCGATATAATCAGGTAGGTAACCTTGCGCTGAGTGAACAAGTAACTGTTTATTCAGCGCATAGGTATGTGGTCCTAGACCATAACGCGCTATTGCAATTCATGCTGCCATATCGTCGAACTCCAAATCATCAAGGTCAATCTCCTCTTCAATTTCGATTTCCTCCAATTCTTCTAACGGCTCTGGGTCGTCAGAGAAAATTCCATCTTCGGAAGGATCTCTCACTCTTTCATCGTCGGCGTCGTCATTCACTTGCTTTTGTTCAGTATCTCCGTCAACGACGTCAACGAACTCACCTTTATTTTCTAATAACGCTTGAGCTACAGGATGTTCTAGGGAATCGATGTGATACTCTCCACCAAACGTTTCATCAAAAGCTTTCGCTACAAGAGACATATCAACATCGAATGGGGCGATATCATGCTCAACCGAGTAACTATAGACACCAGCCTCTTTGTTACGTTTTACGGAGATAACCTTCCCCTCAGCACTCGCCTTCACCGCATCTAATTTACTGCGGTTCCAAGAGTTTGAAGGGTTGCTACTCAATAGAACAAAGCGAATATCGTTTTTAGTCGTTTGCAGAACATGAAGCACCTTTTGGGAGACCTCTTTTTTCGGCAAGGACTCCGCGACATCTGCATCTACATAATATGTAGATTTAAATCCTGTCTCGTCATCGTATCGCTCAACCGTAAGCAACTTCTGCACTTCAAACTTAGCCATGAATGGCACACCATCTGACGGCATCATGTTCGACAATGCGTTACTAGGAATCTGCGCTTTGAAGTTAGCTACTTTTTCAGCCTGTGCATTTAGTTTTTCAAATAGACTCATATCATTCTCTCCTAAGTTATCAATAGAAATTAATGCGGTTTAATTCAGCATCGCAATAGGCAGCCATTCAGCTACCCATTAAGTTGCAAAATCAACATTCAAAAGTCGTAGAGCGTTACTTTCCAGATTGTTAAAGAGCATTTACGGAATTTTTTGATTGAATTCCGATGGTTTAAAGGCTTATATTCACCCCCGTTGAGCCACTGCTCAGGGAGTGTTTTGTATTAAACAAGAAGCCGAGTTTGATAGCTGTCATACGCGCTCAGGTTTGTCTTTCACCTTCGCTTCCAATTCGATACCTCGTTGCCATGTCTGTACTTTATAGAACTTGGTTTTCACTGGCTGTCATACGCGCTTAGATTTGTCTCACCCCTTGCTACAGAAGCCTTCCCGCTGTTTCGCCAATGTATAAAATTGATTGGTATTCGGCTGTCATTTGCGCCTAGATTTGTTGAATCTCTCTTTATGCTGCTTTACCGAACACCAACGAGACCTATTAAATACTTTTCTCGAAAAATGGGCTGTCATTTGCGCTCGGGTTTGTTGAGAGACAAAAAAAAGGAGAAGCATTGCTGCTTCTCCTTGAGTGGATTGAACGAGGTTATTGTTAAGCTTGGTCTTTACTGCTAGCTAGGATTTGACTGTGAATATAGCCATCTTTGGACTTATCGTTCTTCCATGCAGAGAAGTTGTTTTTGAGATCGAGAAATCGTGCTTGTTGAATCTCTTCCTTATGTACTTGCTTATTGAAGTCTTCCAGCTTGGGCATGTCAGACATGTAGAAAAAGTAATCATCCAAAGATATTTGCTTTGCTACTTCCGATAACGTTAAGTTGTAGTTTGTAAGATAAGAGTACAGCCATGCTTTAATAAACAACCAACGGTATTGAGCTCTAAGATCTCGTGATTTAGCGAATTTATTTTTGCTGATTTCCTTGAATATGAAATCATTCGGAGCCGAGGGCATTTCCGGCTTTAAACTTAGTTTTTTGACTAGGTGGTGTGCCAGTACAACATCAATGTATCGAGAATATTTTTTCTCATATCCTTTAGGGATGAGAAGCTTTACTTTTTTCTTAGTTTCAGCCCGCCTCATTTTGGTCATTTCTCGAAACCAAAGTTTCGTAAATCCAGGAACACGCACATTGAGCAGACGCTGATACTCCTGAAGCAATAGCTTAGCGAGTAACGCGTACCTAGCATCTGTATCGAATGCCTTCAGCTCACCAACATCAAATTCATCTGATTGCGCCAGTTCCCAAAGACTATCACTAACTTTTTGACACTTAGCGACAATCCAAGCTTGAAGTTCCTCATTAACATAGTCCCTATTCTCTACGACATAATCCCGAATCAACCCAGACCAAATGGCACAGGCTGATTCTGTGATGAGCTTTAATGAGCGTATCGCTTCCGAGTTTTCATCACTAGCTAGAAGTTCAAAGCTATCTTTCAGCTTTTGTATCCCTTTCTCTTGCTTCCTACCATACGGCTTTTGCAGAAAGATATGACAGTCATACAAGTAATTACGCAAATGAGCTTTATTAAAAAAACTAAATGCAAACGGACAATAAGGATCATCATTGCCCGGAAGAGGTCCTTGCTCGAATGCTCTATATGAAAAGTTCTTGTGTTTGTAGCTTGGTCTGTTTTCAGCTTTTTTCTTAAAGCGTCGGTACCAAGGGTGGTAATCAGCAATTAACCGCTCAAAAACTTCTAAGTCAGGATCATCCTCAGCAATCTTAAAATATTCAGCCATCAGTACTCCTCACTCTGATGTATTGACGTAGGGTGTATGTATTGTACAAGTTGGAATTATTCAATAAAGCAATAAATTAGCGTCGTCGACGCATTACGAACCGACGTCGGCGACAACAAAAAAAGCAGAGGTTATCCCCCTGCTCACCTAACTTGTCCGTCAATCATCTATAACCTCGTCGGCGACGACACCAATTACGAAACCAGCTAGACCACCGATTAATACCCCATATGGACCATACCTAGCACCAATAGCAGCACCGACTTTAGCCGCACGAATACCTGTGTTCTTTTTGGATTGGGATGATGATTGTGAAAAGGTTTTGCTTTGCATGTTTGCTCCTTCTGGGATGTAAAAAAGGGCAATACTTCTCGATATCACCCTTAACGATTTAATACCCCAGCTTACTTAACTGAATCGCATAGATGATTTGCGAAGCTACGAGTCATCATTTGACTTTGGTACTGGTTATTTAGCTTCAATGTATTGAGCCAGAACTCATCCCCATCAACTTCGAATTGCATAAATGCTTTCTGCTCTTGATTGCGGAAATTCACATCACCTTCAATATCAACGAAGATTCGCCCCGATTTGGTTTTACCTGATTTCCATGTTTCATTGGTGAATGCCGAGTCGATCATGTCCCCTATTACGTAAGGGCAACCATCTGGGCTACCTTCTTTAATTGTCTCGATTGCATCATCTGTATCCGAACTAAATAGACCTGCTGATGCACCGAAGCTAGCTAGAACTAACGCACTGATTAGTAGTTTTTTCATTACTACATTTCCTTATTAGATTTACTGATTGAAGAATTTGATATGGATTGCTGTCGGCGTCGTCGGTACGACGTCAGCGACGATAAATGGAAGGGTTATTTTGTTTTCTTGTCTGCGAACGCTAACAACTCTGCTTTTAGCTGTTGGTATTCGTCGCCTAGTACGTGAAGATAAATTGATGATTCGGACTTTTGGGCTAGACCTAAGTCTCTAACTATTGAGGCGCAAAAACCTTGGTTATTGGCTGAACCTGAAGGATATAGGGATTTATAGACCTGACTTTTCCACGGGTTATCACCTTGAGATTCGATCAACTGGAATAGTTCGTTAAGTGGAACCCAGCGTTTTGAGTGCAATCCTGCCCCGCCACTTTGTCCGGCAATTCGAAAATAGAGCTGCTTGTCCTCATTATGTTGAGCAATTTCATAGAGGACTTTTCCTTGGGCCTTTGCACCTAGTTTGGGTGCTCCACCTGTTTTGAGAATGGCAGAGAATGGATTGTCTTCTGGCGTGGTTTTAGATGTATCAACTCCTGCATTCTTCCTGCTGTTTTTGGCTTGGTTCATAGAAACTCCTTTATTTCATTGAGCTAGAAATAAGAAAGCCCCTACCGGACGAATCCAGTAAGGGCTCTTACAATTCAATAATATAAATTCGTTTTGCTGCTTGTTACGCCTAGGGATTTTTCCTGTCTTTTCCGGTACTGT
>NZ_JAWOWA010000049.1:0-6292 GCF_033340195.1 Vibrio sp. 1457
TGTTTTACCGTGGTCAACGTGGCCGATAGTACCAACGTTAACGTGCGGTTTCGTACGTTCAAATTTTTCTTTAGACATGAGTGGTCCCTCTAGGTACGGATTTAGGTGGCCCAAATTGACCACGCAACCAAAAAAAGATAATTGGTAAATCTAATATCAAAAGGAAATAAACTTGAGAGCTGGTGCTGATAGGCAGACTCGAACTGCCGACCTCATCCTTACCAAGGATGCGCTCTACCACCTGAGCTATATCAGCACTCAAATTAGAGTGGAGCGGGCAGCGGGAATCGAACCCGCATCATCAGCTTGGAAGGCTGAGGTAATAGCCATTATACGATGCCCGCAACACGTAACTCTGAGAGCTATTTCCTAAAGAATATGGTGGAGGGGGACGGATTCGAACCATCGAAGGCAGTGCCGGCAGATTTACAGTCTGCTCCCTTTGGCCACTCGGGAACCCCTCCAAATTTTCAAGCCATTCAGACTACTAAAGGAAAGAATGGTGCCGACTACCGGAATCGAACTGGTGACCTACTGATTACAAGTCAGTTGCTCTACCTACTGAGCTAAGTCGGCATAAGTGGTGCGCATTCTATTGAATGATTTTCTAGGTTGCAATAGTAATTTGAAAAAAAATCATAAATTTCGATTTTTTAGATTCGTTTGCTGCAAATTCGTACAAACTTAGCTTTTTTAAAGTAAACTTCGACCTTTGTCGTTTGCTTTGAAGTTCGCTTGATGTATGTTCTTGCTTCTATTAAACCAAGGATAAAAGAGACCCATGAGTCCATTTTTGTCATTTGACCGTGCAAATTGGGCCGAGTTAAGAAACTCTGTACCGATGACACTTTCTGAAGACGACTTGACTGCGCTTCAGGGCATTAATGAAAACCTAACCATGGAGGAAGCGGTAGAGATCTACCTTCCTTTGTCTCGTCTTTTGAATCTGTATGTCCAGGCTCGTCAAAGCCGCAATTCCGTATTACAACAATTCTTAAATACAGAGGAACATGCTCCCCCTTTCGTAATTGGTATCGCTGGCAGTGTTGCTGTAGGCAAAAGTACGACTGCTCGTATTCTAACGGCATTGCTTTCTCGTTGGGAGAATCATCCCAAAGTGTCCTTGGTTACAACAGATGGCTTCCTATATCCGAAAAAAGTACTAGAAGAACGCGGTATCATGCATCGTAAAGGCTTCCCAGAATCCTATGATATCAAGCGCTTAGTCGAGTTCATGTCTGACGTAAAGGCAGGAAAGCCCGATCTTGAAGTACCCATCTACTCTCACATCACGTATGACATTACTGATGAACTAAGAAAAGTGGATAGACCGGATGTTCTTATTATTGAAGGTTTAAACGTTCTGCAAAGTGGAATGGACTATCCACATGACCCGCATCGTGTCTTCGTATCTGACTTTTTAGATTTTTCAATTTATGTCGACGCAGAAACAGAGACCATTGAACATTGGTACGTAGAACGCTTTTTAAAGTTTCGCCAAGGGGCCTTTACGAAACCAGGCTCTTATTTTAGCCACTACACACAACTCTCTGTCGATGACGCAAAGAAAAAAGCAAAGCAAATTTGGCATGATATTAATGGGCTCAATTTAGAATTGAATATTCTTCCAACTCGTGAGAGAGCCCACTTGATTCTACACAAAGGCGTTAACCACTTGGTTGATAAAGTCTCGTTGCGAAAGTAATCGAAGCTTAGTCACTTTTACGCAACGAGATTTCACCACCAATATAAGTCTCTAGTCCTTGGGAGGTTTCGATTAATATTCCACCTTGATGATCGATGCCTCGAACGACGCCATGTACCTCTCTAGGCCCAATAAGCAGTTTGACCTGACGATTAAGGAAATTGTCTAACCGATTCCAACGTTCGATAAAGCCAGTAAGCCCTTTCATTTCATATTCGACAAGTGCAGAATTCCAATGCTTGATAAGAGTCATTGCTAGAACATTTCTATCGATCTTGAGACTCTGATTTACTTGGTTCAACGTGGTCCATGGCTGGTCAATCTCAGGCTGGTCGTCAGGCATTCCAATATTCAGGCCCATCCCAATCACTAGATGAGCAGCCCCACCGGCCTGACCCGACATTTCAACCAAGATTCCGGCCAGTTTTTTATCTTGATAATACAAGTCATTCGGCCACTTGAGTTTAACACCTTGCATGCCTACTTCTTCCAGAGCTTCCACTGCGGCAATCCCAATCACCAAGCTCAAGCCCATTGCCGCAGCCATTCCCGCATCCAGTCGCCAATACATAGAGAGATATAAGTTAGAGCCAAACGGTGAGACCCATTGTCTACCGCGGCGACCACGACCTTGCGCTTGATATTCAGCAATACAAACACGGCCCTTTTCCGAATCCGCGACTCTGTCGAGCAAATACTGGTTCGTTGAGTCAATCACAGGGACAAGTTCAACAAGTGACTCCGAGCTAGTGGTAAGGAGTGTCTCGTCTAACAGCTGCAATGGTGAAGCTAATTGGTAACCACGCCCTTGCACTCGATAAATATCAATACCCCATTCACTAAGACCTTTAATGTGCTTAGCGATTGCCGCTCTGGAAACATTAAGATCGTCGCCCAACGCTTCTCCTGAATGAAACTCTCCATCACTTAATAACTTTAAAATATGAAGTTTCGTAGAGTGATCTTTTCTCATCTAGATGCCTCGATCTGAGTCAAATTGGTCTCCCCGGTACGATTGAGAAAGCGTACTTCATGCTCAAGTATGATTTGGTATTTGTCCCATACTGTCTGCTTCACTAAAGAAGCAAGCGCGACAATGTCATCAGCACTACAATTATCTATGTTGGTCAAAACCAAAGCTTGCATAGGGTTGACCTGCGCACCATGTACAGACTTCCCCTTTAATCCACACTGATCAATAAGCCAACCAGCAGCAATTTTCATTCCTCCAGAAGCTGGGTAGGCTACTACGTTAGGGTATTTTTTTGTGAGTCGATCATAGTGATCTTGCGTGATCACTGGGTTTTTAAAGAAACTACCTGCGTTACCTATCTTGGTTGGATCTGGCAGTTTTGCCTTTCGCACTTGGCATACTCGTTCGAAGATAGAAGCAGGGCTGAGTTGTTCTTCTGGGATACTTTGTAAAGGACCGTACTGGTTAATCGGCTGCCATTGCTTCGCCAACTTAAGCCCTAATGCGGTGATAAAGCACTTTCCGTGCAACGCATGTTTAAATATGGAATCCCTATAGGCAAACTCACAGTCTTGGGCGTGTATTCTTTTGTTTTCAAACGTAGTTAGATCAAGAACATCTACATAATCACAGATGTCTTTTAGCTCTAGGCCATACGCACCAATGTTCTGAATAGGAGCCGAGCCAGCACAACCTGGAATCAAAGCTAAGTTCTCAATCCCACCGATCCCCTGATTCACACACCAGGAAACCAATCCAGGCCAATCTTCACCACCGGCAATATGTAATAGGTAGTGCTCATCCGTTTCCGTGACTTCTTTACCCATGATTCGATTAACAATCACTAATCCCTCAAAATGTTCTGTAAAAAGAACATTACTTCCTTTACCTAAAAAAAGTTTCGGTAAATGGGTGAATCTTGGGTTTTGAAATAGCTCAATAACATCTTCAAGCGACTCAACGATAGCTAAATAGGAACACGATTGTTCAATTCCAAAAGTATGGTAAGCCTTTAGGCTCGCATTTGTTTTAATTTGCATAGTAGGTTTGCAACACCAGATAAGATTCTCTTAAACTGTCGACATTCTACATTAGTTATCTTTTAACCGCAGTGACAATACCAGACTCATTAATCATAGAAGTGTTAAATCCCATCAAGCTCCCCCTCATTAAGAAACTATACAAAGCGTATTACCCTGCGGGTCGAGCCAAAAAAGATGAATTGATCATTACAGCAAGCCATAAAGGTGAAATCATTGCGTTACTACGTTTAAAAAGTGTAGATAAAGTTCGTCTATTGACAGGAATGTTGGTCATTCCGAAAGTTAGGGGAACAGGGATTGGAAAAAAACTACTAACTCATTGTAAAAACAATGTTTTCACTGATGGCGATTATTGCTTCGCGTTTACACATCTCGAATCCTATTATTCCAAGCATGGATTCACAACAATTGATTGCTCTGAGCTACCACACCCGCTAAAAATGGCATTTCAACGTTATGTAGATAGCGGTAAAGATCTCATTCCAATGCAATTCATCTCTTCAACGACATCAAAACGCGTGCTTTTGTAGCCAGGTAAATCATATCTTTGATAAAATGGCAGGTTCGCAATATTGCACTAAACTAAGGTACTCATACCGATATGATAGTAAGTAGGAATCCATTCGAACAGTTGCCAAGTCTCGCTGTCAATCCGGAAGACTTTGATGTTCTGTATTCAGCAGAATCATTCAGAACCCGTCTTTTAGATGCTATCAGCAAAGCAACGTCGCGAATTTACCTAGTCGCTCTATATCTGGAAGATGATGAAGCTGGACGTGAAATTCTCACTGCGCTTTATGAAGCGAAACAGCGCAATCCTGGGTTGGACATCAATATCTGTGTCGACTGGCATCGAGCGCAGCGTGGCCTGATTGGTGCGGAGACATCTGAGGGTAATTCAGCGCTTTACAAAGCATATGCCAGTAAGTACCAACACCCAATCCCTGTCTATGGCATACCAGTGCGTGGCAGAGAAGTTTTTGGGGTACTGCATTTAAAAGGCTTCATTGTCGATGATACTGTTATCTACAGTGGGGCGAGCTTAAATAACGTTTATCTCCATTATCATGAACGTTATCGATTTGATCGTTACCATGTGATTCGACATGAATCTTTAGCGAATTCAATGGTGCAATTCATTCAGGAAGAAATGATTGCTCACCCTGCCGTTAATGATCTTGCAGGAAAAGATAAGCCAGAAACCAAAGAAATAAAGTCGGCGATTCGCCAACTGAGGGCTTCTCTTGCTCAAGCCAACTATAAGTTTGAAGACCAAGCTGCAACAGAAGAAAGTGTAAAAGTCACTCCGTTAGTTGGGCTAGGCAAACGCCGTAATCTGCTCAATCAACAGATTGTAAAGTTATTGGCAGCAGCCCAAGACGAAATTTTCATTTGTACGCCTTACTTTAACTTCCCTAAAGCACTTCATCGTGAAGTGAAACGAGCCATGAAGCGTGGTGTGAAAGTAACTATTGTTGTGGGTGATAAAACCGCCAATGACTTTTACATTGCACCTGAGGAAGACTTTAAAACCATTGGCGGACTTCCATATCTTTACGAAGTGAATTTGCGTCGCTTTGCGAAAACCAATGAAGCGAATATCGCCGCACGTAAATTGTCAATTCACCTATGGAAGCATGACAATAACAGCTTCCACCTTAAGGGTATTTGGGTTGATAAACGCTATATGCTACTTACTGGGAATAACCTAAATCCACGTGCTTGGTCACTCGACCTAGAAAATGGGCTACTCATACAAGACAATTATGCGAAGCTCACTGAGAAGTTTGAAGACGAAGTTTCGCGTATTCTTGAGCATACTCACCTTATCTGTACCTATAAGCAATTAGAGAAAGTAGAAGACTATCCTATAGGGGTACAGCGACTGGTCAGAAAAATTACCCGCCTAAAGGCAGATGGTGTTTTAAAACGTATTCTTTAGACATCATTTCTCGCTCTAAAGTACGTCGAGATTTTTATACTAAGCCAACCGCTTTAGCAGTTGGCTTTTTCATATAATCCATTTGGAATACTTAACTATTTTCTAGTACCGCTAGTGAGCACATAACCACTTAGATCTAGAGCGACTCTCTTAATGGGTTTGAGCTTTGACGTTTGTGAGTATTCCGCATAGCTTACAGCCTCGAGCTAAGCTACCCCTCTCTGTTCTGGCGCTTCTTACCCTTTGGCGATATATTTTTTCTGAGACTCATCAAATGTTCAGCGTCGAAAATCATCACCTCGCTAATGAAGAGCTCCTTCAATCTTTCACCTTCCAATTCGTTTTTTCTTTCTCATCAAGATTCAAGTCGTTGAACGCCTTTGAATACCATAGATTACTTAGGCTTGTTTGTAGGTCATATTGCCTTTCCATAGCATCAACGGCCTATATTATTAGAGCCTAGTGTGTAATTACGCAGAGTTCGCTTAGTAGGGATTATGTGAAATAGTCTAGTTAGGTGTATAAACACTCTTCAGGGAAACGTCGCAGTAGAAACGAAAAAAGCCTCAGTCTTTCGACTGAGGCTTAATATAAGTGGCGGAGTGGACGGGACTCGAACCCGCGACCCC
>NZ_JAWOWA010000050.1:0-6251 GCF_033340195.1 Vibrio sp. 1457
GTCAGGTGTAAATTTGGGAAAAGAAACCAATAAACATCAAGACGTTTGACCTTTGATCCCAACCCAGTGCTAACGCCTTGTTAAGGGGTGAGCAACGCAATACCGATGTTGCCGCATGCCGCCTTAATCACTAAAACCAACGCATAGTAAAAATGCCACGCGTTGCGAATCCCTCTTGAACAATTTGTTAGCTTAAATTATGTAGCACCAAGCCAGACCACCCCAAAACAGAATATTCAAAGTCCAGACCATTACACTCTGGACTGGAAGCATATGAAAAACTAACTGGGGACATGCCTTAAGTTCACTCGGAGAGAACAGCATTTGCGGCTGAAAATCCCAGCTAGTAGCTAAACGCAGACCTCTTTTTAATCTAGGGTGATTCACCAAGTATTCAGCGTAGGATGAATAAATTGTCCATAACCCAAAAAAGCCTAGTAACTCAATTAGGGATATCACTTCCAAACTAAATGGCAATAGTGAAGGCCCACCAATGAGCAAAATTGCTGCAAATATCCATTTTCTATTTCTCATTACACATCCTTGTTAATGATTTAAGCTAACGCCTTGCTAAGGTGTGAGCAACTCAATACCTTAGCCTCCGCATAATACCTTAAACACATAAACCGACGCATAGTAAAAATGCCACGCGTTGCGAATCACTCTTAAGCAACTTGTTATACCGCTTGGTTGAGGCTAAAATGACCAACATAAAGACCACTTAAGAGACCGATTATATGACCACTAGAATTTTAGCCGATGTTGCTGCAAGCATTACTGAGTTGAAAGCTAATCCTATGAAAGTTGCAACTAGTGCTTACGGCGAACCTGTTGCTGTATTAAACCGAAATGAGCCCGCATTTTATTGCGTACCTGCCGAAGCGTACGAAATGATGATGGACAGACTCGAAGATCTTGAACTACTAGCTATCGCTAAAGAGCGTGAATCTGAAGAGAGCATTTCGGTAAATATTGATGACCTATAAACTCGACTTTAAAAAGAGTGCACTTAAAGAGTGGAAAAAGCTTGGCTCTACTCTGCAACAACAATTTAAGAAAAAGCTAATCGAGCGCTTAGATAACCCACATATTCCGGCTTCAAAGCTTTCTGGAGCTGACAACATGTATAAAATTAAGTTGCGTCAATCGGGCTACCGTCTCGTCTACAAAGTTGAAGACGATGTCATCATTGTAACCGTCTTAGCAGTCGGAAAACGCGAACGTAGCGATGTTTACCGTAAAGCCATGAAAAGGTTAGATGATTGATTGCGGTATAACGCCCTGCTAAGGGGTGAGCAACGCAATACAAAAGCCACCGCAAACCACCTTAATCACTAAATTCAACGCATAGTAAAAATGCCACGCGTTGCGAATCCCTCTTGAGCAGTTTGTTAGTCGCGAGGCACCGAGCGACAATTTTAAGCCGAACTAAACTTTGCGAACAACAAACTTTATGTGCTTTGACGCATTTGAGTCAGGCGTAGTCTCAAAGCGGCTATTCAATGAAACCACTTGGAACAAACAACGCCGTAGAAAACGGACTGACAACACCAAAAAGCGCTTTTGGAAAGCCAATCTCACAGTGCGGACTTTCAACAAAGTCACTGAAACCACATGGAACTTACAACACAAGAGAAAACATCATTTCAGCGAGTAAATCGGCTTTTGTACCCAACAAGCTCACCGAGCGGAGTTGCAACCAAAAACAGACTCTCGATTGCCCTGCTCTGTCAGCACCAATGGACAAAACAACCGCTAGAACAATTACAAAACTTTAGACTTAAAACAGCTGAAAATGAGTTTGGACCAACAACGATGAACCTGTGAATCGAACGTTCAGCAGCCAAATTTTGAGCTTAGAAACATGAATTTGACTTCTAGCTTTTTCTGGCGACTAACGCCCTGTTAAGGGGTGAGCAACGCAATACCGAGGCCGCCGCATACCACCTTAAACACTAAAACCAACGCATAGTGAAAATGCCACGCGTTGCGAATCCCTCTTGAACAGTTTGTTAGGGCGCAGAGCCTATTGATACACGCTGACTTCTATTAAGTTCTTATCAAGATCCAAAAAATAGACAGATTGGATTGCACCAACAGCTCCTGATTTTTCGACTGGACCCTCTATGATTTTGACATTTTCTTTGACTAAATGGTTTACCACTGATGTCAACGGCCAATCTGAAATTAAGCAAACATCACCTGAACCAACATTAGCTACATTTCGCGGTTCTTGGCCAAGAAGCTGGAAGTTAATCTTTTGATTTCCGAACGTTACAGCCTTACGGCCATTGGCAAAAGTCACCTCTTCCATGCACAAAACCCGTTTATAAAAGTCCACTGATTTTTCTATGTCGGAGACTGTGAGAACAATATGATCTATGTGATGAATCATCATTTTACTCCTTGCGCCCTAACGCCCGCTTAAGTGGTGAGCAACACTATCACGATACTCAATTATTGCACCGTAAACACAAAAGCCAAATCAAACCAAAACCGCCGAGCGTTGCGAATCCGCCTTAAAGCGTTTGTTATGCGATTTTTCAAAGGTTGCTATTAAGTCTTTGATTAAGCTCCCACAAGGCTATTCTGTTTGAGTCATATTTCAAAAGTTCACTAGCCTCTTGAAAACGACACCAACGAAATTTTGTATGCTCATTTGATATCTGAGGCTCAGTAGATACCCGAACCGAAAAAGAATATTCAGGCACAACAAACTGATGATTAGACCAATTTTCATGACCAGCATAGTACACTTTTGGAAGCATACACATTGAGTCCAATTGCTGCCAATCACAGCCAATTAAACTAGTTTCTTCTTTAAGTTCACGCTTTGCTGCCTCGAGAATGGATTCACTATCTTCACCACCGCCGGAAATAGCTTGCCATACACCGTTATCACTTCGTTTTCCGATTAAGTAACGAGGTTGTTCATTGAGTATTTGATACGGAAATACTAATACTTGAAATGGTGCTCTCATTGGTTTTTCCTCTAATCGCATAACGCCCTGTTAAGGTGTGAGCAACGCAATACCAATGCCGCCGCATATCACCTTAATCACTTAAACCAACGCATAGTAAAAATGCCACGCGTTGCGAATCACTCTTAAACAGTTTGTTAGGCTTTGCCGCGCCATCGCTTTTTCCAATTCTCAAAATCTATCGTATCAGTGCTTGAAGATAATGTGCAGACTGTTTCTTCGATCATATTCTCCAGATCTTGAATAACACCACCGCCTGCCATCACGTGAACAATGGAGCCTCCAGTACCAGCCCCATCAGGTTCTAGGTTTGATCTGTGAAACGAGAACCGACTTTGTGTGTAATCAGAAATGTAAGCGCGTGGCTCTTTACCGTCAAAGTGTAACGGTGGGAAAAATTCAGCAAGAGAAACCCAGTAATCTTGCAACGAATGGATTAGATCGTAACTACCTTGCCGCATGTTTGCTGTAATTCCACTGTCCCATAACTCTTGTGAGCTTTGCTCTACAGCTTTCTTTAGGTTGGGAAGATTATTGATAAAGTGACATTGATGAGGCTGATCAAGATAGCGCCTAGCATAGGATGTAGTTTGCGGAACCATATCAACTTGTTTGTTGCTCACTTTGCGTCTTGCTACCTCTAACATGGGTAAAAGAAAGCTCAGAAACACAAGAATAGGTTCATAGTTTGCGTCAGGTTGCTTTATCCAGAAAGCGCCAATAATTAGAGCAACGATTAGCAATACTATTTCACTAGCCGTAATAAATACCTTTATCAAAGTTACCTCCATTTTCTAGAAAGAAGCCTAACGCCGCATTAAGGGGTGAACAACGCCAACCACCCGAACTAAACCATTGTGCCGTAAACACCTAAGCTAATTCAAACCAAAACTGCCAAGCGTTGTGAATCCCTCTTGAATGCTTTGTTAGTTGCCAAACCTAAAGCTTTGATTTGAAATTGATTGCCGCTTTGTCAACACTGGCTTTGTGTGTTTTGAAAAAACTCAAATCAGGCGCAGTTTCAAAGCGACTGTCACTGAAACCACTTGGAACATGAAACGCCGTAGAAAACGAGCTAACAACACCAAAAAGCGCCTTTGGACAAACAATTTTACAGAGCTAACTTTCAACATATAAATCGGTTTCTGAAATAGAGAATACAACCACAAGAAAAACCAACGCACGATTTTACAAACCCAAATAACTAGAAATTGAAATACGAAAACCGAGCCAAAAACACACGGACCTTAGCCCTAAATATTTTGTTTTAGCTGCGTTTTTCTCGTTGGCAACTAACGCCCTGTTAAGGTGTGAGCAACGCAATACCGATGCTACCGCATACCACCTTAAACACTTAACGCAACGCATAGCAAAAATGCCACGCGTTGCGAATCACTCTTAAACAGATTGTTATGTGCTTTTTTTGAAACCTAGGCTATCCCTTTAAGTTCTAAGTATCTTAGCGTTTGCTCATTTGGTGGGCGAAGTCTGCTAAGATTTCCTCGTCAAAGCCTTCATCGTAGAGGGACTCCATAGTTTCTCTTATTTCAGGGGCAAGCGCTTGGGTCATGCCGGTGAGAACAGAATCTTCTTCTCCCATAACTGCATCCTTCAACCACTTATCGAAATAGGTCTCTATGACTTCTTCCCTCACCCTCTCCCACCATTTATCTCCGGAAACAGGGTGAATCCCTTTAAAAATATATCCTACACGCTCACCGTTATCATAGGTCATCAAATATATATTCCCTACTGTAGGATTTGGATAGTTTCTATCCATAAGAGATTTCCAAGACGCTAAATCTCCTTTTATTCCTAGAGGTGCTGGAATCCAAACAACCTTACTCATATATAGCTCCCAGTCTGTAGCTTAAATTTTGTATAAACGTCAGCATCTTCCGCACGAAGCTTTCCGACACATAACGCCGCGTTAAGGGGTGAACAACGCAAGCCACCAAATCTAAGTCATTGTGCCATAAACACAAAAGCTAAACTTTGAACCAAAACTGCCATGCGTTGAGAATCCCTCTTAAACGCTTTGTTATATGCGTGTTTGAGTGGAGAGAGTAACCAAGTCATCACTGTCGTACAAACGTTCTGCGGATTCTTGCATACCAAGCTTTCGGAGTAGCTTTTCTGATGCCAGATTTTCTATTACCGCTACACCATAAACTTCAGACACCAAACCCGACTCCAAGGTGAAATTTAAGACTGCCTTTGAAGCTTCAAAAGCGTACCCTTTATCTCGATATTGAGGTAGTAATGCATACCTGATATCTGAAAAACTCGAGTCAGCAACTAACTCGACGCCAGCATAACCGATTTTTTGAGATGGCTTACTCTTTAACGCAGCAATGAAAGTACCATAGCCTTTCGACCAGTGAGCCAGTTTACTTGGTACGTAATTCTGAATGTACTCCAAGCTAAAAGACTTCCCACCCGGTAAATATCTTGTTGTTTCAGCGCAAGTCAGAAGTTTTGTATAAATATCAGAATCTTCTGGAGTTACAGGGCTAAGTATTAGTCTTTCAGTCTCGATCATCGAATTATCCATTTCCTCTAGAGCATATAACGCTCTGTTAAGGTGTGAAGCACGCAACGACCATGCTGCTGCATGGCACTTCAACACCAAAGTCAACGCATATCAAAAATGCTACGCGTGCTGAATCACTCTTAAACAGTTTGTTATGTTCGTAGCTTTTGTAGTCCTCGAACTGCCCGGTTAGTCGACTCTACCAAGTCAGTCCGCTTCAATTTCTCTCGAATTGCCAATGCTTCTATGAACTGTTGCTCAGCCAGTTTATAGTTGCCAAGCTCAACGTTCAATTTACCCAAATGCTGCAAACTAAAACTCAAAGAGAGCTCACAAGCAAAATCCTGGCTTTTTAGGAATTCTTTTTCAGCGCCAATCATGTCACCTGCATATTGCAGAGCTATACCTGAAGCATGGGTTGACCAGAACTTGTTCTTAACGCTAGACGTTGAAGTTTGCACTTTAGAAGCAAGCCAATAAGCCAACCTACACAGCCCGATGATTCGTAAACAATCGGCTATCAATATTAACTGCCACTCTAGCTTCTCTTTTTTGTTTGAAAGTTTGAATATGAGAGCCTTATATAGCTTTACAACAAGTTTATGGAAAACGCTAAAAGTTACCCTATCTCTTTGATACTCCACCACGTCCTCCAAGAACATAACGCCCAATTAAGGGGTGAGTAACGCAACACCAATGTCACCGCAAACCACCTTAATCACTAAAATTAACGCATA
>NZ_JAWOWA010000051.1:0-4986 GCF_033340195.1 Vibrio sp. 1457
AACCACCTCCGCAGCCATTTATTGGTGTGGTCTACAGAGGATTATGTCTTTTTAGAGGGGAAAATCCCTAGAACCCCGACTACCTTGGTGATCTCGCCTTTCACGTAGTGAACAAATTCTTCCAACTGATCTGCGCGGGAGGCCAAGCGATCTTCTTCTTGTCCAAGATAAGCCTGTCTAGCTTCAAGTATGACGGGCTGATACTGGGCCGGCAGGCGCTCCATTGCCCAGTCGGCAGCGACATCCTTCGGCGCGATTTTGCCGGTTACTGCGCTGTACCAAATGCGGGACAACGTAAGCACTACATTTCGCTCATCGCCAGCCCAGTCGGGCGGCGAGTTCCATAGCGTTAAGGTTTCATTTAGCGCCTCAAATAGATCCTGTTCAGGAACCGGATCAAAGAGTTCCTCCGCCGCTGGACCTACCAAGGCAACGCTATGTTCTCTTGCTTTTGTCAGCAAGATAGCCAGATCAATGTCGATCGTGGCTGGCTCGAAGATACCTGCAAGAATGTCATTGCGCTGCCATTCTCCAAATTGCAGTTCGCGCTTAGCTGGATAACGCCACGGAATGATGTCGTCGTGCACAACAATGGTGACTTCTACAGCGCGGAGAATCTCGCTCTCTCCAGGGGAAGCCGAAGTTTCCAAAAGGTCGTTGATCAAAGCTCGCCGCGTTGTTTCATCAAGCCTTACGGTCACCGTAACCAGCAAATCAATATCACTGTGTGGCTTCAGGCCGCCATCCACTGCGGAGCCGTACAAATGTACGGCCAGCAACGTCGGTTCGAGATGGCGCTCGATGACGCCAACTACCTCTGATAGTTGAGTCGATACTTCGGCGATCACCGCTTCCCTCATGATGTTTAACGCCGCCATAAGTTGCGGCTTTGTAGTTGATTGTTTTGTGGTAGCGTAGCGTTAAGCCACAAAACAAGCGACGGAAAAGCCGTCAACTTGATGGCCTTGTTAGCCTTATCAGCGCGACTGTGATGTATAAACGTCAAAAATTGAACGACCAATTTTAACAATCGCATCATTTCGCTCTGCCATTGAAGCCTGTGTTTGAGCTAGATAGATGCTCACAATAATTGGGGCTTGATGCTCACTCCACACAACTGCTGTAATACTCCGAGCACCAAATCCGCCAGCACCTGAACGATCCGCAATGTTCCATCCCGCCGGCAATACTGAACGTAGTAAATTACCAGTGACTTGATTGTTCACCATCCAAGACTCTAATTTTTTTTTGTTCATTTCAGATAGCGCTGAACCAAATAAAAATTTATTCAAAGTACTGGCTATTGCCTTAGGAGTTGTCGTATCCCTCAAATCACCGAGCTTACCTTCATTTAAATCAGGCTCAATACGGTCTAGACGAGTCTCTTTGTCCCCAATTTGTCTTAAAAAATCAGTAACGCCTTTGGAGCCACCTACAGCACTTAGGATGATATTTGCCGCAGTATTATCACTTGTAGTCATAGTTGCGAAGCACGCATCATCGAGTGTGATTGCCTGCCCTACTTGCTTTTCTATTACAGGGGAATAGGTCACAAGATCTGCTTTCTTAATCTCGACTGTACTATTGGGATTAACTTTTCCTTGCTCAGCATCATATAGTAATTTAGCGCAAGCTATTGTTTTAAAAGTACTTGTCAACGGGAAGCGCTGATTGCCATTGTAATCCCAGTATTCTCCATTTTGAGTATCAAGAACGGAAACACCTATACGAGCAGAAAGAGAAACTTCAATTGCCTTAACGTCTTGTTCAACTTGCCGAAACTTTGAACTACTTGCAAAAGCATAAAAGATACGCTATTCTTAGCATTTGCTCCATGTCTCAATGCATTAAAAGATTACAAACGCATATAAGGTTACTTAAGATAAATGTCTCTACTTAGTCGCTATGAACAACTTAATTTGATTCAATGTAATAGACGTTACAAGCTCATAATTGCACATTTTTAATGACGTTCAGAGGTCGTCAATAATGAATTTTCTGATAAAAAATATTCTGCTCATTACTCTTTTTGTTCCTTTTGTAACAGCAGCAAACAATACAGACACTAAAACGCTGGAGGTTAAACAATTAACCGATAATATCTATCAGCATATCTCATATAAACATGTTGAGCCTTGGGGGTTTATTGGCGCGTCTGGCTTAATTGTAGTCGATGGAGATGCGGCATACCTGATTGACACTCCTTGGACGACCAAAGCAACCAATCAACTTATTGAATGGATTGAAGATAGAGGTCTCGTACTAAAAAGCGCAATAGTAACTCACTTTCATGAAGATGCGAGTGGTGATTTACCACTTTTAAATGATTTAAAAGTTAACACTTATGCCACTTCACTCACTAATCAACTTCTTAAACTCAATAACAAAGAAATTTCGAATACTGAAATATCGAGCAATGAACTCAAAATTTTCAACGGCATTGCGACAGTGTATTATCCTGGCCCAGGCCATACTGAAGATAACATCGTTGTTTGGTTACCGAATGAAAAGCTATTATTTGGCGGTTGCTTTGTTAAAAGCCTCCGTAATAAAAGTCTAGGTTACACTGGAGATGCAAATATAGGCGAATGGTCGAACTCTATTCAAAGAGTGCTGCAACGCTATCCAGATATAGTCACTGTAGTGCCTGGGCATGGTCAGGTTGGAGACGTTAGTTTACTCCTTCATACACAAAAATTAGCATCATCCGATAAGACTTCTGACAAATAGACAAATAAAGCAAAGGAAAAATAGTGGAGCTAAGAGGTAGTAGAATAAAACTATCACCATTTGATAGTTCAGATAGACAGTTGTTCATAGAAATATCAATGTGCCCCATTATGATGGAGCATGTGTATGAGCCTCTAACTTATCAAGAAGCTGTGGCAGCGTTTGAGTTAAAATCTCAATCTTGGCAGTTTGAAAGTGATCACTGGCTTTCATTTGGTATTGAGGACATATCATCAGGAGAAAAGCTGGGCAGTATTGGATTGAAGGTCATTAATCACAAGGCGCGAATAGCCGAAGTAGGTTACATGATTAAGCAAAGTGCTCAAGGCAGGGGAATTGCTGGAGAAGCTTTAACATTAATTAAGCAATTTGGGTATAGGAAGTATAAACCACCTTTTTGCTCCTCATCCGAAGTATCTTACCTGAAATTCCCTCACTCGTTTACCGCTCAAGCCCCAATTTTAACTGCCGGTCCAGCCTAAACCGCTCTAATAAGGTTCGATTTGGCGGTAAAATCTCTAGCCTGATAGCTCGAGAGATACAAACTGCCCCACCGCCCCGTTTAAAAGTTGGCAGTGTTGAGCAGTGTTGGATTTGGGGTCGTCAGTCAAAGAGACGACTCTGTGATGGATCGAACAGGCTGGGAGTCAGTGGCGGCGCTCGTTCTGGTGGCAGCTCACGCTGCTTGGCGGCATTCGCCTTGGCTGTTTTCTGTTTCAGATGCTTGAGAATCTGCTCAATGACCTTCGGATCTTCGATGCTGGCAATCACTTTGACGTGACCGCCGCAGTGTTCGCAGACTTCAATATCAATATTGAAGACTCGCTTGAGGCGTTGCATCCAGGTCATGGCGCGGTGGCGCTCTGCAGGACTCTTGTCACGCCAGTTAGTATCGAGACCTTCCGATTTGTCGGGCTTCTTGCCCCGCTTGGCGGGTGTTACTTGAACTCGGTGTTTGCTGTTCGGTGCAAAGACGCCGTGGAAGCGTGTGAGGTTGACTCGCGGCTTAGGTACCAACGCAGCGAGTTTGGCGATGAAGTCCAGCGGCTCGAAGATCACATGGGTGGTGCCATTGCGGTACGGAGTTTTGAGCTCGTAACGCACCTGCCCATTGGCGGTTAATGCCAGACGTTTTTCTGAAACCGCTGGCCGACTAATGTAGCGACACAAGCGCTCAAGCTTATCCCGCTGATGCGCTTCGGCCATCACACCGGCGTGTAGCGAGAAACCAGCATGGTTGGCTACTCGACTGCTTGAGTCGGCTTTATCCTCACGCCCTGGCAAGGTTTGCAGGGTGAAGACTTTGCGCCCTTGCTGGGGGCCGACGGCAATGCGATACGTAACCGAAGCACCATGTAATTGAGTCAGCGTATCGTCTTCGCCCTCTTCCAGTGTCAACCACGTATTCTCGGCATCACGCTCCAAAATCCCACGCTTTTCCATGCAGCGAGCGATGCGATGGCTGAGGGTGTGAGCGAGCGTATTCAGCTCATCGTAAGTGGGTGCCTTGACACGATGGAAGCGTTGCTTGCCATAGTCATCTTCGGCATAGACACCATCGAGAAACAGCATGTGGTAGTGGACATTGAGATTTAGCGCGGAGCCAAAGCGTTGGATAAGAGTCACTGAGCCAGTTTGTGCAGAGGCTTTGGTGTAACCGGCTTTTTTGATCAGATGAGTTGAGAGTGTACGATAGACGATACTCAAGACCTGGCCCATCAGCTGGGGATGGCGAGCCAGCAAAAAGCGTAGCTGGAAAGGAAAGCTGAGCACCCACTGGCGAATGGGCTCCTTGGGGAAGACTTCGTCTATCAGCAGCGCCGCACTCTCGGCCATCCGGCGGGCACCGCAGCTAGGGCAAAAGCCGCGTCGTTTACAGCTGAAGGCGACCAGACGCTCGTGATGACAATCCTCGCAGCGAACCCGCATGAAACCATACTCCAGACGGCCACATTGGAGGAGGTCGTTGAATTCTTGTTGGATGTAGCGAGGCAGGTGTTGACCTTGGGCTTCGAGTGAGGCTTTGAAGGCTGGGTAGTGCTGCTCAACCAGCTGGTAGAGCAGCGTCTGGTCGGGTTGGTGGCGTTCGTAACCGTTTGTTTGAGTGGGCGATTGACTCGCCGTGGCGTTCCTTGCCAGCGACATGGGGGTTCTAGGGATTTTCCCCTCTAAAAAGACTTAATCCTCTGTAGACCACACCAATAAATGGCTGCGGAGGTGGGTTACTACTTATAAGTGTGGCAAATTAGGTAAATA
>NZ_JAWOWA010000052.1:0-4937 GCF_033340195.1 Vibrio sp. 1457
ACCACCTCCGCAGCCATTTATTGGTGTGGTCTACAGAGGATTATGTCTTTTTAGAGGGGAAAATCCCTAGAACCCCTAAATGGTAATGCGGCAGGCATACGTTGTCCATATGTTGTAACTATTCATTCTATAAATTTTACTTGATCAATATCAAAAGTCAGGATTATTATGCCGATCGGTACAAAACTAACATAAGGATAGCGAGATGGTAGGCAAACACCTTAGAACGCCTCTTCTACTAATCTCATTTGCAGCGCCATTGGTGTTGTCTGGATGTCAAGATTCACGCGCCGAAGCACCTGCATCAGCACCGCCACCACCAACGGTTGAAGTGGCACAAGTGCTTGTAGAACAGGTTACCGAGCTTGATCAATACACTGGTCGATTAGAATCACCTCAAACCGTCACCGTAATGCCTCGTGTATCGGGTTACGTAGACCGTGTTCACTTCCGTGAAGGCCATCTCGTAGAAGCTGGAGACGTGCTTTTTTCAATCGACAATCGTTTGTTTGTTGCTGAAGTTAACCGTTTGAAAGCGGAACTTAGCAGTGCTCAAACAAGCTTGAACCAAGCAATCAAAGATTATGAACGTGCACAAAGACTAAGCAAAACTAAAGCAATTTCTCAAGAGACCGTTGATGCGCGTTTTGCAGATCAGCAGCGTAGCGTTGCAAGTGTTTCAGCTCTTAAAGCTGCTTTGGCAAAAGCGGAACTAGACCTTGAATTCACTCTAGTTCGCGCGCCGATTGCAGGCAAAGTTTCTTTCGCAGAGGTGACCAAAGGTAACTATGTAACTACGGGTCAAACCGTTCTTACGTCACTGGTATCTACTTCGAAAATGTACGCTTATTTCGACATTGATGAGCGTAGTTTCCTTAAATATCAAGAGATTAATAACCTCATCTCAGCGGATGGTGAAATTGAAAATGTCGTCCAAATGTCGTTGGCTAACGATACCGATTTCCCTCATATCGGTTACATCGACTTTGTAGACAATGCGATTGACGAAGCAACGGGAACCATTCAAGTTCGCGCCGTTTTTGATAATGCGGATAAGAAATTTTTACCGGGTATGTTCGCCAAAATGCGTATCGCTGGCTCGGATAGCTACCAAGGTGTGTTGATTGATAACAAGGCGATTGGTACCGATCTGAATAACAAGTATGTCTTGGTTTTAGGCGATGACAATATTGTCCAATACCGAGCAATCTCTCTTGGTGAAGGCCTTAACGGTCTGCGCATTGTATTGGATGGCCTAAAAGGCGACGAAAAGATTGTCGTCAATGGCTTACAACGCGTTCGTGCCAACATGCCTGTTACGCCCGATGAAGTTGCAATGGCTGATGAAAACACCCTTGCCAATATTCGCCAGCAACAAGCATTACGAGACCAGCAGCGCAGTGAGCTACTGACTCTGCAAGTGAAGCAATAAAGGAACCATTGCAATGTTTTCCCAGTTCTTTATTCGTCGGCCGATCTTTGCATCCGTGCTGTCGATACTCATATTCATCGGTGGTGCATTGTCAGTATGGCAACTGCCTATCACTGAATACCCCGAGGTTGTACCTCCGACTGTCGTTGTAACAGCGACTTACCCGGGTGCGAACCCGAAAGTGATTGCGGATACCGTCGCGTCTCCCCTCGAAGAAGAGATTAACGGCGTAGAAGACATGCTGTATATGTCTTCTCAAGCGACTTCTGATGGCGTGATGACGTTAACCGTCACCTTTGCCATTGGTGCCGACGTAGACAAAGCGCAAACCCTAGTTCAAAGCCGTGTTGATCGTGCCCTACCTCGTTTGCCTGAAACCGTTCAGCGACTTGGTGTTGTGACGGAAAAGTCATCACCAGACTTAACCATGGTCGTTCACTTGGTGTCGCCTGATGAGCGTTATGACCTACTTTATCTTGCGAACTATGCAGCGCTTAACGTTAAAGATGAACTTGCCCGAATCGAAGGTGTGGGTGCCGTTCGCCTGTTTGGTGGTGGCGAATACAGCATGCGTATTTGGCTTGATCCAAACAAGGTCGCAAGCCTGGACCTCAACCCTAGTGAAGTCATTTCTGCGATTCGCGAACAGAACCAACAAGCTGCAGCAGGTAGCCTTGGTGCTCAACCAAGTGGCTCGTCAGACTTCCAGTTGCTTATTAATGTCAAAGGACGTTTAAGCGAAGTTGAAGAGTTCGAGAACATCATCATCAAGGTTGGTGAAGATGGTCAGATCAACCATTTGAAAGATGTCGCTCGTATTGAATTAGGTGCCGAAACCTACTCACTTCGTTCACTACTTGATAACCAAGACGCAGTTGCCATTCCAATCTTCCAAGCTTCTGGCTCAAACGCGATTCAGATCTCTGATGACGTAAGAGCGAAAATGGAAGAGCTGTCAGCTAGCTTCCCTCAAGGTGTGAGCTACGAGATTGTTTACGACCCAACGGTATTCGTTCGTGGTTCTATTGAAGCGGTAGTGCAGACACTGCTTGAAGCGGTATTACTTGTTGTACTAGTTATTGTTCTGTTCCTGCAAACTTGGCGCGCATCGATCATCCCATTAGTTGCGGTTCCGGTTTCATTAGTTGGTACGTTCGCCTTCATGTACTTAATGGGCTTCTCTTTAAATGCTCTGTCACTGTTTGGCTTAGTACTCGCTATCGGTATCGTTGTTGATGATGCGATCGTGGTGGTCGAAAACGTCGAGCGAAACATCGAAGAAGGTCTTGCTCCTATTGCGGCGACAGAAAAAGCGATGCGAGAGGTTACAGGCCCAATTGTTGCGACGACGTTGGTGCTCGCTGCGGTATTCATCCCGACTGCGTTTATGTCTGGCTTAACGGGTCAGTTCTATAAACAGTTTGCGTTGACCATTACTATTTCAACGTTCATTTCAGCTATTAACTCGCTGACTTTGAGCCCGGCTCTTTCTGCCCTGTTGTTACGTGGTCACGACCAACCGAAAGATTGGCTCACGCGTGCAATGGATGGCTTGTTCGGACGCTTCGTATTTACCCCATTCAATAAGCTATTTAACAAAGGTTCTATCGCTTACGGTTACGCGGTGAAGAAGAGCATTCGACTTGGCGCACTGATTGGTGTGATGTATGTTGGCCTGCTTGGCTTAACGGCTTACCAATTCGATCAGACTCCTACGGGTTATGTGCCGGGTCAAGATAAGCAGTACTTGGTTGCATTCGCGCAACTGCCAGACGCGGCTTCACTTGAGCGTACCGATGCAGTGATTCGTGAGATGTCCGAGATTGCTTTGGCACAACCAGGCGTTGAACACTCCGTTGCATTCCCAGGTCTGAGCATTAACGGGTTCACCAATAGTCCAAACAGCGGTATCGTGTTCACTCCGTTGGCTGATTTCGACGAGCGTCAAGATCCGAGTCTTAGCGCAAATGCGATTGCAGGTCAGCTGAACCAAAAATTTGCTTCTATCCCTGATGCATTCATCGCGATCTTTCCACCACCACCGGTTCAGGGTCTGGGTACGATTGGCGGTTTCCGTTTGCAGATCCAAGATCGAGCGAACCACGGCTACGAAGCGCTATACGGTGTCACTCAACAAGTGATCATGAAAGCATGGGCGCACCCGGCACTAACTGGTGTGTTCTCAAGCTATCAAGTTAATGTTCCACAGTTAGACCTGGATGTTGACCGTACGAAAGCGCTCAAGCAAGACCTATCATTAGACGATGTTTTCTCTACCCTGCAATCCTACATGGGGAGCACGTACGTCAATGATATCAACCGCTTTGGTCGCACATACCAAGTGAACGTTCAGGCCGACGAAGAGTTCCGCCAAACACCAGAGCAGATTCGCCAACTAGAGGTTCGAAATGCGAACGGTGAAATGATTCCTTTAGGCGCGTTTGTTGATGTGAATTACAGTGCTGGTCCTGACCGTGTGATGCATTACAACGCTTATACCACAGCAGAGATCAATGGTAGCCCTATGCCAGGTTTCAGCTCAGGTGAAGCGCAAGCAGCGATTGAGCAGATCCTTGCAGAGACACTACCGATTGGCATGACTTACGAATGGACCGAGCTGACCTACCAACAGAAGTTGGCCGGTGATACAGCTATGTTGATCTACCCACTGGTTATCTTGTTGGTGTTCCTTGTACTTGCTGCGCAATACGAAAGTGTACGTCTTCCGATGGCAATCATCTTAATCATTCCTATGACGCTTCTATCGGCGATCAGCGGTGTGATTCTATGGGGTAGCGACAACAATATTTTCACTCAAATTGGTCTAATCGTACTGGTTGGTTTGGCAACTAAAAACGCCATCCTAATCGTAGAATTCGCCAAAGAGTTGCAAGATAAAGGTCGCACTGTGATGGAGGCTGTTCTTGAAGCATCACGCTTACGTCTTCGCCCAATCTTGATGACGTCGATTGCCTTCATCATGGGTGTGGTTCCAATGGTGTTCTCTACTGGTGCCGGTGCTGAAATGAGACAAGCAATGGGTATCGCTGTGTTCTCTGGCATGATTGGTGTAACCATATTCGGTCTGCTACTCACGCCACTGTTCTACTACGTATTGGCTAAACGTACTCCTAAAGAGCAGAGTGACAACACAGAGCAAGTTGCACTAGAGCCGATTAACGAATCCACTGTCTAATCCTTTATTTTGAGTGATTAGAAAGGCAGCCCGTGCTATTTGGGGCTGCCTTTTTTTCGTTAAGGACTCAACGGCAATTCCAGCCGTTATTTTTTGTTCAGTCTAGAAACTGTTGAATATCGTCGACGTCCATTAACTCTGACGATAAATACCGCTCTGCATAGTTGCGATAAACACCGCTCGTTAAAAGCAGGTGGAAAATCTCTTTATCAATATGTTCATTCTCCGCCATTTTGGGGTTCTAGGGATTTTCCCCTCTAAAAAGACATAATCCTCTGTAGACCACACCAATAAATGGCTGCGGAGGTG
>NZ_JAWOWA010000053.1:0-4707 GCF_033340195.1 Vibrio sp. 1457
TAGATTGGTGTGTTAGTGTCAGTTGTTGGTGAATGGTTCTGTAACTTTTTTTTGTGGGAGTGATATCAAACACTACACATAATATGCTTTTATTGATAAGTTTATTCTATGTAAAAATTATTATGGGCAAAAAAATCATGGAACGATTAGATTTATCAATTATCTCAGACAAAGAACGGTCTCGATTATTTCTTAATTACTTAGATGTTTTTTTTCAAGATTTTAGAAAAAAGTCTTTTGGCTCGTCTTACTTTGAAGGTAATAGTTATTTCAACGAAACCAGTATTACAGGAGAAATAGATGGTCAAGAAGATAGTTTATTTATAAGAATATCTTCAGATTTAGATGGTAACTTACAATACTTAGAGTTTGATGACAATAAAAATGGAGCATACAAGGAGAAAATAAATAAATTAATCATCGACTCACTTATGAAGTCATTAGATGATAAAAAGGAAACTTTTTACCGAAGATATCATTACACATATACTGGACCACAATTAGATGGCGAGTATTGGATAAAGGGGACTAGAATTGCTCCAATTTCCGATGATACGAGTAATAAAACATGGGGTAATATAGAAAGATATTTTTCTATAGAGTTAAATGTGGATGCCATCGATGGGCCCGATGCTGATGCCAAAGGAAACGTAGAATCAGATATTATAGCTGCTAGATTATCATTACTACTTGATGTAGGGATCAGCGCCCCGTTAACAGAGCATAAGTGGTGTATAGATGTCAGCGACTCTACGAATGCTAAAAGTAAAATATACCAAACTGGTTATTATGGCTTCGGCCATGATTTGACGCGCATGCCTAAGAAAAAAGAGCTGATGGCATGTGGACAGTTTAAAAACAGTGTTTTTCCTCACATGCGATATGTAGGTGAACTATTATTCTTACCGTGTGAAACAAGAAAGTTGTTTTCAAAACTTGAATGCGCTGCTGCTGAAACAAAAGAGGCATTCAATAACTGTTGCTTTATGTATCAAATAGCATCTACCTCAGGGAAATATTCACCAACTGTTAGGTTATCATATCTAGTTGCAGCTATAGAATCTCTAGCTCAGTGTGAAAATGGTAAGAATAAACATTTTAGTAACTTTATACGTCACTATGCGAAAGATGAGATAAAAGTTGAAAATATTCTAGATTTTATGCATGGTGAAGTACGCTCAGCTCATTTTCATAGTGGAAAGTTTACCGGCGGCGAATATAACTATGAAAGAAACTCAGTTATAAGATTTCAAAGTGTTGAGTCGAGGGTTAGAGATATGTTATTTAGGGAAAGTTATCGACTAATTAGAATATCTATAGCTAGATGGGTTAATAACTTCATAAATAGTTAAGTATTGCTATTATAGCGGCGGAAAGTTTCACTCCCAAAATCTGTTTTTTTTTGACTAAGGTGAGGTATTCCGTTATGACGGGTATCCTACAATTATAAAGAACTCAGAATAACACTGCCTATTTTAAGTTCAGGTTTTGGCAACTCTACATTCCTTGTCGCCTACGCCTGAGTCACCACCGTTAACCAATTGGTACACAACTCGTAAGTGAGCCGAGCACGAGCATTACTGTTGATGAAAAAGTCAATCTCAATGCTAACGCCATGATTGATGGATCGATTTCAATGGTTAGTTTCATAGTTACCCCTTTTATGTTTAGGAAAAAAAGCTGATTGACCCGTCGTAGATACAGAGTTACCCGACAAGGACTCTAACCTACTAAGGAATTTCGCTACCTTAGGACTAAAAATTTCTTTCTAGCCGCCGTTTACTTCTTTCATCTGCCGTGCAAAAGCAAGCATCTGAATCGAAGCAACCGCAATCAATAAGCTTTTATAACTAATGTCTTGACCACGCCTACATTGGTTGGGATTACCGCAGACTTCAACAAATCCTTATGTTGCGCATATCATATTAATGCATAACTAGGTCATTTGGAATTCTTAATTGGACTTGATAGAATTTGAAGCGTCCCCCACCAACTCAGCTACATTAGCACTTACCTCTCGCAGCCTACTAGAAGCAAGATGGGCATAACGAGTCGAGGTTTGGGGAGATTGGTGCCCCAACAAATGCTGAACATCATAGAGCGTGGCATTTCCGCTGTTGATCAGGATCGATGCGAAGCTATGCCTTAAGTCGTGGATACGAAAGTTGTCAGTAATCCCGGCAGCTTTCTTGATTCGAGCAAATGCCTTCTTCGGATGAGCGATAGGTCTACCGGGTGCATCTCCGGCAAAGATATAGGGGTTCTTCGGTTGTTGAAATCGTCGTTGATCATGGATGACTTCCTTAGCCAATTGGTTGAGTAGGACCGTTCTAGATAATCCCGACTTAGTGTGTGGTAGAAATAGGCTCCAATTGCCGTCGTCGTCGACGGTAAGACATTCCCATTTTGAGCTGGTAATTTCACCTATGCGCATCCCTGTTAGTAGCGCAAATTTCAATGCATTAGCTTGGGTGCGATTGGGTTCTTCGTTACATGCCTTGATGAAGGCAGAAACTTCTGAGCGTGAGAGGAATCGCTGTCTGACGTTGTTTTCCTTAAGTTTCCGTATGTACTGACCGGGATTAGAATCGACATAGCCCCATTCCATTGCGAGCCTGAACATACGAAGGACTAAGGAACGTAGACGGTTCACCGTTGCAGGTTTCCTACCTTCTAGTAATCCATCAAGTAATTTCTGAATATCCTGCTGACCAATCTCAGTAAGAGGTTTCTTACCCCATTTCGGATAGAAATGGAGCTTTAGACTACCAGCATCACTTTTAGCTGTGAGCTTGTTCATCATGGCATAGGGTAAGTAATGCAGCTCAGAGAACTCCTGGAACGTAAGGACGTTGCGCTTTTCGTCTCGAATAGCCTTGGGGTCATTACCTAGAGCAATTTCCCGTTTATGGTCATTCGCAATCTGGCGAGCAGTGTTGATGTCTAACGCTGGATACTCACCTAGCTGGATAGATTTCTTGGTTCCGTGCAATGTGTATCTGAACAAGAAACGCTTCCTTCCTTGGCGGTTGACGATCATCTTGAGGCCAGAACACAACTCGTCTGTATATTCAGTTTCCTTACTTTTGCTCGACGGCGGCGTCGGTGGTAGTGAGTCAAGTTGGCGTTTATTGAATTTGAATTTTCGGGATTGCATCACTGCCTCCTTAGTCATTCTCGATGGAGAAATATTGGCGTAATTCGGTGAGTAATGTCTTAGGCATCAGTAGATAGATACCCTTACCAGAGTCTTCGACAACGCTTAGGGTAAGCACTGCTCCATAGTCCAGATCGTCTTCGAATTCGGTGTAGGTTAGGACACGTTCCAGTAATTCACCGTCGACGACGTCGCTAGATGCATCGGAAATTGAGGTGAGGAACCAGAGCTCACATTGCAGTTCATCCCATACTTGTTGGGTTTCTGCTTCATCATGAAATGGCTCGGTGAGTATGGATTTGACTTGGTCTTGTAGTGTTATGGTGACAGGGAGGGTAGATAGTTGTTGAAGGTTGGTTATTTTGAGCATGATTAACTCCATATTATTGATAACATAGAGTTAATATGTGTTTTATTTAGCTGATATTTCGATTTCCATTGAACGGGGGATCTATTTGTTTAAAGAACATGGTTTATAATCGTATTGGTATCGATCAAACACATAGTCCTTACCGCTCCATCGCAAAATAGGGAAACAAAAACTGGGACCACCTACCTCTATCTCAGGCCAAGAACTAAATTCCTCATGTGCAATAAATTTGGGTATGCCAACCCCTTTAGCTATGACTTTCCATTTCATATTGGGCAACTTACTGAGGAGGGTATAATGGTACCCTACATTGCCATAGCAATACGAGCTAGATTGCATTATCAGGACTTCTGGTTTTTTATCATGGTTTAAATCTCGTACCATGTCGATTTCTCCAGCGGAAGTAACGCTCGTATCGTCACAATCATTGCGCCAAAAACTTTGATTTAAGAGATACCCTGCTGCAATAAAGGCTGATTCTTTTTCCTTGTAGTTAAGTGGTTCAGCAAATGATTTGTGACTCAGCATTGACAGAAAAATGACGTGGAAAATTTTCCTGATTATTAAATTTGATGGCATTTTATAATCCCGACTTCACCTTTTTTAAGTTTAAGAACTGCGTTGATTTTATAATGAGATTAGCATTTGATGTTAATTTTATTTATCTTATACTTGCGCAAGCAATTTATTATATAAACCTGATTTCAAGAAAATCAATGCAGGAAGGGTAATGAAAAAAATTCTTTTGATTTTGATGGTGATTTCATCGAGTGGAAATGCCGCCGACACCGTTAAATATGATGAAAAAAGGCATCTATTCTGCGAACTAACATCACTTACTCCAAAATTAAGAGATTTGGCTGTGGGAGATATCAAAGATGGCTGGTTGAGAATTAAAGAAGATTATTATTACTCAATTGAAATTGGTGGGTGGGTCATTTCTAGTTATGGCTCTAATGATGGTACAGATATTTCTAATAACTCAAAGACCTTATTTATTAAAGATTACATCGGATTAGCTAAACTAAATAAAAAAACAGGTCGTATTGTTATGAATTACTCTACGCCAGATATGTCTCAGAAGCTCAGATGGTCGTGTAACATTGGCAGGAATGAACCCAAAAATACGGATATGTAACAGCCTCGAAGTAATCCACATCACCCCCACAACCCTAACAAC
>NZ_JAWOWA010000054.1:0-3629 GCF_033340195.1 Vibrio sp. 1457
GCTTTATTGCCAGATAAAGTCCCCACTAGGCGAAAGCCAATACTGAAGCCAAATCACTGGTAAACAGCCGGATCTTCTTGTGATCCTTTTACTCTCGTCGTAATCTCATGTCCTGCAAACAAAAAAACCACCGCTACCAACGGTGGATTGTTTGCCGGAATCAAGAGCTACCAACTCTTTTTTCCGAAGGTAACTGGCTTTCACGGAGCGCAGATACCAAAACTGTCCTTCCAGTGTAGCCGCAGTCAGGCCATCACTTCAAGAACTCTGTAGAAGCACTTCTACTACTCTGCTCCGTGAATCCTGTTACCAATGGCTGCTGCCAGTGGCGATAAGTCGTGTCTTTCCGGATTGGACTCAAGACGATAGTTACCGGAAAAGGCGCAGCAGTCGGACTGAACGGGGGGTTCGTGCATACAGTCCAGCTTGGAGCGAACTGCCTACCCGGAACTGAGTGTCAGGCGTGGAATGAGATAAACGCGGCCATAACAGCGGAATGACACCGGTAAACCGAAAGGCAGGAACAGGAGAGCGCACGAGGGAGCCACCAGGGGGAAACGCCTGGTATCTTTAAGTCCTGTCGGGTTTCGCCACCACTGATTTGAGCGTCAGATTCTGTGATGCTTGTCAGGGGGGCGGAGCCTATGGAAAAACGCCTGTTGCGCGGCCTTTTTTTGCTCACATGTTCTTTCCGGCCTTATCCCCTGATTCTGTGGATAACCGCATTATCGTTTTTGAGTGAGCAGACACCGCTCGCCGCAGCCGAACGACCGAGCGTAGCGAGTCAGTGAGCGAGGAAGCGGCATTTCTCCGCCCTTGCAGAATGCACGTTCACGCCGATGTTTCCAGATCGTAGCGTACCCGTTTCAGCGCAGTCAGTAATTTTTCGTGGTCAAAATTCAACTCACCCGTTTTTGTATCAACCAGTCCCGCGTCAATCATCAGACCAGCCGCCAGAAATAGTTTGTGATTGCGTTCCCTGCGGTTTTTCTGCCCTGAAATCCGCGCCTGAACCGCCTTTTTCTGTGCGGCATCCCGTTCCTGCAACGCGTTTTTTTCAGCGGTTGCCAGAACGTGGAGCAGTCGTCTGTCAGTTTCACTGAGCGAAGCTTCATCATCCAGCAGATCGATAATCTGCCGTTGCCGTGCCGTTTTTTCTCCCAGCTTTCTGATGAAGGCTATGCGCTTTTTAAGCCATTCGACGTTACTGATCCGCATCGTTTAACTTCCCCATCCCGATATTTCCGACGGGGAAAGTATATAACTTGCGGTTAGAAGTCGCATGACTTATCTTTACTCATAATTCTTTAAATTAGAGTAAAGCGCACTTATATGTTTCTCCCTGCGGGCAGAAACAGTGCGCCCTGCCGGGGGCTGACACAACATGGCAACGTATCATCTCAGTGTGAAATTTGGCGGCAAGGGTAAAGCCCTTGCTCATGCCAGTTACATCACGCGGGAAGATAAGTTCAGCCAGCGCCAGGATCTCGAGCACACCGAACACGGCAACATGCCGGAATGGGCGAGAGATGAACCCGCCCATTTCTGGCAGGCTGCGGATGCGTTCGAACGTGCCAACGGTTCAACGTACAGGGAAATTGAGATCGCCCTCCCCCGCGAGCTGAATGAAGCGCAGCGGCTGGCGCTTGTCCGGGATTTTGTGAAGCAGGAAACGGGCGACAAACATGCATGGACGTTTGCGATCCACAATCCGAAAGCCAGCATTGACGGCGGCGAACAGCCGCACGCCCATATCATGATGAGCCAGCGCGTCAATGACGGTATTGAGCGCAGTCCCGAACAGTATTTCAGGCGCTATAACGCCAAATTTCCGGCGCGTGGCGGCGCGCGCAAGGACTCAGGGCATAATTTAACCCCTACAGAACAAAAACAGGCACTGAAAGCCCTGCGGGAGCGCTGGGAGCGTACGCACAACGCGCATATGAAACGATATGGCTTTGAGCAGGGTTTTATTGATAGCCGGTCACTGAAAGCACAGGGTATCGACCGGAAACCGGAACAGCATCTCGGTTTTGAAGCAGCCGGACGACTGGACGACAGCCAGAGGCAGGATATTAAAGACAGCCGGACGTTTTCAGTCGTGGATGTGCCTGAACAGGCGAAGCATATCGACCACAGCGACCGTAGCTGGATGAATGCCAGCGGTATCGAGGTAAACCGGAAGGAACTGGTCAGATCTCTGACGCATGATATCTCGCAGCAGTACGGGCGGGAGATGGCTGCACGGGTCACAAAACAGGGAAATGTTGAAATAGAGCGCGTGAAATCCCTGTCACGCGGATTTTCCATAAGCAGGTAACTATGGCGAGCACCGAAGAAAAACTTCTCACGCTCCTGCTGTCGGCGGAGCATCTGAAAGAGGCCGCAAAAGAGCAGCAGAAAGCCGTGGCGGATTCGCTGGCGGTGGCAAGGGAAACCCTGAAAGGCTACCGGGAAATATCGGACAGTGTGGCGCAGCAGGTTCGGGATGAAGTCCGGCAGGAAGTGCAGAAAATGGATATTGCGGGGCTGATCGGCGAGCGTATCAGCGCTGATTTTCAGCGTCTGGAAAAATCCGTCGGGAACATGAAAATCAATGCGGACGCGCTGGACAAGGAAATTTCCATTATCCGCAGTAACATCATCGCGGAGTACAACACGCTGCGGGGTTACAGCTGGAAGTGGTTTGCTGGGGTTGCGGTTGCCTTTGTCGTACTGATATTTGCCACAAGCTGGTTTGTGAAAACGGAACTACAGGACAATTACAACGCGTCTGCTGCCGTCTATCAGAAAGTGGCAGACCTTGAAAAGCTGCTGACAACGGAACTGAAACCGGAAAAGAAAAAGAACTGACGCGCTGCGCTTGTCCAACGCCTCACGACCCGCGAAAAAATTCCGCGTCCCGTTCACCGTTTTCTGATGAGAAAGTTTGCTGTTTTGACCCGTTCGCCCTTCTGAACGCTCGAAACAGATCGCGCATTGCTTTCGTGAATAGTTATTCAGGCGCGTAAAAACGTTTCTGGTGCGTTTTTGGCTGTTTGGTCGGGTGAAAGTGCGTTTTTTGTAGATTTGATGTGCTATCGCGCTCAAATTGCGTTTTTGGACTTGCTTGTTTCGTTGAAGGCGAGTAGAACGAAAAAAGCCCGCCATTAGGCGAGCTTCTTCGGGTTCATTGAGGTTTTCGACCTCCTCAATGTTCCTGTGGAGTCTGTTGTTCGCAGCGACAGAAACCAGTTCATTCAGTTTGCATGAACCTTCTGTATTCTTCAAGAATTTTCCCGCCGCACAGTCTCCCAGGAATCCCGAAAAAACCTGTTTTTGCAGGCACTTGTTGCGTGTTTGCAAAGGCCGTTTGCGGTTGGGGGGTCAGTGACGACGGCGACCGCACGCGTGAGAATTCCGCTACCGGGGAAGATACTTCATTTTTGAGCGGACGCCTGGGGAGTGGCACAAGTGGTTGAATGTAATGCGCTTATATTGGGTTTTTGCCCTTGGGCGCGGTTCTGGGACCAGTGCCAGCATGTTGGGCGAAATGTCGCGGCGTAGACGCGGGAACATGCAAACGGACGTTCTACCATAGGTCCGTTCCGGTGACGATGGGCGCGGCTCCGGCAAGCATATCGCGCGGG
>NZ_JAWOWA010000055.1:0-3258 GCF_033340195.1 Vibrio sp. 1457
CACGTGGGCAGTTATACCTTCATTTTCATTAAAATTTACTTGCAATAGAGGGAGTGTCCATACACGATCAGATCGTAGCTTCTTGATTTAGTTCCATCGATTTAAGCAACAAAGCCGATATCAAAAGTCAATTTGAAGGTTTGGAACGTAGTGGATATCGAATCATAAAGTCGGGAAAATCAGTAAACATAGAAACACCATTACCTCAAATATCAATCGCAGAACAGAGTTTTGACTCAGTATTGGAAGAAATTAGTATCGCACTAAATAAAGCCCAGCAGTTGCATTCGTGGATGGTAAATCACCCTTCTGTGTGACGTTAAAGAAACGATGCTCAGGAAAACTTATATCTAGAGGCTTGCTGATGGGGCATGAAACACAGAAATGCCCCATTATTGGTTTCGTCTAACAAATTTGCGATTTCAATCAGTCGTAATTTACCCAAATATAACTCATGTGACGTTAATAATAGTTATGCGGTGAGAGTGAAATTTTAATTGGATTGGTAAGTCGCTTCTGGACAGAAGCTAGTTAGATTAAATCGGCTAGACTCCCACTTTCAGATAACTTTTCGTATCCAAAAACATCAAAGACCACCATTTTTTGCGGTGGTCGATTTGCTCGGAACTGGAAAAAGCTGTCACCCGATATGTTTAACTCCAGGCTAAATTTGATTTTCTAGTATGTATGCAGTACGTACCAGTATAAACTCCTACCTCGATCTATCACACCGTTATTTAGCTCATAAGCAAGTCCATTCTACTCATCTCAATATTAGCCTTACCCGATATAAATGCGTTTCTTTGAGCTTCGTAAACTTCCATACACTTGCTATACTGCTCTTCCCTTAGTTTGTTTGTATCAACAAATGTCTTAACAACACCAGCCTCAACTCTGGTACAGTTTAAATTACTAATGGATGTAAGGAAAAACATGCCAAGTAACTCATCATTGTCACCCAAATACGGCTTGGCAATGTCCACCTCATTCAATCCTGGAGTTCTCCACTTTTCTTCAATGTTGATGGCGAAGTCTTTCTCAGGGCAGAAAAGATACTTTGTCACTGAGTGAATGGCTTTAGCAATCCCCAGCCTTGGGTTTTTCATTTGTAGCCGTAGGATTAGTCTCTCTACTGAGTGGACCGAAAACCTAATATTGCTGTCATAGATGGACAACACGCCATTGACCCTGGCTATGTATGCACCAGCGAACTTCAGGGAGCTTTCATCGAACAGGACAATCATGCCATAGATGTTTTTCTCATCGATGTAGAAGCCTGACATTGTTTTATCTTGAAAGAGATTCTTTACCTGCTTTCTGAGGTTCTTTTCGCCCTTCTCTTTGATGTGTATCTTCTTGAGGTTGTCAACGCATTCCCTTTGTAGAAACTTTCTTGCCTTTACTGAATACTTCTGATCAATAGGAAGTGTTGGGTCCAAAACAAACTTATTAGCTGTAGTGCTCATACTTCATTCCATTTCTGGTGTTGGTGGAACATCAACAGCCACAATTATTTTGTCCATATTTGTGGCCAGTGACTGTTATCTTTGGGAGTTACGATTCATTTAATAGCCATCTATTGCAGGATGGTAATCAACGTCCACGTAATTATCCCATTCAGCGTCCCACGCTCTGGAAATATGATTGTTAATTAGCTTGCCGTCTAGATAGAAGAACTCTCGGTAATTGCGTCCAATCTCGCTCTCCACTTGTTCAATCACAAGCTTCTCAGCATCTTCGATTGTCCACGGGTTATCTTTCTCTCTGACAAACTCAATGCAGATATAGCCCCAATCATGCAGATAGTCTTTGTCGCCATTCTCCGACCCGCCGGGAGCGATTAGACCACGTTGTTGTAATTCATCTACTGTGAGCAAACGTGCACCGATACGTTCAGCGAAGCCTTTGTTTAAGTATTCCTCTTGGAAGCTCTTTCTAGCCGTGATGAAATCACCTTCAACCTCTTTGTAGTCAAAAAGCTCCAAATCATCGTTGAACACTACAAGTAAGGAACTTTGCAAGTCAGGGTTAAACGGATTGATGGTAGCGCTAAAGTCGTTTTGTTTGAGTCTTTTCAGGTGGGTATCTAAAGCATGGAAAGATGGATAACCAATCTCTTGAGCGGCAACTTCAAGTGCTTTCATGTGACCGATTTTCTTCTCTTTTTTGATAGCTTTAGCACGAGATTTCACTTTAGAAATGGATGGTCGGGCAATTTTAGTCATGGTCTTATTCCTACACGGATTAACCTTTAGATTCACTCCTAATCATCAGTCATTCCGCTTATCAAAATAAGATCAGCTAAAACGATAGATATGTTCATGGTTCCAATATTGGAGTTTGCCTTTGGAGTGGGCTGGCTGCCATATAGCCGCTGGATAAGATATCCAATGCATAGTTGATTGTCAAAATGTTTATATTTCACACACACCATTTTCCACTAAGCACGGAGTGAAAGGTGCAGAGTTTGACAATGTTCTAGTTGTTTTGGCAGAGGGTGGAACTTATACAACTGGGATCAATTACTTACGTGGTTGCATACGACATGTCCAGCAAACAGAATAGGTGCATTAGAAAGAAATCGAAATCTCTTTTACGTGGCGTGCTCAAGACCCAAAAGTAACTTGACAGTGCTTATCACTCAACACCTATCGGATGAATCATTGGCTCTATTAAATCAATGATTTGGGGATGAACCGGTTCAATCACTATACTAAACGCCTCTCACATAACTTTGAGAGTCAATTACACATTGGCTCTCTTAATTATCGTAACTCAAGGCCCTTTAGAGAATTAGCGAGGACAGTCATATTAAGAAACTGCCTAGCCTCGCTAATGTGAAGGTCGGAAATTGCCGAAACTTTCGGATAACTCCGGCGGATTCTGAGAAACACGATTTTCAACCTGCTCACACCCCAAATGAGCATGGTCTTATCCTCTTTCGTCGGATTAGATTTGGTAGGGAAAACGCACGCTCCTAGATATTGTAGAGTATAAGCTCTGAATGATTTAGGGGCAAAAATAAGCCAGCGTTAAATGCGCTGGCTATGTGATTGTAGTTGTTGTGATCAAACTTTATTGTTTTTTCCTCGACTATTTAGCGTCAATATAAGGCTTTGTTGCTTAAATCGATGGAACTAAATCAAGAAGCTACGATCTGATCGGCTACACCCATTAATCGTCGTAGCCTCATGCCTAAACCTCGTTACAAAACAACTAACTGGACGCAGTACAACAAAGCCTTAATAAACCGTGGTT
>NZ_JAWOWA010000056.1:0-3052 GCF_033340195.1 Vibrio sp. 1457
CTAGGGCGGTAAAAATATCAAAGACCCGATACCCTGTTAATCGCTACGCGGCTCCTCTTAAGTGAACTACATTGCCCTTAATAAAGGGCTCTTTAACGTTGTTTTACTTATTTTTTCAAGGCGTAAGGTGTGCCCATAACGGTTGGCTTACCGTTTTCCATGCTTGCGTCAAACTCAATCGCGTCTTTGGCAAACAGGTTAATAACAGTAGAACCCAGTTTGAAGCGGCCCATCTCTTCGCCTTTTTTCAAGATCACGGCCTTGTCACCCTCTGCTGGGTAATCCCATTTGTAGACAGTGTTTCCACGAGGCGGAGTGATCGTGCCAGCCCATACTTGCTCAATGCTACCAACAATTGTCGCACCAACAAGCACCTGTGCCATTGGACCAAACTCAGTATCGAAGATACACACCACACGCTCGTTACGTGCAAATAGGTTTGGTACGTTTTCTGCTGTCAGAGGGTTTACTGAGAACAGGTCACCTGGTACGTAAATCATTTGGCGCAGAGTGCCGTCACATGGCATGTGTACACGGTGGTAATCGCGCGGAGATAGGTACAATGTCGCAAAAGAACCATCTTTAAATTCGTCAGCTAAATTCGCGTCACCGCCCAGCAATTCTTGTGCTGAGAAGTGATGACCTTTTGCTTGGATAAGTTGACCATCTTCAATAGGGCCAAACTGGCTAACACAAGCGTCGGCTGGATGAGTGATGACGTTTTCGCCTTCAGAAATTGGGCGTGCGCCTTCTTTTAGCTCACGAACGAAAAACTCGTTGAACGTTTTAAAATGCTTAGGATCTGAGTGCTTTGCCTCATCCATATTCACATTGTATTGTTTGATAAACCAACGAATAACTGCTGTTGTTAGACCGCCAGCTTTTGCTGAAGCCAGTTTACCCATTAGGCGAGTGAGGCCGTGTTGTGGGATCCAGTACTGCAGTCCAACTTTAAACTTGTCCATCTTTAATTCCGATACTTCTGTTAGATTCGCGCTTTAGGGCGCGTGATGTTACTGAAATTTAATTTGCTTGTCAGTATTAGGTGAAGACTTTTTACACAGTTACAGCCTTAACTCAATTACAGATCGGCTTTTTTATTACGTGAATACTGACGATTTGCTTTGTTTTCAACCATGCTTTCCAAAATACGATGATAATTTTCAAAGCGAGTTTCGTTAATTTCCCCGTTCTCGACAGCTTCACGTAGAAGGCAGCCTGGGTCATCATTGTGTTTACAATCTCGGAACTTGCAACCGCCTAAATATGGTCGAAATTCAACGAATGCTTTTGTTACTTCTTCTGCTTCCAAATGCCAAAGACCAAATTCACGTACTCCAGGTGAGTCGATCAAATCGCCACCCGTTGGAATGTGGTATAAACGTGCAGCCGTCGTGGTGTGTTGGCCCAAGCCAGAGTTCTCAGAGACTTCGCCTTCTTCCACTTCGCTCTCTAGTTCCGGCATTAACGCGTTGACTAAGCTGGATTTCCCTACGCCTGATTGACCAACAAAGATATTAATTCGATCACGCAGCAGGGTTTCTAGTTCAGCAATGCCTTCTCCAGACTTCTTGCTGACCAGAAGCACTTTATAGCCAATACGTTCATATTCTTTGAGCCATTCTTCATACATTGCACGGTCATCGGCTTCTAGAAGGTCGACCTTATTTAAGACCAACAATGGCGCAATATTCAGTGTTTCTGATGCAACGAGATAGCGGTCAATAATATTTAGCGATAGCTCTGGTAATACCGAAGAGACAATGACCATTTGATCAATATTGGCTGCAACGGGTTTTAGGCCATCGTAATAATCTGGACGAGTGAGCACTGAAGAGCGAGGTTCTACCGCTTCAACAACACCAGAGATGCCCGCCATAGACTCCAATCCTTCGCGCCATAAAACACGATCGCCAGATACTAGAGACTCAATACCACGGCGGAGGTTACAGCGTTGAATTTCGCCTGTTTCAAGGTCTTCAATGTCCGCGTGCTGACCAAAACGAGTGATCACGAGACCTTGCTTGCTGGCGCCTAGCATGTTTTCATCCCACTGAATGGAATCTTCTTGCTTCTTCAAACGCTTTTGTTGGTTGCTACGTACGCGTCGCACCTGACCTTTGGTTAACTTTTTCTTCTTTGCCACAATTCTGTACTTTATGTGAATTTACTCAAATGGTTGAGCCGTACTCTTGGCTCCGTGTATGAGTATCGTGTTTCTCGTATTTTGAGGTATAGTACCTCTTTTATCGATAAACAAATAGGCGGCGTAACCATGTCCTTTAGCGATCAAAACCTAATTTGGGTTGATTTAGAGATGACAGGGCTTGATCCTGAAACGCACAAAATCATCGAAATTGCTTCTATTGTCACGGATAGCGAACTAAATATTTTGGCTGAAGGTCCAGTGTTAGCGATTCATCAGCCGGAAGAAGAACTGGCGAAAATGGACGACTGGTGTACTAATACGCATACGGCAAGCGGTTTGGTGGAGCGCGTTCGAAACAGTCAAATCTCAGAACAAGACGCAGTCGCACAAACCATTGAATTTTTAGAAAAATGGGTGCCAAAAGGGGCGTCGCCAATATGTGGTAACAGCATTGGGCAGGATCGTCGCTTTTTATACAAGCATATGCCTGAGTTGGAAGAGTTCTTCCATTACCGATATGTTGACGTTAGTACTCTTAAAGAACTAGCACGTCGCTGGCAACCTGAGGTGCTAAATGGGTTCACAAAACAGGGAACACATTTGGCCTTGGACGACATTCGTGAGTCCATCGCAGAACTTAAGTACTATCGAGGTACTATTTTCAAGATTTAACTGTTAAAGTTGCGATCCAAATTGTTGTAATTTATATCGCTTTTGATTGCTTTTTCGTCGTTCAGTAAAAAAATAAAGTTTTTTTGAAGGAAGGACTTGCATCACAAAAAAATGCTCTTATAATTCGCAGCCCTAAACAGCGGAAACGTTGTTGATGCGACACTAGCTCAGTTGGTAGAGCGCAACCTTGCCAAGGTTGAGGTCACGAGTTCGAACCTCGTGTGTCGCTCC
>NZ_JAWOWA010000057.1:0-1087 GCF_033340195.1 Vibrio sp. 1457
CGCCCACGGCAGATAGGGACCGAACTGTCTCACGACGTTCTAAACCCAGCTCGCGTACCACTTTAAATGGCGAACAGCCATACCCTTGGGACCGACTTCAGCCCCAGGATGTGATGAGCCGACATCGAGGTGCCAAACACCGCCGTCGATATGAACTCTTGGGCGGTATCAGCCTGTTATCCCCGGAGTACCTTTTATCCGTTGAGCGATGGCCCTTCCATTCAGAACCACCGGATCACTATGACCTGCTTTCGCACCTGCTCGAATTGTCATTCTCGCAGTCAAGCGGGCTTATGCCATTGCACTAACCTCACGATGTCCAACCGTGATTAGCCCACCTTCGTGCTCCTCCGTTACGCTTTGGGAGGAGACCGCCCCAGTCAAACTACCCACCAGGCACTGTCCGCAACCCCGATAAGGGGTCGACGTTAGAACATCAACACTACAAGGGTGGTATTTCAAGGACGGCTCCACGCAATCTAGCGACTGCGCTTCAAAGCCTCCCACCTATCCTACACATGTAGGGTCAATGTTCAGTGCCAAGCTGTAGTAAAGGTTCACGGGGTCTTTCCGTCTAGCCGCGGGTACACTGCATCTTCACAGCGATTTCAATTTCACTGAGTCTCGGGTGGAGACAGCGTGGCCATCATTACGCCATTCGTGCAGGTCGGAACTTACCCGACAAGGAATTTCGCTACCTTAGGACCGTTATAGTTACGGCCGCCGTTTACCGGGGCTTCGATCAAGAGCTTCGACCGAAGTCTAACCCCATCAATTAACCTTCCGGCACCGGGCAGGCGTCACACCGTATACGTCATCTTGCGATTTTGCACAGTGCTGTGTTTTTAATAAACAGTTGCAGCCACCTGGTATCTGCGACTCTCAATAGCTCCATCCGCAAGGGACTTCACCGTCGAGAGCGTACCTTCTCCCGAAGTTACGGTACCATTTTGCCTAGTTCCTTCACCCGAGTTCTCTCAAGCGCCTTGGTATTCTCTACCCGACCACCTGTGTCGGTTTGGGGTACGATTCCTTACAATCTGAAGCTTAGAGGCTTTTCCTGGAAGCATGGCATCAATGACTTCAC
>NZ_JAWOWA010000057.1:1187-2677 GCF_033340195.1 Vibrio sp. 1457
AGCCTACGCACTTGAACCTGGACAACCGTCGCCAGGCCCACCTAGCCTTCTCCGTCCCCCCATCGCAATTGTAAGAAGTACGGGAATATTAACCCGTTTCCCATCGACTACGCCTTTCGGCCTCGCCTTAGGGGTCGACTTACCCTGCCCCGATTAACGTTGGACAGGAACCCTTGGTCTTCCGGCGAGGAGGTTTTTCACCCCCTTTATCGTTACTCATGTCAGCATTCGCACTTCTGATACGTCCAGCATGCGTTACCACACACCTTCAACCGCTTACAGAACGCTCCCCTACCCAATGCACTAAAGTGCATTGCCGCAGCTTCGGTTTACTACTTAGCCCCGTTACATCTTCCGCGCAGGCCGACTCGACCAGTGAGCTATTACGCTTTCTTTAAATGATGGCTGCTTCTAAGCCAACATCCTGGCTGTCTGAGCCTTCCCACATCGTTTCCCACTTAGTAGTAATTTGGGACCTTAGCTGGCGGTCTGGGTTGTTTCCCTCTCCACGACGGACGTTAGCACCCGCCGTGTGTCTCCCGGATAGTACTTACTGGTATTCGGAGTTTGCAAAGGGTTGGTAAGTCGGGATGACCCCCTAGCCTTAACAGTGCTCTACCCCCAGTAGTATTCGTCCGAGGCGCTACCTAAATAGCTTTCGGGGAGAACCAGCTATCTCCAGGTTTGATTGGCCTTTCACCCCTAGCCACAAGTCATCCGCTAATTTTTCAACATTAGTCGGTTCGGTCCTCCAGTTGATGTTACTCAACCTTCAACCTGCCCATGGCTAGATCACCTGGTTTCGGGTCTATATCCAGAGACTGAACGCCCAGTTAAGACTCGGTTTCCCTACGGCTCCCCTAGATGGTTAACCTTGCCACTGAATATAAGTCGCTGACCCATTATACAAAAGGTACGCAGTCACAGGACAAGCCTGCTCCTACTGCTTGTACGTACACGGTTTCAGGTTCTATTTCACTCCCCTCACAGGGGTTCTTTTCGCCTTTCCCTCACGGTACTGGTTCACTATCGGTCAGTCAGTAGTATTTAGCCTTGGAGGATGGTCCCCCCATATTCAGACAGGATATCACGTGTCCCGCCCTACTCGATTTCACTGAACACACGTCGTCAACTACGGGACTATCACCCTGTATCGTCGGCCTTTCCAGGCTGTTCGTCTAACGCGTGTAAAGCTTAAGGGCTAGTCCAATTTCGCTCGCCGCTACTTTCGGAATCTCGGTTGATTTCTTTTCCTCGGGGTACTTAGATGTTTCAGTTCCCCCGGTTCGCCCTGTTGAGCTATGTATTCACTCAACAGTAATACCTTATGGTATTGGGTTTCCCCATTCGGAAATCCCAGACTCAAATGGTTTTTACTACCTAATCTGGGCTTATCGCAAGTTAATACGTCCTTCATCGCCTCTGACTGCCAAGGCATCCACCGTGTACGCTTAGTCACTTAACCATACAACCCGAAGGAGTTTCGAGTT
>NZ_JAWOWA010000058.1:0-2537 GCF_033340195.1 Vibrio sp. 1457
ATAAAACAGGCTTGGCAGTGGTGGGAGGTGACGCGGAGCGACGCCTTCCACCTGCCAGACCGCCGTTGATTTTGACCTTTGGAAGCGCAGCTTCCCGAACGATTTTGCGAAGCAAAGTCTAGTGAGTACACTATCATCTTGATAGTGGCCCGCCGGAGGTATCGCAATGCGCTCCCCCGCCTGGCTGAATGAATGCCGGAATCAGGGGGGAACATGGCGAACTACGCGATAATGCGCTGCAAAAAGCTGACGGGAATGGGAAGCGTGGCCAGCGCGTTGCAGCACTGCTACCGAGAGCGTGAGACGCCGAACGCTAACGCTGAACGGACACCAGAAAACTACTGCTCTGTGTCCAAATCAACGGATCAGGCAATGGGGCGTGTGCGGGAGCTGCTGCCGGAAAAACGCCGTAAAGATGCGGTACTGGCCGTTGAATACGTTATGACAGCAAGCCCTGAGTGGTGGAAAGAGGCCACACCACGGCAGCAGGCGGAGTTTTTCGCCCGCTCTGAGCAATGGCTGGAGAAGAAATACGGGAAGGATCGTGTTGTGGCGGCGGTGGTTCACCGGGACGAGGCCACCCCGCACCTGTCTGCGTTCGTGGTGCCATTGACGCAGGATGGACGGCTGTCCGCGAAAGAGTTTATTGGCGGGCGGTCAAAGATGCGTGAAGATCAGAGCACCTACGCTGAATCAGTAAAAAAACTGGGTCTTGAGCGCGGCATCGAGGGAAGCCGCGCCACGCATCAGACAGTTCAGCACTACTACGAATCGATAAACCGTGGCACCCGTAGCCAGGTATCGATCTCGCCGGAGGCGCTGGAGCCGCGTGTATTGCGGAAGGGCATTTTCACCAAAGACGTGGAAGATCAGGCAGCCATAGCCAAACGTCTAAGCCACGCAGTGAACGATGGCTTTGCAGGAACCATCGCTATGGCCTCTCAGAGCGCCCAGAACGCAAAAAGAGCGCGTGAGCTACAGAAGACTATGGATGCGCAGCAGAAACGCCTACAGAGCGTTACAGAGCCTTTTAAGGGGCTTTCCAGAGAGCAGATGACCGAAATCCTGATGATGGCTCAGCGGTTTAAGCAGCAAAACCAGGAAAAGGAAAAACAGCAGCGTATTGAACGTGAAAAACAGCGACAGACGCGATCGCGTGGCATGGGTGGTATGGAGCGTTAGTTTTGATGCGATGCAGGATAGGGCTAACGCCGCAAAGTGACGTCATTTGCGGCATTCCAGAGATCAGGTTCTGCCGCCCTGTATAACGCTGAGTCCAGCTAATCCATCAGATGGTAATTGTATTTTTTCAAAATAGAAAAAGCGGTGCTTTTTTGTTTTGGTGACAATCCCTTAGTTGAAAATTCATTACCGCTTGTTCTGCGATATATGCTGTATGTACTACTTAAAAAAGTACGCTCCCAAACAGTCAAAACCTCATTCTTTTTTAGAGAGTCATGCAGCATTAATCTATCTACTTTTTTGAATAGCTTATCTTCAGCGTTCATCATCCGTTACCGTTGTTTGTACTGTCCTTCCATTGGAATCATAACTGATTCTTAACTCTATTTTTTTTCTTCTTTCGTAAATTGAAGGCCAGTCTCCCCGAGCAAAAAGAAACGGATTGGCTTCAAGCTCTCCCCGCCCTGCCCGGAGAAAGATTTGTTTATCAACAAGGGCAGCGATTATGTTTTTAAACGTCTGATATTCAATATGAACCCTAGGTTGTATGGTCTTCTCAAATCTAGTTTTTGATACAGATACAAAGCCATCCCATCCAATCAGCATTGCCAACTGCAAAAGCACATCATTTTGAGATTTTGACAAACCATGAATCATCGCAATGTCTGCGATGTAAAGCTTGACGTAGGGCGGTTCAGCCGGGATAGAAAAAGTCTCGATCTTAGAGTCTTGTTTAATCTCTCCGCTCTCGTCCATGTATGTATGCCGTTCAAGCTTAGAAATCTTTTTTGTATTCACTCTATCCCCATGTATCAGCATGTTTTTAGTACTCACATTTAAGTACTAAAGATGCCGATAGTCAAGTACCTTACCTAAAGTACGATTAGTACTTGAGGTGAGTACGATTAGTACTTGAGGTAAGTACGATTAGTACTTGAGGTAAGTACGATTAGTACTTGAGGTGAGTACGATTCTTCGCTCTAGCCCTTGGTACAAGCGGGTTCCCATATCTATATCTATATATTAAGGGGGAAAATAAAGGCTGAAAAACGCCATTTTTAAACATCGAAAAACGAGCTTTTTTGAGTCTGGAGCGTACGGATTTCTATGTCCGGGGAGTGGAAATTCCGCTTCCTCGAACGGACAGACTCGCGGCGATGCCGCTCCCTAATCCGTTCTTGCGGCGAGCGGTTCCTGCTCTTTCAAAAACGATATTCATTGCCTGATTTCGTCAAGGGCGAGCGTAGCGAGTGCCATTTACCCTTGACGACTCACCGGATAAAACAGGCTTGGCAGTGGTGGGAGGTGACGCGGAGCGACGCCTTCCACCTGCCAGACCGCCGTTGATTTTGACC
>NZ_JAWOWA010000059.1:0-2428 GCF_033340195.1 Vibrio sp. 1457
ACCTTCAGACAATCCAGAAAGGTCAACGTCGTCCAGAGACCAACTTCCACCAGTCACCACCGTTTCTAAGTTTATGACCGCTCCTAACGAGTCGGTTACCGTAACTTGGATACGCTGGCCATCTTCAATGTTTTCAATCGTCCCTTCGAGGCGAGTAGTCGCGATTTCGTACTGATTTAAATACTCATCCCCTCCACCATCAAAATTGACGTTCACCGTTGCAAGCGTATCTTTAATGGTCGTATCGACGGCGTTCAGGTTATTGCCATAAATGTCAGAAACCACAGAAGTCACCGTAAGCGGCCCTTCAGCAAGAGAAGACAGATCAACGCCTGATAGGGTATAAGCCTCGTTCTCTACGGTCGTTGTAACAGTAATGGAGTTATTGAGACTGTCGGTAATGGTGATAGTAACAAGCCACTCATCGCTTATCTTGAGTGCGTCACCTTGAATCGTGACACTAGGAACTTCAAACTGGTTTTCGTATCCATCACCGCCATCAAGAATATCCACCGTTAAAGAGGCATCATCGTTCAAACCTTCAATTGCCTCTAAGGTAATATCCAATGTTACGGAGGTGGTGTCACCGTCTGAATCTGTTGCATTAACTAACAATGGTATATCCAGGATTTGATCTTTTGACAGATCGAAAGAGCGATATAATTCAAAGGAATACTCTATTTCACTACTCGACTCTAAAGGTAATGTGGATAATAGTTTCGATTGAAAAATATTTACTTCCACCCCACCTTCTAAGATATAGCCAGTAATTGTCGTACCGTCATCAGACAGACGGTAAAGCAACTCACTTTCACTACTCACTAATGTGGGCTGGTTTAATTCGCTAAATCGAAGAGAGTCAACATAATCACTCCCGATATCGAGTTGAAGGCTCCCTGTCTTAAAGATTGCCCCACTTTCTAGATTAATCTCCTCCATTGCAACAACAGTCAAGTTGCTCAACGTAGGATCAACACCATCTTTCAACACGAAATCAATTTCATTCTCTACAAGCGGTGTGGAGTCTAGATCTGTCCCTCCAATGGTCAGCGGGAAGGTTACCGTATCACTACTATTGAATTGATCGATAGGATGATCAAGAGTAAGCGAGATTGAAGCTAGTACATCGTTACCCGACTCAATGCCACTCAATGTTAACGTAAATACAGTCACACCATTGGCAAATGCTGTGATTTGCTTTCCACTGGAACTTAACGTGTAGCTAAGCTCATTATCAGAGACTGAGCTTGTAAGCCCTAATGCCTCTAACTTAGTAATGGATGCCCCACCAAAATACAAACTAGTCGGATCAGGGTTATCAGAGCCAGCAATCACATTAACACTGCCTTCGGTGGTTAATAATGCCTCTCCCAGAGGTACTTCTGCTGTGTTTATAGTAGCGCTGCCTACATAACCCGCTTGGCCATCTATAATGTCGATAGTTGCGGTTGCTACACCGTAATCTTTTGAATCATCGGCTGCGAGATAATCAAATACGATACTTTGCTCAACCGTGTGATCTAAGTTGCGACTGGCATTCAACTGCCAAGAGCCATCTGAAAATACGGTTAATTCACCCTTATCTAGACTAAAACTTACTGAGCCACCATCAGGGACAGACTGGATCTCTCCTCCGGCTCTGACATATCGAATGTACAAGTCACCATCAATATCAATGTCATTCTCCAGTACATTGCCAGAAATGACTTGGCCTTCGGTTACACTATATGACTCATTTGCGATCACTGGGTCGGCATCACTGATGACGATTTCTAGGGGGGCCACAACCGTCTCTTGTGTACCATCAGCATCACTTTGAATGCTTTCAACCAATACGTTAGTCACCAGCTCATCTTGACCTACACCATGATCAATCGCTTCATAAAAAGTAATTTGAACCGTACCATCATCATTGACTTCTGCTGAGAAAACTAATCGGTCGTCAGTCGATGTTCCTTGTAAGCTCAACCCATCTTCTGCAACAACAACGTTAATAGATTGACCGACCGATGTAAGCGCACTCAAACTTGGTTGCTCTGCATGCAGTGCTGGCACACCATTTTCTATGTTGATGGCTGCCGAGCTGCTTTGCTCACCAAAAAATCCAACGATGTTTTCAGAAAATACCGTTGAACCGGGTAGCACTATTGTTGGCATGGTATCGACCGCGTGGTTGCCGGCGGCATCCAACACTTCTGCTTCAATGGTCCACGTGTTGTTTAGATTGAGAGTGTTTACGTCAATTCCGGTTACTGTCCACGAACCTGATGCATCAACAAGGCCAGTAAAATTCAGCGTGCTGTCTCCGTCACTTACCCGAATCATCACTGCCAGACCTTGCTCTACACCACTGGTTGTCCCTCTCATTTCCGTGACTATACCCTCACGGAAATCATCAATGGCAAGACCACCGCTAATATAAAAATCC
>NZ_JAWOWA010000060.1:0-2413 GCF_033340195.1 Vibrio sp. 1457
GTGCCGACTACCGGAATCGAACTGGTGACCTACTGATTACAAGTCAGTTGCTCTACCTACTGAGCTAAGTCGGCACATTTTATTCTTTAACATTGTTCGTGCTAAGCACCAACAATTAATAAATTGTGGTGCCCGGAGGCGGAATCGAACCACCGACACGAGGATTTTCAATCCTCTGCTCTACCGACTGAGCTATCCGGGCGACGAGGTGTATTAAAAGGCTTTTCGGCTTTCAGGTCAACAATAAAATTAAAATAAAATATCGTTTGATGAATTTGTGCTCGGAGTGGGCTGTTTTTATGCGTTTTTAGCAGCAATGCGCCATGCTTTAAGCGATGTTTTAACATTGATAGTGTGTTCACTTGCAAAATAAAGGCGATAAAAACAAAAAAGCACGTCTGAAAACGTGCTTTTTATTGAACAATTGACTTTAAACTAGTGCTTTACTGAGAACTTGTTTACCCAACCTTCTAGCTCATTCGCTAGTGAAGCTAAACTTTGAGTACTTGATTGGCTCTCGGTTACGACAGAGTTGAGTTGGCCTCCGCTTTCCTCGATAAGGTTTATGCGTAGCGCAATATCATCGCTAACCTGCGTCTGCTCAGCGGCAGCAGTAGCGATCTGCTGGCTCATTGTGGTGATAGATTCTAACGCCGTTACAATTTGCTGTAGAGCTTCAGAGGCATTCTTAGACTCTGTAACAGTGCTTTCACTGGTTTCTGCACATATTTCCATTGTGTGAATGGCATTGCGAGAGCCTTCTTGCAGATTGGAGATCATATACTGAATCTCTTTTGTGCTGTCTTGTGTGCGTCCTGCTAGGTTGCGTACCTCATCAGCAACGACTGCGAAGCCTCGGCCTTGTTCTCCAGCACGTGCTGCTTCAATGGCTGCATTGAGTGCCAATAGGTTTGTTTGCTCTGCAATATCACCAATCACATCGAGCACTTTTACAATATTATTTACATCCTGATCTAGATCGGCGACCGCTTTACTCGCAGTATTTAATTGAGAAGCTAAACCTTGAATGTTTTCAACCGTGTTATGAATGAGTTTCTGCGTATGTTGGCTTTGTTTGTCAGCCTCGTCCGTATTGTTTGCGGTGTCGCTTGCTGAATTGGCAACATGGTTGGCTGAAGATGCCATTTCAGTCATCGCAGTGGCAATCATCGCCGTTGATTGCTGCTGAGATACGGTAAGATCGGCAATCGTATTTGATCGAGCTTCTACGGCAGACAACTCTGCGCGCAGTGCATGCATAGACTTCTCTAGGTTTGTCACCATGGTAGCTAGTGATTGACTCATATCTTGCACGGCACGATAGATACTTCCTCTCGGTGCCACAGTATCAAAACTGGTCTGAATGTCTCCTTGAGCGACAGCTTGAACTGCTTTACGCACGTCGTTAGGCTCTCCACCAAGTAGATGAAGCATTTTGCGAATCGAAATGATCAGGCCACTTAGAATACTTCCCGCGATAATCAGACACAGCACAAGCTGCCATTGTGCTGTCGACCAAAAACGTGCGTTAACTTCATTAGAGCCAATACCTGTACCGACAACCCAGCCCCAGTGTGGTGTTTTTTCTGCTATCGAGTGTTTTTCTTCAATGCTGCCATCAGCTTGTTTTTGGCTCCAGGTATATTCAACGATCTGACCTGTTTTGTGCCCCAATACATCTAGAATGAGTTGGCCTACGCTATTACCACTGCCATCTCTAAAGTCATGGAAGCTGGTTCCGTGCAGTTGAGGGTCTAGTGGTGCGGCGATGAACATCATATTTTCATCTGCGACATAAACGTATTCGTTGTCTTTGTAGATATTGTTACGAAGTAGGCGAGTGGCTAATGCTTTCGCTTCGTCTTCCGGCATTTTGCCTTCGATAGCCATCTTTTCTACTTCGGTAAGTATGCTGTACGCACTTTTAAATAGCTCAGTAACTCGAGCTTTGTTATCAAGGTTACTTGCGACGCGAAGTGTCCATAAGCCCGTTGCGGTCAGAGCTAGGAGAGCTAGCAATATGATCGCAGATAATAAATAGGCTTGAGTTTTTAGTTTCATATTTAGCTCACAAATAAAGTGTTATCACTATGCAAGGCATAGCTAAAAGAAGAAATGTAATAACTCGGGCATCTTAGTGAAGATAAATATGCTCGGATACTAATGCGTATTGAAATTACGATGAGGATTAAATTTTTAGCGTGAAATAAGTATTTTTGAAGAAAGGATTTAATGTTCGCTGATGTTTAGAAATGAAGTGCAGATAAATGGGAAAGTGAGAAATGACGTATAAAGCAGATACAAAAAAGCCGCATCAAGTGATGCGGCTTTAAAAGTGGCTCCTCCTGCTGGGCTCGAACCAGCGACCTGCGGATTAACAGTCCGTCGCTCTACCAACTGAGCTAAGGAGGAA
>NZ_JAWOWA010000061.1:0-2324 GCF_033340195.1 Vibrio sp. 1457
AGTTGGTTAGAATACCGGCCTGTCACGCCGGGGGTCGCGGGTTCGAGTCCCGTCCACTCCGCCACTTATATTAAGCCCTAGTCGAAAGACTGGGGCTTTTTCGTTTGGTCGTGTCCCCTAGAAATGCATTTACACATTGAAGGCGAGACAATACGACTTTCTTTACCCTATTGGCGCATGAGTTTCTCAGGAAGATGAGCCTGCTGCCTGCACTTCTAATTACTCCGAGTTTGTATCATGTCCTCGTTGAAAGATTGGTCATTTGAACAATGAGTCTTTATAACACTCGCCCTCAACCGTAGTAGAATGAATAGTCTTCCTCACTGCGTGTTTTGTTAGCGTCTCTCTTAAACAATAATTTTCTACATCTTATTTCTCAAACATTCATTGCTTCCATGTTTAGAGCGGGGCCGTCGTTGCGTGGATTGCGCAATTTCCCGAAGTATAGTGAGGAAGAGATCTAAGTCTTCCGAAAATTAATGCCTTTTAGAAAACTTTGTTTTCTTTGCTGAACTTGCTAGTAGCGATTAACCTAAGAGGAGTTCTTGAGGAGTATGTTTGATGATGCAACAAATAAAAAATGAAACGCTGAAATCTGTATTTAAGCAATGGTCTTCCGAAGAGGGAATTGTGGTCATCAACCCTGCAACTGAGCAAGAGTTAATTCGGTTAAAGCCTAGTACTCTTGATGAGTTAGATGATCTCATTGGTCAGTGCAAAACGGAGCAAGTCCGTTGGGCTAAATTAAGTGCCAAAGAGCGCTCTCGTCGTTTGAGGGGGTGGTATCAACTACTTCTTGATAATGCAGAAGACATAGCCACGATTATTACCTTAGAGCAGGGTAAACCTTTAGCTGAGAGCAAAGGGGAAGTGATGTATGGTGCCTCTTTTGTCGAGTGGTTCTCAGAAGAAGCAAAACGTGCTTATGGCGAAGTTATTCCTGCCCCCACGACAGATAGACGTCTATCTGCAATTCGCCAGCCTGTGGGAGTATGCGCTGCAATTACACCTTGGAACTTCCCTATTGCGATGATTACAAGAAAAGCAGCACCAGCCCTAGCGGCAGGTTGTGGCATGTTGATCAAGCCATCAGAGCTTACCCCTCTCACTGCAATTGCTGTTGTTGAATTAGCTTATCAGGCTGGTATCCCTAAAGAACTGCTTTCTGTCGTGGTGTCGGAGCAGGCTGCTGAGTTTGGTCAAGTACTAAGTACTGATCCTAGGATTCAGAAGATCTCTTTTACGGGGTCTACGCGCGTTGGGAAAATTTTGATGAAGCAAGCCAGTGATTCAGTCAAGGCGGTGTCGATGGAGTTGGGTGGTAATGCGCCTTTCATCGTGTTTGAAGATGCAGACTTAGATGAGGCTGCGGAAGGGCTTGTCGCGTCGAAGTTCCGTAATGCAGGGCAAACATGTGTTTGTACCAATCGGCTATATGTTCATAAAAATGTAAAACAAGCTTTTATTGATAAAGTATTGTCGAAGTTAAGCAAATTAAAGCTTGGAAATGGTTTAGAGAAAGGCGTCACATTAGGTCCTGTTATTACGATGGCCTCTAAGCATCGACTAGAGGCGGTGATCGATCAAGCTGTACAAGAAGGAGCCTCTATTGCTAACTCTCCACAGAGACGGCCTGGTCGCTTTATGGAGCCCGTTCTTTTGGATAGTGTGACGCAGAATATGTCGATTGTTCAGCAAGAGCTATTCGGGCCTGTGTTGCCTATTGTTACCTTTGAAAATGATTATCAAGTTCTCGAAATGGCGAACGATACAGAATATGGTTTGGCTTGCTATTTCTATACGAATAGCTTGAAGCGTATTGTGACTTTTAGTGAAGGTTTAGAGTACGGCATGGTTGGAGTTAATGAAGGGATCATCTCTACTGAAGTGGCTCCATTTGGTGGAGTTAAAGAGTCGGGTGTTGGACGGGAAGGTGCTAAGCAAGGCCTCGATGAATATCTGGAGACAAAGTATATTTGTCTTGGTGGTTTAAGCTGATTTCAGAGATGGCCGATTGAATTAAAAAGCTAGGTTTTTACCTGGCTTTTTTTTTTAGTTGAAAGGCATACCATTTGCCACGCGCGTTTGTGGTTAATATTTTCTGGTTACTTAGTGAGTCGATAGTTAGCTTGCGGTAAGCGGTTTTTAATAATCAAAGCGCTTATGTTATTTCGTGGGTAGTAGGAGAGAGCTTAGCTTTAAACTAATACAAAAAAGCCGCATCAAGTGATGCGGCTTCTTCTAATATGGCTCCTCCTGCTGGGCTCGAACCAGCGACCTGCGGATTAACAGTCCGTCGCTCTACCAACTGAGCTAAGGAGGAA
>NZ_JAWOWA010000062.1:0-2265 GCF_033340195.1 Vibrio sp. 1457
AAGTCATAGGAAGTGGACATACCGAAGCCGTCGCCGTTCTCTTTAGCTAACTTACGGCCATTACCGTTACCAGAACCTTCCTGACCGAATAATCCATCATCTTCATTATTACCCTGATATTGCAAAGCAAAGTTCAAGCCATCGACCTGACCAAAGAAGCCATTGTTACGGTAGGTTGCAACATAGACTGGCCCCCTGAATCTCCAGACAACCAATATCACTTAAATAAGTGATAGTCTTAATACTAGTTTTTAGACTAGTCATTGGAGAGCAGATGATTGATGTCTTAGGACCGGAGAAACGCAGACGGCGTACTACACAGGAAAAGATCGCTATTGTTCAGCAGAGTTTTGAACCGGGAATGACGGTCTCCCTTGTTGCCCGGCAACACGGTGTGGCAGCCAGCCAGTTATTTCTCTGGCGCAAGCAATACCAGGAGGGAAGTCTTACTGCTGTGGCCGCAGGAGAGCAGGTCGTTCCTGCCTCTGAACTTGCTGCTGCCATGAAGCAGATTAAAGAACTCCAGCGCCTGCTCGGCAAAAAAACGATGGAAAATGAACTCCTTAAAGAAGCCGTTGAATACGGGCGTGCAAAAAAGTGGATAGCGCACGCGCCCTTATTGCCCGGGGATGGGGAGTAAGCTTAGTCAGCCGTTGTCTCCGGGTGTCGCGTGCGCAGTTGCACGTCATTCTCAGACGAACCGATGACTGGAAAGATGGTCGCCGCAGCCGTCACTCAGATGATACGGATGTGCTTCTCCGTATACACCATGTTATCGGAGAGCTGCCCACGTATGGTTATCGTCGGGTATGGGCGCTGCTTCGCAGACAGGCAGAACTTGATGGTATGCCTGCGATCAATGCCAAACGTGTTTACCGGATCATGCGCCAGAATGCGCTGTTGCTTGAGCGAAAAACCGCTGTACCGCCATCGAAACGGGCACATACTGGCAAAGTGGCCGTGAAAGAAAGCAATCAACGATGGTGCTCTGACGGGTTCGAGTTCCGCTGTGATAACGGAGAAAAACTGCGAGTCACGTTCGCGCTGGACTGCTGTGACCGTGAGGCACTGCACTGGGCAGTCACTACGGGCGGCTTCGACAGTGAAACAGTACAGGACGTCATGCTGGGAGCGGTGGAACGCCGCTTCGGCAACGAGCTTCCGGCGTCTCCAGTAGAGTGGCTGACGGATAATGGTTCATGCTACCGGGCTAATGAAACACGGCAGTTTGCCCGGATGTTGGGGCTTGAACCGAAGAACACGGCGGTGCGGAGTCCGGAGAGTAACGGCATAGCAGAGAGCTTCGTGAAAACGATAAAGCGTGACTACATCAGTATCATGCCCAAACCAGACGGGTTAACGGCAGCAAAGAACCTTGCAGAGGCGTTCGAGCATTATAACGAATGGCATCCGCATAGTGCACTGGGTTATCGCTCGCCACGGGAATATCTACGGCAGCAAGCCAGTAATGGGTTAAGTGATAACAGATGTCTGGAAATATAGGGGCAAATCCACTCGCCGCATTACAATGAAACAAAAACAAACAGTTAGCTGTAAAGTGTGATTTACGTCACTCTTTATTAGGATGAGGGTTTCGTTTCCGGTTCATCCGCCATGTTGCCGGTATGTTTACCTTCTTCGGTTCCCTGCCAGCCATGTCGTTGAATTAATGACAGATGTTCGCGGTCCTCGGTAATGATCTCACTTAACATCGCGCTGGTGCGTTTATAGACCGCCGCGCGCGCTTTGGTATCATTCTCAACCATTGCCATCTCTTCCACCATCTGAATATTAAAGCGGCGGAACACATCGGCACGTTCTCGCGCTTCATACGGCCCCAGACCTAAACTTTCCAGTGCCAGACGCCCGGTTTTCAGCGCACCTTCGAAGGTTTCACGCTCCGGCTTTTCAACGCCTGCATGAAGAAAACGAATGTAGGGGTCGACATCGCGGGCGCGGGCAATAATCTGCAAAGGAGGGAAATGTTCTTTCACCATCTCCGTCAGTTGCAGGTTGGTTTGCGGATCGTCGATGGCGTTAATCAGCACTTCCGCTTTCGCCGCTCCGGCAGATTCCAGTAAATCCATCCGCGTGGCATCGCCATAAAACACTTTCATACCAAATTTACGCAAGGTTTCGATATGGTCCGGATCGTGATCGAGTACCACCATTTTCACCCCGCTGGAGAGCAGTAAACGTCCGGTAATCTGCCCAAAACGACCGAATCCGGCGATAATCACGCGCGGCTGTTCTTCGTCGATCTCA
>NZ_JAWOWA010000063.1:0-2206 GCF_033340195.1 Vibrio sp. 1457
ATACCACCTTAAACACTAAAACCAACGCATAGTGAAAATGCCACGCGTTGCGAATCCCTCTTGAACAGTTTGTTAGGCGACATTTCTACGTTTAACTTCTTTCTCATACGAAGATTCGTTGTATAACCAAATAGCCCAAAATGCGAAAAACATCCCGATCGTGTAAATGGAGTAATTAAGAGCATTATCCGATAAGAAAATCGTAATGCTTGCAGCATCAGAAGATGGATAAAGGAAAATAACATTAAAAATTATGTACAAAATGGCTGTGACGAAAGTTGTTCTGAAAAGCCAATTTAAACATCCTTTCTTTCGAGATTTTTGCCAATTATCAAATGCTTTACCATTCATTAATCCACTCCTTTTCTATTAACTGAAGCTAGATTCACGCCAAGATACTATCACTACTCTATCGTTGATCTCATGTCGCCTAACGCCGCATTAAGGTGCGAACAACGCTAAACCACCTAACCTAAACCATTGCACCTTAACCACTAAAACCGAGTTTAAACCGAGATCGCCAAGCGTTGTGAGTCACTCTTGAATGCTTTGTTAGGCGCTTCACGCAAATAGTTAAAACTGGATTTAGAAAACAACCTTTTGGAAAAAGAAATTCACGTAAGCCACTGAATTTGATTAAAACCCAAATGCTAAAGCGGCTAAGTCTCTGAAACCCACTGCAACCAAAACACCAAAGAAATTGGCTTTTCAGCACATAAAAATAGATTTTGGAAAGACTAACTTTCAGTGCAAAATTTCAGCCAATAGACCCGTTTCGACGGCAGACAAACTTGAAGTGATTTGAGCCAAAGAAACTAACAACAAACCGACTCCAAAACTGAATGAGGCAACCCGCAAACTTTGACATGTTTTACAGATTGAGTGATTCAAGAACTTGGTTAGATAAGGCCAAATTGCCGAAAAACTAGAACAAATGGCCAAAGAGAAATTAGAGATTTGAACAAAGAAATTTCTTACTGCGCCTAACGCCGCATTAAGGTGTGAGCTTCGCTTGGCTATACTTGAGCGAAGCGAAACTGCCAAGCGTTGCGAATCACTCTTGAATGCTTTGTTATGTGCGTGCTAAACGGTAGCGCCTTACCGTACCCTCACTCTCATCTGTGTAGTTACCGAGGTATTCACCACCACAGTTTTCGATGACCTTTTGAGATGCGGGATTGTCAATTGAGCAAGTAACAATTACTGAATCAGTGACAACATGGTCTCGCACCCATGCAAGCAGAAATGAGGCTACACCCTTACCACGAGCTGACGGTCTAGTTTCGTAGCCAATATGACCAATGACATTTTCTACGTTGGCGTTAGTACCTTTGCGAACTCGGATTGCACCTAAAATTTCGGAGTTCGATACACAGTAGTAAGTTGTGCTAGGTAAATATCCCTTTGGTAACTCGGAGATTGCCTTTGAGCGTTCGACCAAACCTGACAAATAAGCTGTAGGATCTTGCTCCACACCCGAATATTTTGGAATACCCGATTCTAGGCATTCTTTCGCATAACTCGCTAATATTGGCGCCAAATCAGGGTTGGCCTCTACCACCTCCATGTCAATTTTCCTCATAAGCACATAACGCCAAATTAAGGTGTGAACAACGCTAACACCTTACCTAAACCATTGTGCCATAAACACTAAACTGGCTTGAAGTGAAAGCGCCTAGCGTTGTGAATCACTCTTAAATTTATTGTTATATGCGTATTCGAAGCTACATTGAAACTGCTTCGATTTTGTTTCCGTCTAAGTCACGTACGAACGCTGCATAGTAAGTTTCACCGTACTCTGGTCTTAAGCCTGGCTTGCCTGCACATGAACCACCCAATTCAATGGCTGTAGAATAGAACTGGTCAACAGCTTCTTTTGACGGCGCATTGAAAGCCACATGAGCACCATTACTTGATGTCGCTTTCCCTTCACAAGGGCTTCCGACCCAAAACTCAAAGTTTTCACCATAAGCCGCTGCAATATTTTCTATATAATGAGCACGCTTAATAGACAACGTAGAAAGAACTGAGTCATAAAAACCAACTGCTTTTACCACATCAGAAGCGCCAACTGAGACGTGATTTAGAATCATTTTTAAGTCCTTTTATTGTTTGAAACTTGAAAGCATATAACGCCCAATTAAGGGGTGAGTAACGCAACACCAATGTCACCGCAAACCACCTTAATCACTAAAATTAACGCATA
>NZ_JAWOWA010000064.1:0-1894 GCF_033340195.1 Vibrio sp. 1457
GCTAAAGTGGCTGTAAGATCGGCGAAAACTGAAAGGCGCTCAGTTAACAAACTGTTTAAGAGGGATTCGCAACGCGTGGCATTTTCACTATGCGTTGGTTTAAGTGATTAAGGTGGTATGCGGCGGCTTCGGTATTGCGTTGCTCACCCCTTAACAGGGCGTTATGTAACATGGAGGCTCGATGAAAATCGGAGTCATATTAGGTACTTCAAAATCTGATGGTAATACGCGAAAACTAGTCGAATCATTCGTAGAGCAGTCAGATGCAAAACTGTTTGATCTATCTGATTTCGATATCAGTTTTTACGACTATGAGCATGAAAATAGCAAAGATGATTTTCTTCTAATTATTCATCAGCTACTCCGTTTTGATCATATGGTGTTTGCTTCGCCAGTTTATTGGTACTCAATGTCAGCACAGCTAAAAGTTTTCTTTGACCGATTATCCGACCTTCTAACAATCGAAAAAGAGCTGGGACGCAAGCTGAAAGATAAATCTATTTCAGTGTTATCTACTGGCTACAACTTAGACTTGCCTGCATGTTTTGTACAACCATTTGAACTGACAGCGAGTTATATGCAGTTAGAGTTTAAAGGATGTGAATACCTTGCTGTACAATCAGAATCGGATTTGGGTAAAGTTACCAGTAGTGCAGCGCAAGCTATTGAAAATGTTACATAACAAACAGTTCAAGAGGGATTCAGCACGCGTGGCATTTTTGGTATGCGGTGGTTTTGGTGTTGAAGTGCCATGCGGCAACTTGGTCATTGCGTGCTTCACCCCTTAACTGGGCGTTAACTAACTCCTTCGATCTAGTTTATAAATTAAAGAGAAATGTTTCTATGACATCAAAAGAACACTTTAAACCAATAGCTTGCCATGCAGATTACTTAAAAAAGCTCTCTAATCCATGTAGAATGAAATGCAAGCGGCTGCTAGATGATTTTAATTTTTCTTATAAAAGTGGGAAAATAAATCTACAGAGCATCAGCCTTACTGGCCTTTACCTTAGCGGGAGTTTATACCATAGTGTTGAGGACATAGAATCCAGCCTTAGAGCAATGGATATGCATCAGTACTTTGATATTAAATTAGTACAGTCACAGCTATTGAGTGATGGCGCGGCGATTTCGGTAGTGCTCCCTAAAGCGGAGGTGACTCTAGTAGCAAAGAAAGAGGAATACAATGGTCTTGAAGGTGCGCTATATCTAACCTATTTGAGTTGGCTATCTTTATTCTGTGAGCAGGTGAGTGACATCGAGTACCTTGCCAACTTAGCCGACCACCCAAACACTGAGTGGTATAATGTTCGGTCTCGTACCTTCTTTGAGCTCCAAATGGTCATGCTCGGAATAAAATCTGGTGACGTTAAGTCGTTAATTCAGAAGTTTATTGATGTAAGTACTCCTGAGTATCTTGAGGGTTTAGCCTTTGAACACGCTAACCTTGTCGATTTGCCAACGATTAATGTGATGACAAAAGTTCTAAATAAATCAGGTTGTGGTGAAGCGGAATATCAACAAGCGATGTATGAAGCGGTCAAAGGGCACCACAAGTATTGGAGTCAAAAAAAGTTAAAGGAAGAGCGTGTAGGCTATTTTGCTATGCCGTTACTGGCACTGGCAAAGCTTACTTACCAGAAATACGGTTTTCGCTTAGGGTTTGAAACGGATTATGTTCCAGAAGCGTTCTACACCCGTAATATGCCTGAGCCGAGCTATAGCTTTTTAGATATTTACAAATCGTAGTTAGTTAACAAACTGTTTAAGAGTGATTCGCAACGCGTGGCATTTTTACTATGCGTTGCGTTTGGTGTTTAAGGTGGTATGCGGCGGCTTCGGTATTGCGTTGCTCACCCCTTAACAGGGCGTTAGCTGTTTGAGGAAAAATGAG
>NZ_JAWOWA010000065.1:0-1774 GCF_033340195.1 Vibrio sp. 1457
ATTTCGATATTGAGTTCAAGAACTTTAACTCCGCCACCTCCTACAGTGGCCCGGCGGCGATCCGTTTACTGCGCGCCAGCTGCGGGCAGACTTCGCACACTAATCTGTATCAACCGGCAAATAACGACTGCTATCTGTTTGATAACCTTTCGAAACTGGGCTTTACCCAGCACCTGATGATGGGGCATAACGGCCAGTTCGGCGGTTTTTTGAAAGAAGTTCGCGAAAATGGCGGCATGCAGACTGAATTGATGGATCAAACAAATCTGCCGGTTATTTTGCTGGGCTTTGATGGTTCGCCGGTTTATGACGATACCGCCGTGCTTAACCGCTGGCTGGACGTTACCGAAAAAGATAAAAACAGCCGTAGTGCCACGTTCTACAACACGCTTCCACTGCATGACGGCAACCATTATCCGGGGGTCAGCAAAACAGCGGATTACAAAGCGCGGGCGCAGAAATTCTTTGATGAACTGGACGCCTTCTTTACTGAACTGGAGAAATCGGGTCGTAAAGTGATGGTGGTCGTGGTGCCGGAACACGGCGGCGCGCTGAAGGGCGACAGAATGCAGGTATCTGGCCTACGTGATATCCCTAGCCCGTCTATCACCGACGTCCCCGTTGGGGTGAAATTCTTCGGCATGAAGGCACCGCATCAGGGGGCACCGATTGTCATCGAACAACCGAGCAGCTTCCTGGCTATCTCCGATCTGGTGGTTCGCGTTCTTGATGGCAAGATTTTCACCGAAGACAATGTTGACTGGAAAAAACTCACCAGTGGGTTGCCACAAACAGCACCGGTCTCCGAGAACTCAAATGCAGTAGTTATTCAATACCAGGATAAACCGTACGTTCGCCTGAACGGCGGCGACTGGGTGCCTTACCCGCAGTAAGAACGAAAAAGGCCGCAGAGTTTCCCCCCTGCGGCCTGGTCCGGGCGCAAATTGCCATTACGGCAGCCTGACGCCCACATGACACGCTACTTCCGCTTGTTCAGCCAGTTCACGATCATACTGGCAAGAATGCCAGCAATGACCGGAGCCGCTAAATCATGCCAGAAGGCCATGCCCAGCTCTGCGAACGTCATATAGCCGCCTGTGTTGTAATGACAACGTTTCGCGGCTATTCTTGAGTGGTCTAGAGTCAAGATTAGCCCCCGTGGTGTTGTCAGGTGCATACCTGCAACGTGCGGGGGTTTTCTCTCTCCAGCAACCAATGCCACCAGGGATAAAGCCCCCGCAACATTGCGCCTCACCGGATAATTCCGGCTTGGTGTGGATACTACGTCTCAATTCATCTTCACTTCATCCCTGAAATGTTTGCAATGAAGAGTGCATTCCGGTTTTTCAACAGCTGTTGCAGTGGTTTCGTGCAGGTTGTGGTACAGGCTCGCAATTCTGATTAACGAGCTGTCCAGGTAGTATGAAGAAATACAATAAGCAGGAATTTATCTTATCTCCCCCGATTTCCGTCATCGGAGGAGATATAACTGTCAGGCAAATATCGTCATCAAATAGGCGGCAAACAGTGCCAGATGCGCTGCGCCATTGAGCACGTTAGTACGTCCGGTGGAGAAGGAGATATGGCACAGCACTAAAGAGGCCACCATCACCACCATTTCTGGCGCACCAAGTGCAAACTGTAATTCGTTACCCGTCATAAAGGCAATTAGCGTGACGACAGGTACGGTAAGCGAAATGGTTGCTAACACTGAACCAAAGAACAGATTCATCGCGCGCTGAACCTGGTTGTTCAACACTGCTTTTAATGCACC
>NZ_JAWOWA010000066.1:0-1744 GCF_033340195.1 Vibrio sp. 1457
TTACGAATGATGCCTCGCCGCAAATAAGTCGATCCCCTGACAAGGAAATGTGAACCATGGACATCAACGCGTCATAAATGTTTACGCAAGTGCACAATGCACCCTTTCCACTATCAACAAGGAGGAGCAGAAACTGTGTAAATCGTACAATGGTAAGACTTATCAAAAATACAGGTTAATTTTGGTATTTAAACCTTTTTTACTTGTTAGTATGATACAAAGGCTTTCAAAAAAGCTGGGAAATTCAACAACTCTTGGGGTAATGACTCCAACTTATTGATAGTGTTTTATGTTCAGATAATGCCCGATGACTTTGTCATGCAGCTCCACCGATTTTGAGAACGACAGCGACTTCCGTCCCAGCCGTGCCAGGTGCTGCCTCAGATTCAGGTTATGCCGCTCAATTCGCTGCGTATATCGCTTGCTGATTACGTGCAGCTTTCCCTTCAGGCGGGATTCATACAGCGGCCAGCCATCCGTCATCCATATCACCACGTCAAAGGGTGACAGCAGGCTCATAAGACGCCCCAGCGTCGCCATAGTGCGTTCACCGAATACGTGCGCAACAACCGTCTTCCGGAGCCTGTCATACGCGTAAAACAGCCAGCGCTGGCGCGATTTAGCCCCGACATAGCCCCACTGTTCGTCCATTTCCGCGCAGACGATGACGTCACTGCCCGGCTGTATGCGCGAGGTTACCGACTGCGGCCTGAGTTTTTTAAATGGCGGAAAATCGTGTTGAGGCCAACGCCCATAATGCGGGCGGTTGCCCGGCATCCAACGCCATTCATGGCCATATCAATGATTTTCTGGTGCGTACCGGGTTGAGAAGCGGTGTAAGTGAACTGCAGTTGCCATGTTTTACGGCAGTGAGAGCAGAGATAGCGCTGATGTCCGGCGGTGCTTTTGCCGTTACGCACCACCCCGTCAGTAGCTGAACAGGAGGGACAGCTGATAGAAACAGAAGCCACTGGAGCACCTCAAAAACACCATCATACACTAAATCAGTAAGTTGGCAGCATTACCCAATCGTAGTATCTGATGAAAATACAATAGAGAACCTAATACACTCGTGGTGGGTATATAAAAACCAAGAGGGAGCGTAGCGACCTTCGTTAAGCTCGTTTCTTATGTGTCTTACCCTGCAAAAGGTTTGGTTGTGTGGGTGTAGATGAAATCGTTGCGTTGACAGTTACATGTGACGAGATGTAGTCTCTGAAAACGAAAAAACCACCCTGGCAGGTGGTTTTTCGAAGGTTAGTTAATCCTGGCAGATTATCTAACCGTGGTAACAGTCTTGTGCGAGACATGTCACCAAATCCGTCCTTCCAGTGTAGCCGTAGTTAGGCCACCACTTCAAGAACTCTATAGCACCACCTACATTAACTCGCTCTGCTAATCCTGTTACCAGTGGCTGCTGCCAGTGGCGCTTTGTCGTGTCTTTCCGGGTTGGACTCAAGACGATAGTTACCGGATAAGGCGCAGCGGTCGGGCTGAACGGGGGGTTCGTGCACACAGCCCAGCTTGGAGCGAACGACCTACACCGAACTGAGATACCAACAGCGTGAGCTATGAGAAAGCGCCACGCTTCCCGAAGGGAGAAAGGCGGACAGGTATCCGGTAAGCGGCAGGGTCGGAACAGGAGAGCGCACGAGGGAGCCACCAGGGGGAAACGCCTGGTATCTTTATAGTCCTGTCGGGTTTCGCCACCACTGATTTGAGCGTCAGATTCTGTGATGCTTGT
>NZ_JAWOWA010000067.1:0-1707 GCF_033340195.1 Vibrio sp. 1457
GAATATGCAACAGGAATAAATCTTTATATGAATTGTGAAGATAAAGAATTTAATCTTGTTGATGTTATCAATGAAGATGGAAATAAAATAATGTTTGTCGTTAGCAACGATGAAAAAATACAAAAGCCAAAAAAAATAGCAAAGAAAAAAACTCCAGCACCTGTAATTGAGCTAGATAAATATCGAAAAAAATGACCATTGAGCCAGCGGCAGGCGGACAATCAGGGGCTACGTGTTAACGTTCTGACCATGATTGTCTATCCTGCATTGCTCTTTTGCCGCATGTCAGTTCGATGCGATGCAGGATAGGGCAAACGCCGCAAAATGACGTCATTGACGTCATTCGCAACCTTTGCCCGATAATCTCCAAAACGTCTGAGCTGCCACGGTTCCGGCAGCGCCTTGAGCGCAACCGGAAACCGTCTGGGGAGAACCCCAGACCCCCATCGCTGTAACATCGACGGTCTACGACCACCAACCAGCTGAATAGCTGCCAGTGCCGTGCAAATGGGCTTTGCAGGGGGCTGACGCGGTTCCTGGCGACCTGAAAGCCCCTGGTTAGGGGTATCGGCGCGCCTGACCTCCTGAAACCCTCTGTAAGCGTTTTTCGCGCCTTCCATGCCCTGACGGGCATTTAAACCCCGCCTCGTGCGTCTGAGAGCTTCTGAGCGCGTTTGAAGGGCTATCTGACGACTCATCCCCGAAAGAACAACAGCGGAATCACCGACAACATGCGAGAGGTGGCACCGCTCGCCGCAGCCCCAGCGACCGAACGTTAGTGAGCGAGTGGGCGAGGAAGCGGAAGAGAACCGGAAACCACATTGAGCACGTACGCACTGATACGGGGTGTCGGGGCGAAGCCCTGACCAGATGGCAAACGGAATATCGTCGCGGGTGACGGTATTACATTTGCACATCCTGTCCCGATTTCTGCGGGGGTTAACGGTGAACGGACGGCAAAAAACGTGCAGGAGCTGTTGAACGTGAAAACCACGAAATCTGGCAAAAATCACGGCTGGCGAGGCTTGCAGAGGAGTAAGCCAGTATACACTCCGCTATCGCTACGTGACTGGGTCAGGGCTTCGCCCCGACACCCCCAAAGGGCGTTGCGTTGCGCGCAACACCCTTGCCTAGAATAGATCTTTTACGCCGATTTGTAAGTTGTTGTTTTTTTAGTGTGTTTTTTGTTTACCTGTCGCATCCAGGGTGACACAACGTTGTCGCATCCTGGATGCGACAACACGCAACAAGGTGTTGCACAGATGTGTCATGATGGCTTAGATTTGAACCAACGTTAGTGCATGGGATTTTTAGAGGGAAAAAATCATGTTTATTGATTCAGAAAAACGACTGAAACAACTTTCAGATGAGGCAAAGAAAAACACCGAGGATCTCGAAGAAGCAAAGAAGAATTCAAGGTTTACACAGGTATCCCCAAAAGGTTGGGAACGCGTTCGAGAGCTGCTGAAGGATAGCCAAGGCATATCAGCACTGAAGCTGTACTCATTTTTAGCGGAGCATATCGATCCTACGTGTGGCGCTGTCGTTGCGGATCAGCAATTCCTAGCTGAAAAACTTGGAGTTAGCAGAAGCACAATTATTCGTTGGCTCAATTACTTAGAATCAAAAAATGCATTAGTTAGAATCCCCGTTGCTGGTAAGGTTTGTGCGTATGCCCTCGATCCACATGAAGTCTGGAAGGGATAC
>NZ_JAWOWA010000068.1:0-1613 GCF_033340195.1 Vibrio sp. 1457
TCAGAAACGGAATATAGATTCGCCCTGAATCCATTTCGGAGGTGTGAATAATGCGCATCGGCGATAAATATCCCAGACGTACCGCCTGACGCGTCAATGAGAAGACGCCAGAGATAACCGCCTGCGAGGCAATTACCGTCGCCAGTGCGGCGATGATCAGCAGCGGGATCAGCGCCCAGTCCGGTGCCAACAGGAAGAACGGGTTCTTAATCGCTTCCGGGTTCTTTAACAACAGCGCTCCCTGACCGAAGTAATTAAGGGTCAAGGAAGGTAATACGACGGTGAACCACGCCAGGCGAATAGGGAACTTACCAAAGTGCCCCATATCAGCATACAGCGCCTCGACCCCCGTAATCGACAACACCACTGCCCCTAATGCAATAAAAGAAACCGTTTTGTATTCAAGGAAGAAATGCACCGCCCACATCGGATTCAGCGCATGCAGCACTTCCGGGTTAGCAATAATGCTACGTAACCCCAGTCCTGCCAGAATCAAAAACCAGGTCAGCATGATCGGCGCAAACAGCTTACCGACCATAGCCGTGCCATGTTTTTGAATCATAAATAATAAAGTGAGAACGATAATTGAGAGGGGAACTATCCAGGTATCCAGCTGCGGGGCGACGATTTCCAGACCTTCAATGGCTGACATCACCGAAATAGCGGGTGTTATGACGACTTCACCATAGAAAAAGCTGCCGCCGATTAGCCCCATAATCACCAGCATTGATGTGGTTCGCGCCGACGTATTACGCCCGGCAAGCGACATCAACGTCAGGATCCCCCCCTCACCGGCGTTATCTGCCCGCATCACGAAGGTGAGATATTTAATGGAAACCACAAAGATTAGCAGCCAGAAGATCAGCGATAAAAAGCCAAACACGGCATCGCGTTCAACGCCAAAACCAAACTGGCCGGACAAACATTCACGAAGTGTATATAACGGGCTGGTACCAATATCGCCGTAGACAACTCCAATCGCCGCGAGGGTAATCGCGGGCAATGATTGCTTATTATCAGTGCTCATAGACTAGTCTTTCGTTGAAATATGAAATGTGTGCTTAGTCCCTTGGCCCACAAAAAAGCGCACAGTATGCACGATTAACGGCAAAATCGTACTCCTAAATGCGGCCACATTAACCTGGCTCAAAGAAAAATACCCCCCCTTTGAGACTATTTTAGCCACCAGCAAGAAACGTCTATACTCGCAATTTACGCAGAACTTTTGACGAAAGGACGCCACTTCATTATGGCTCACCCTCATTTATTAGCGGAAAGAATTTCCCGCCTGAGCAGTTCGTTGGAAAAGGGGCTTTATGAACGTAGCCACGCCATCCGCTTGTGTTTATTAGCGGCATTAAGTGGTGAAAGTGTGTTCCTCCTTGGCCCGCCAGGTATTGCCAAAAGTTTGATCGCCCGGCGCTTAAAATTCGCCTTTCAGAATGCCCGCGCGTTTGAATATCTGATGACCCGCTTCTCCACGCCGGAAGAAGTTTTTGGTCCCCTTTCTATTCAGGCGCTAAAAGATGAAGGGCGCTATGAACGTTTAACCAGCGGTTACCTGCCGGAAGCAGAAATTGTCTTTCTGGATGAGATCTGGAAAGCGGGCCCGG
>NZ_JAWOWA010000069.1:0-1562 GCF_033340195.1 Vibrio sp. 1457
TGGCACTAATGGTTCTTTGATCTTTAAAAAGATCTAAGTTGTCATTTTCCACCCTTATAAAAGGTCCGCTTGCGGGCCTTTTTTCTTAGCTTTTATTCCGACTTGTTCCGTAGTGAACATGCTGCCACACTAACAATTCTCTGATAAGGAGCCGGTATGTTCTTAATTAACGGTTATAAGCAGGAATCGCTGGCAGTAAGCGATCGGGCAACGCAGTTTGGTGATGGTTGTTTTACCACCGCCAGAGTTATCGACGGTAAAGTCAGTTTGTTATCGGCGCATATCCAGCGACTACAGGATGCTTGTCAGCGGTTGATGATTTCCTGTGACTTCTGGCCACAGCTTGAACAAGAGATGAAAACGCTGGCAGCAGAACAGCAAAATGGTGTGCTGAAAGTCGTGATCAGTCGCGGTAGTGGCGGGCGAGGGTACAGCACATTGAACAGTGGACCGGCAACGCGGATTCTCTCCGTTACGGCTTATCCTGCACATTACGACCGTTTGCGTAACGAGGGGATGACGTTGGCGCTAAGCCCGGTGCGGCTGGGGCGCAATCCTCATCTTGCAGGTATTAAACATCTCAATCGTCTTGAGCAAGTATTGATTCGCTCTCATCTTGAGCAGACAAACGCTGATGAGGCGCTGGTCCTTGACAGCGAAGGGTGGGTTACGGAATGCTGTGCGGCTAATTTGTTCTGGCGGAAGGGCAACGTAGTTTATACGCCGCGACTGGATCAGGCAGGTGTTAACGGCATTATGCGACAATTCTGTATCCGTTTGCTGGCACAATCCTCTTATCAGCTTGTCGAAGTGCAAGCCTCTCTGGAAGAGTCGTTGCAGGCAGATGAGATGGTTATTTGTAATGCGTTAATGCCAGTGATGCCCGTATGTGCCTGTGGCGATGTCTCCTTTTCGTCAGCAACGTTATATGAATATTTAGCCCCACTTTGTGAGCGCCCGAATTAGTCATGAAAAAAGTGTTATTGATAATCTTGTTATTGCTGGTGGTACTGGGTATCGCCGCTGGTGTGGGCGTCTGGAAGGTTCGCCATCTTGCCGACAGCAAATTGCTTATCAAAGAAGAGACGATATTTACCCTGAAGCCAGGGACCGGACGTCTGGCGCTCGGTGAACAGCTTTATGCCGATAAGATCATCAATCGTCCACGGGTTTTTCAATGGCTGCTGCGTATCGAACCGGATCTTTCTCACTTTAAAGCCGGGACTTACCGCTTTACACCGCAGATGACCGTGCGCGAGATGCTGAAATTGCTGGAAAGCGGTAAAGAAGCACAGTTCCCTCTGCGACTGGTAGAAGGGATGCGTCTGAGCGATTACCTCAAGCAATTGCGTGAGGCCCCGTATATCAAGCATACGCTGAGCGATGATAAGTACGCCACCGTAGCGCAGGCACTTGAACTGGAAAACCCGGAGTGGATTGAAGGTTGGTTCTGGCCAGACACCTGGATGTATACCGCCAATACCACCGATGTCGCGTTACTCAAGCGAGCGCACAAGAAAATGGTGAAAGCGGTCGATAGCGCCTGGGAAGGGCGTGCGGAC
>NZ_JAWOWA010000070.1:0-1540 GCF_033340195.1 Vibrio sp. 1457
CGGGCCATCCCAGAAATCGCGGATCCATTCAAGGTCTTTCCATGAGATGGACGGATCGAAGTTATTCCCCAGCCAGCCGATGTAATCTTCCAGTCCGGTCGGTTTGCCGAGATAAGCTGAGATATTACCTAAATCATGTGGACGACCGTTCAGGCCCACATCCCACGCCCATTGCGGATGCGTCACCGCCTGCAAGTAGCGGCGCATTGCCGCATTTGGGCCGCTCATACCTGAATGCGCATCACGGTAGCGTGCGCCCGGTGTCGGCATATCCACGGTGAAAACCAGCGTCGAACAACCCGCTGCTTTTGCTCGCTCCAGCGCGTTACGCATAAAGCCGCGATCGCGCAGTACATAAAGCTGGAACCACATTGGGCGCTTGATGGCTGGCGCGACTTCTTCAATCGGGCAAACGGAAACCGTCGAGAGAGTAAACGGAATGCCATGCGCGTCCGCCGCTTTGGCTGCCTGAACTTCGCCACGACGCGCATACATGCCACACAAACCCACCGGTGCCAGTGCTACCGGCATCGACAATTTCTCATTAAACAGCGTCGTTTCCAGGCTTAAGTCAGACATGTTTTTCAGAATACGCTGGCGCAGCGCCACTTCTGACAAATCTTCCACGTTGCGGCGCAGCGTGTATTCAGAATATGCACCACCATCCATATAGTGGAACAGGAACGGCGGCAGAATGCGTTGCGCTGCGGCGCGATAATCGCTGGCTGCGGAAATAATCATGCGTTTTTCTCCCTCGAATGCTCATTATGCTCACCGGGCAGGCGGGTAATCCGTGCGTGGCGAGCCTGATCTTCATCGAATCGTTTCATGGTGGTGTGAACAAAACTAAGGTGCGCCATCATTGCTTTACGCGCCCCGTCAGCATCACCGGCAAAAATGGCGTCAATGACAGCCTGATGTTGTTCGGTCAGTTGTGAAAAAACCGGTGGCACCAGATACATCCGCTGACGGCTATGCTTCACTGAGGATTGCAGGACATCGAAGAAACCGCGCATGGTTTGCAGCAGCACGATGTTATGTGAGGCTTCGGCAATCGCCAGATGAAAACGAACGTCCGCTTGTGAGGCGATATCCGGGTCTTCACTTAGCGTTGCTTCAAAGCAAAGCTGAATCTTTTCTTTGTCGCCAGGTGTGGCGCGCATTGCCGCATGCCATGCGGTGCTGGCTTCAATGGCGTAGCGGGCTTCCAGAATATCGAAACTGTAATCCGGATCATCGGCCATCAGCGTTTTTAGCGGCTGGACGATGTTTTGCTCCGACCATGTGTCATGACGCCAGCGAATAAACGTCCCGCCGCCGCGTCGACTGAGCAGCACGCCTTCGCTCACCAGTTTTGCCAGCGCCTCGCGCAGTGAATTACGTGATACGCCGAGTTGCATCGCCAGTTGGCGCTCAGCGGGCAACTTCATGCCCGCTTCCAGGTTTTTTTCATCAATCAGCGCCCGCACACGATCGGCAACCTCGTCTGACAGGCGTCTGGGTAAAACAATCATTAAGGAATCATCCACGTTAAGACATA
>NZ_JAWOWA010000071.1:0-1533 GCF_033340195.1 Vibrio sp. 1457
TATTTTTACGGGTAAAAATGCCGCCCAGCGCCAACGTTTCTCCGCTTTTGACCTCGACCTGCGTTTCGATCTCCTGCTTATCAATCGCCAGCACTTCGCCATCGGCCTGCTGTAGCACCTGCCCCGGAACGTTCTGGCTGATGTGTAATTTCAGCCGGATGCGGCCTTTTTGTAACACCGTGGGCGTGACCTCCATCCCCAGGACGGCCTCTTTAAATTCCACCGACGTCGCGCCACTTTCCCCGCTGGAAACCTGATATGGAATTTCGCTCCCCTGTTTAATGCTGGCAGGCTGAAGATGTGAGGCCAGCAGACGCGGACTGGCGATAATATCCAGCTGCTGTTTTTGTTCGAGCGCGGAAAGCTCAAGATCCAGCAAGCGTCCGTTGATGCGCCCAATGTTAAAACCGACATGCGTTGTCGCCGTCGCTACGGAGAGGTCGCTACCAAGCGTGGTGACTTGCCCAACACCACCAGCGTGTTGCGCATCGGCCAGCGTCCATTTCACGCCTAACTCACGCAAACTTTTTTCATTAATGGTGACAATATGCGCCGACAGCTCAACCTGCCCGACCGGCAGATCCATTTGCGCTACCCACTGTTCAAGCGCGCTTAACGCCGCTTTGTTATCTCGCAGCAAAAGGCGATTGGTGCGTTTATCGACGGTCATACTCCCTTTGGCACTCAGTAGCTTCTCCCCCGCTTTCGCCAGTTCTCCCGCGTCGGCGTATTGCAGGGTTATACTGCGATTTTCCAGCGGCAGATTTGCCTGCGCCCGCGCCTGCTCCGCCTCCTGGCGGGCGATATTGTTATTCTGCCAGGCAATGGAATGCACTGAGAGAATGTTGCCTTCCTGCCGCGTTATCAGTCCGGCGCTTTTCACTACAGTTTGTAGTGCCTGCTTCCAGGGAACATCTGTTAGATGTAACGACACCGTACCGCTGACGTCTGGCGACACGACCAGGTTCAACTTCTCCTGTTCAGCCAGCGCCTGCAACACCTGAGCTACCGGAACGTCATCCACCATCAGCGTCACTTTTTGCGGCTTTGCCGCCTGTACGCCGGGTATCAGCATCAACAGTAGTGCGGCTATCCATTGCTTCATTTGTATCTCCTTGCCGTTGCCACAACCATTGTGGCGGTTCGCAGTTTGTCCCGGTTCCCAGCGTTAGTGCGTCTGGCGTCAGCTGTAAAATTGTCCAGCCGTTTTCCAGCACATCGTTTTGCTGCACCCGTCGCCATTTCTTTTGCCCGTCTTTTATTACACCGATGATGCGCTCGCCTCGCCCTACCATCCCCTGATAGCGCCACTGGCTAAGTTCGCTAATCCGGCATAGATCTTCCGGCGGTTTAAAAGGGTCACGCATACCGGTTAAAAGGCACAATGCAATACCTGCCAACAACCAGCGTTTAACCCTCATGCGGCGTCTCCAGTTGTAGCGTGAACAAAAGATCATCACCTTCCACGCTTAACGAAAAACGGCTCACGCTGACGTTGCGCTCTGCCAGCCGTGTAAATGCCGACGGCACTGC
>NZ_JAWOWA010000072.1:0-1531 GCF_033340195.1 Vibrio sp. 1457
TTAACTGACGGTACTAATCGTATGCCGTCAGGTTTTCTATTGCTTGCTCCCGGGTCATTAACATTCCAACTCCATAGGCCTTGAGGTATTGGCCATCTATTTATAAATGTGTACAACGGGGATTATTTTTACATTGCATATTATTACCAGAAGCGACTGGAATACTAAGCACATCATAAAAATTATCATCACATGGTATATCTGAAACACACGAAAGCATACCTAAAGTTATGCTGTATAAACAGGTGGCTAATCCCAAGGGGATCGATTCCAGAAATCGGATTCAACGGATACTGATAAAAATTCCATCCCCCTTTCAGCCCAATCGGATCCTGAGTGATATATCGCCCCTGCAGCGGGTCATAATAGCGGTGGCGGTTGTAATACAGGCCGGACTCCTCATCATACTGCTGCCCCGGCAGGCGGATAAGCTGCTGCAGCTGATGCGGGTTCTCTTCATTCAGCAGGTTGCCCCATTCATCGTATTCTGCGCACCATTCTGTTGCCCCTTCCTTACTGATAAGGGCCAGCGGCAGGCCGCGATGGTCGCAGTGGTACAGGTGGATTTTTCGCGCCGGCGTGTACACCGGGTCCATCTGGTTTTGCATCTGCTCCACCGTCAGGCCGCACGATGCCAGCCAGCGGCGGCTTTCCTCACTCACCCGGTCAGCCAGGATTTCACTTTCCAGCCGGTCGAGCATCTGCACCAGCACCGGCGGGAACACCACACTGCCACCGTCTTCGCCGCCGGACTGCTGAAGGGTATCCGCCAGGCTGCGGCGCTGCGTTTTCGCCAGCTCACCGGTGGCGGTTTCAACTCTGATGAGTGGCGTGAAGCTCCCCGGCTGATAAATCGTCTGGATGCGGGTTCTGTCGTTCTGTATCGTGGTCAGCCGGTCGCCGTCCCAGCCGTACCAGGTCACTTCCGGTTTCCGTGACAGCGACATCCAGCCCGTCAGGTCCCGTTCACGTCGCCATACCCGTTTTGCCACCCTGCGGCCCAGCGGGTCGTAAAGATAGCGACTTTCGACCAGCGGCTCTTCATATTGTGTCCGCGTGTAGTGCACCAGCCGGTGCTGACTGTCGTAATGGTACCGGTGAGTCCGCTCATCATCCGTGCGGATAACCCCTTCCGGGATGAGGTCGGTTTTCTCTGTCAGCCTGCCGTGACGGTCATACCGGTAAAGATAGTGCGCGTCACGGGCGATACGGTTATCCGGCCACATGCTGAGGGTGCTGTCCGGGTGCAGCTCCGGGTCGGGCAGGCGGTTACCTGCCGGGTCTGTGGCATACGGGATGCGGATATCCAGATTCGCTGCGGTGGTGTGAACGCCGGTCAGCCTGCCGGTGGTGCTGTAGCTGTAACTCCGGGTCTGGCGCGGGCTGCTGATGCGGATGAGTTCGCCGTTGTCGTTCCAGGTGTAATCGCGGTCAGACAGCAGGCTGTTCAGGTGCTGGCTCTGTAACTGCCCGGCAGGGGTATAAGCGGTGGTGAGTTCATAACGGCCGAAGCTGCGCAGCGTTTCCCGGT
>NZ_JAWOWA010000073.1:0-1508 GCF_033340195.1 Vibrio sp. 1457
CTCAATTTGCACTTCCAGACCATTACAGGAAGGAACGACATCCATACCGAAGATATCGCGCGGACTTTCGATAATCCCCTCGGAAAGCGAAAAACCGAGCGCAAAGTACTCAAGGTCTTTGGGCGACGCCATCATCACCACATGCGAAATGCCGTTGTAGACCAGCGCAACGGGAACTTCTTCCGCGACCTCATCTAACCGTGGGTGTTGTAAATCATCACGCCGCCATAACTCAATTTGACGAACACCTGTGATATTTGTCACATTTTCGATTTCTTTTTGCTGTGTTTTTTTCACTTTCTCTTAACCAGATAAGAACACACACACCAACATTATGGTATTCTGTTACAAACCCTTCCTGGATGGAGGGAAATTGAGCCAATTCTGGACCTTTGCGGCCCCTTCCGCAAAGAAAAATAACTCCCACTCCCTGCACACGCAGCAAGCGAATGTAAATGGGACGTGACAATGTCGAAACAAGGAGCAATCCATGCAGGTCAGCAGAAGGCAGTTCTTTAAGATCTGCGCTGGCGGTATGGCAGGCACCACGGCAGCGGCACTGGGTTTTGCACCCAGCGTAGCGCTCGCGGAAACCCGGCAGTATAAACTGCTGCGCACCCGCGAAACCCGTAATACCTGCACCTATTGTTCCGTAGGCTGTGGGCTGTTGATGTACAGCCTCGGTGACGGAGCAAAAAACGCCAAAGCATCTATCTTCCATATCGAAGGCGATCCGGATCACCCGGTCAACCGCGGTGCACTTTGTCCGAAAGGCGCTGGCCTGGTGGATTTCATCCACTCCGAAAGCCGTCTGAAGTTTCCGGAATACCGTGCGCCAGGTTCTGATAAATGGCAGCAAATCAGTTGGGAAGAGGCGTTTGATCGCATCGCCAAACTGATGAAAGAAGACCGCGATGCTAACTACATTGCGCAAAACGCCGAAGGCGTGACTGTTAACCGCTGGCTCTCCACCGGGATGCTGTGTGCTTCCGCGTCGAGTAACGAAACCGGCTATTTAACGCAAAAATTCTCCCGCGCGCTGGGTATGCTCGCGGTCGACAACCAGGCGCGTGTCTGACACGGACCAACGGTAGCAAGTCTTGCTCCAACATTTGGTCGCGGTGCGATGACCAACCACTGGGTGGATATCAAAAACGCTAACGTCGTGATGGTGATGGGCGGTAACGCTGCTGAAGCGCATCCCGTCGGTTTCCGCTGGGCGATGGAAGCGAAAAACAACAACGATGCAACCTTGATCGTTGTCGATCCTCGTTTTACGCGTACCGCTTCTGTGGCGGATATTTACGCACCTATTCGTTCCGGTACGGACATTACGTTCCTGTCTGGCGTTTTGCGCTACCTGATCGAAAACAACAAAATCAACGCCGAATACGTTAAACATTACACCAACGCCAGCCTGCTGGTGCGTGATGATTTTGCTTTCGAAGATGGCCTGTTCAGCGGTTATGACGCTGAAAAACGCCAGTACGACAAATCGTCCTGGAACT
>NZ_JAWOWA010000074.1:0-1433 GCF_033340195.1 Vibrio sp. 1457
GCAATGTAGTTCACTTAAGAGGAGCCGCGTAGCGATTAACAGGGTATCGGGTCTTTGATATTTTTACCGCCCTAGGCCGATTAGGCTTAGGGCGTTTGTCTATAAAGAGTATAGATAAATCTCCGCGAAGGCTTTTTAAGCGTTTCGGCGTGTTCCCTAAAGATACCGCTTTACTCATCACTTTTAGCTGACTGGCTATAAATTGGCAAGCGTACTTGAAGCTAATTTCATTGGGTAATCGTCCATGTTCTACTGCGGCTTGACTTGCTTCTCGTCTCACTAAGTTATAACCAAGTAATAACCCCCATAACTCCTGGTATACGAGTTCCACTGTCTTGCTTCTCAACACTAAAGCGTTGTGTTGCATTGAGCTCTTGATGTCACGATAGCCTAATTCGATTTCCCATCTTTCATGGTAAAGCTCTGCCACTGATTGAGCGTCATATTTTTCTCTAGGAAGTGAGGTAAACACCATTTTGGATTTGCCTTGCACCTCATACGTGACTGCTCTGACTTGCCATTTTTCTGGAAGACTAGGGTTCTTTTTACGAGCCTGCGGTGAGACCTTCATCTCCACAAGCATGTCACTACTTTCTTTGTCGTCTAATAGCGTGTATTTCACGCCTTTCTTCGCTGGGAGAAGCCAGTGTCTGTTTGTTCCACTGTTTTGCAAAGAAAGCAGTAAGTCTGCACCATAAAAACCTTTATCAAGCAGCGTCACAGAATCATCTGGCAAGGCATCAATAAAAGGCATTGCTAAAGGAATTTCACCTCGGCGATAAGGGCTTATCGCAGCATCAACGATGACATGAGAGCGAACATTCATCATGGTCACAACCCTTAATACTGGATGAGGTGTTTGTCTGTTGCTTGAAGTATTACCAGAGCCAAAATGCTCTCTTAATTCGGGTGTATCAGCCGTTCGAAAAAGAGCGCCATCTACGGCAAAAACTTGAAGGCCTTGCCATGTATCATCAGGGTATCGTTCAAGGCCCCACGTACGCCCACATTGCTTAAACAGCCATTCTGGTGCTGCTTTGCCTAAGCGCTGTCTTGCTTGAGTCAAAGCGCTCTTCGCTAATAATTCTTCATCAGCCAGGCCATCAGCACAGACATTCATTCTTCGTGCAACTTCGGCAATGGGCTCATTGCGGAAGAAGGCCATACCCACAACGAGCCACAAAACCATATCACTTGGTAATCGACGCCGACGAATTGTGGCTTTATCTGACAATGTAGCCGCTTTAGTAATCCACTCATCGGGGATATGTTCAGAGAACGTGGTGAGTCGAGCAACATCAACAGGACTCTCTTCGAGGAAGTCGGCAAAACAGTTTTGAATAGACATAAAAAAATCGGAAACCTATAAACAGGTTTCCGATTGTCTCTCATCAGAAGGATCGGTCAACTGATCCTTATCTGATCTACATTGC
>NZ_JAWOWA010000075.1:0-1409 GCF_033340195.1 Vibrio sp. 1457
CGATGTCGCGAATAACGTGCCAGCCGTAAGCTTCGAAACGCATTGCGGTGTCGTCGGTGAACCAGCCTTCAACGTGACCATCGATAGAAATACCGTTGTCATCGTAGAATGCAATCAGTTTACCCAGCTTCAGCGTACCCGCCAGAGAGCAAACTTCGTGGGAGATGCCTTCCATCATGCAGCCGTCGCCCATGAAGGCGTAGGTGTAGTGGTCGACAATGTCGTGGCCCGGACGGTTAAACTGCGCCGCCAGCGTTTTTTCTGCAATCGCCATACCGACTGCGTTGGCAATCCCCTGACCCAGCGGACCGGTGGTGGTTTCCACACCAGCGGTGTAACCCACTTCCGGGTGACCCGGAGTTTTAGAGTGCAGCTGACGGAAGTTTTTCAGTTCTTCCATCGGCAGATCGTAACCGGTGAGGTGCAGCAGGCTGTAGATCAGCATGGAGCCGTGGCCGTTGGACAGCACGAAGCGGTCACGGTCAGCCCAGGACGGATTCTGCGGGTTGTGTTTCAGGAAATCACGCCACAGGACTTCGGCAATGTCAGCCATACCCATAGGGGCACCCGGGTGACCGGATTTGGCTTTCTGTACTGCGTCCATGCTCAGCGCACGAATAGCATTGGCAAGCTCTTTACGTGAGGACATTTTGACTCCAGATCGGATGATGAAGGGCACGCCCTTAACGACTTGACGACAGCGCGTTTTGGGCTACGCCGGAAAATTTGCCAACAATTTACCGCAAGCCGCGCGTCATGTACATGGAACATCCTTTTGCCGCTTCAGAAATCTCTGGATCATGCTCGCATGTTGCGCAATCTACTCGCCCGTCCGCTGCGCTTTTCCTTATACTGAGACTGAGCGTCGATTCACCTGCAAACGGCGCATTTTTAGAATAATCCTGACCTTGTGCGGAAGAGAAAACATGAAAATTCGCGCCTTATTGGTAGCAATGAGCGTGGCAACGGTACTGACTGGTTGCCAGAATATGGACTCCAACGGACTGCTTTCATCAGGAGCGGAAGCTTTTCAGGCTTACAGTTTGAGTGATGCGCAGGTGAAAGCCCTGAGCGATCAGGCATGTCAGGAGATGGACAGCAAGGCGACGATTGCGCCAGCCAATAGCGAATACGCTAAACGTCTGACAACTATTGCCAATGCGCTAGGCAACAATATCAACGGTCAGCCGGTGAATTACAAAGTGTATATGGCGAAGGATGTGAACGCCTTTGCAATGGCTAACGGCTGTATCCGTGTCTATAGCGGGCTGATGGATATGATGACGGATAACGAAGTCGAAGCGGTGATCGGTCACGAGATGGGGCACGTGGCGTTAGGCCATGTGAAAAAAGGAATGCAGGTGGCGCTTGGTACAAATGCCGTGCGAGTAGCTGCGGCCTCTGCGGGC
>NZ_JAWOWA010000076.1:0-1387 GCF_033340195.1 Vibrio sp. 1457
CGTGTATGGACACTCCCTCTATTGCAAGTAAATTTTAATGAAAATGAAGGTATAACTGCCCACGTGTATTCGGTTTTATTAGTGATGCCTTAATTGCGCATCGAACCATAATGGCGTTATCCGCACATTAACTCCCAAACGGCTACACGAGCTATTAGCTCTTTGATCAGGTTGGGTTTTGATAATGTTGGTTTGACCTATTTTCCATCATTTCTTTACTATGCAATTCTTCATATAACTGTTTTCAAAAATCAATAACATTTAAGCCGCAGCGCGAGATGCGTCATACTCAACGTCTTTGGCAACAATAGCCCACGAGATCCTTGCCAACTTGTTCGCAAGCGCGATGATCGCTACGTTCGGATGCTTAGTGATACTTAGCTTTTTGATCCATAAACTTAAGGCGTCTGTTTTATCCTTAACATAGCGAAATGCAGCTCTGGCGCCATGAACCAATAACTTTCTCAGGTATCCATTGCCTCTTTTGCTTATACCTAATAACCTCTCTCGTCCCCCAGTACTGTATTGTCGAGGAACCAACCCTAATGATGCCGAAAAATCTCGACCTCTTTTAAAACTCATGCCATCACCAAGGTCAATAAGTAGTGCACTGCAAACGAGTGGGCCAATGCCGATGATTTTCATTAATCTTTGAGCAACAGGGTTGTCACTAAGACTCAATTTTATCTTATTAGTTACCTTATCAATGCGTTCATCTAGCGTGATTAAATCTTCGTACAATACTTGTAGCAACTCCCTAAATTGGAATGATAACGAGTTTTCTACGTCTTCTAACCAGTAGGGAATATGTTTTCTCAAATTACTGATACCAACAGGTGCAACGATTCCATATTCAGCGGTTAAGCCTCTAATCTGATTAGCCCTGGCAGTCCTCTGAGCAATTAGTTCTTCTCGGACACGGTGCATTGATTGAATATCTTGTTGCTCGCTCGTCTTTACAGACACAAAGCGCATATTCGGCCTGTTTATCGCTTCGCAAATGGCTTCAGCATCGACTTTGTCATTTTTATTCGTTTTGACATAAGGCTTTACAAATTGACCTGCAACAAGCTTCACTGTATACCCCGCTTTGATAAGTTCTCTTGCCCAGTAATGAGAGGAACCACATGCTTCCATTCCAATGATTGCTGTAAAAGGCACTCGTTTCATGATCGCTTTTAACCATGTGTTTCTTGCATATTTTCCCTGCCAGGTCGTTTTTTCATTTTCATCAACAGCATGAATATGGAACACATTTTTTGCCAAATCGACACCCACACGAATAATCGTTCCCATCTGAGCCTCCCATCCTACGAATAAACCATGTTTATATAATGTAGCTAATCCAGTGTGATAAGGGTGAGGGGTGTCCATACCATTGGCTACA
>NZ_JAWOWA010000077.1:0-1386 GCF_033340195.1 Vibrio sp. 1457
GCAAAGGCCATTTCTACTATCGCGGAGTCAAAACGATTTCCGCTGCACGAAATGCGCGATGATGTCGCATTCCAGATTATCAATGATGAATTATATCTTGATGGCAACGCTCGTCAGAACCTGGCCACTTTCTGCCAGACCTGGGACGACGAAAACGTCCATAAATTGATGGATTTGTCGATCAATAAAAACTGGATCGACAAAGAAGAATATCCGCAATCCGCAGCCATCGACCTGCGTTGCGTAAATATGGTTGCCGATCTGTGGCATGCGCCTGCGCCGAAAAATGGTCAGGCCGTTGGCACCAACACCATTGGTTCTTCCGAGGCCTGTATGCTCGGCGGGATGGCGATGAAATGGCGTTGGCGCAAGCGTATGGAAGCTGCAGGCAAACCAACGGATAAACCAAACCTGGTGTGCGGTCCGGTACAAATCTGCTGGCATAAATTCGCCCGCTACTGGGATGTGGAGCTGCGTGAGATCCCTATGCGCCCCGGTCAGTTGTTTATGGACCCGAAACGCATGATTGAAGCCTGTGACGAAAACACCATCGGCGTGGTGCCGACTTTCGGCGTGACCTACACCGGTAACTATGAGTTCCCACAACCGCTGCACGATGCGCTGGATAAATTCCAGGCCGACACCGGTATCGACATCGACATGCACATCGACGCTGCCAGCGGTGGCTTCCTGGCACCGTTCGTCGCCCCGGATATCGTCTGGGACTTCCGCCTGCCGCGTGTGAAATCGATCAGTGCTTCAGGCCATAAATTCGGTCTGGCTCCGCTGGGCTGCGGCTGGGTTATCTGGCGTGACGAAGAAGCGCTGCCGCAGGAACTGGTGTTCAACGTTGACTACCTGGGTGGTCAAATTGGTACTTTTGCCATCAACTTCTCCCGCCCGGCGGGTCAGGTAATTGCACAGTACTATGAATTCCTGCGCCTCGGTCGTGAAGGCTATACCAAAGTACAGAACGCCTCTTACCAGGTTGCCGCTTATCTGGCGGATGAAATCGCCAAACTGGGGCCGTATGAGTTCATCTGTACGGGTCGCCCGGACGAAGGCATCCCGGCGGTTTGCTTCAAACTGAAAGATGGTGAAGATCCGGGATACACCCTGTACGACCTCTCTGAACGTCTGCGTCTGCGCGGCTGGCAGGTTCCGGCCTTCACTCTCGGCGGTGAAGCCACCGACATCGTGGTGATGCGCATTATGTGTCGTCGCGGCTTCGAAATGGACTTTGCTGAACTGTTGCTGGAAGACTACAAAGCCTCCCTGAAATATCTCAGTGATCACCCGAAACTGCAGGGTATTGCCCAACAGAACAGCTTTAAACATACCTGATAACGTTTAACGGTAACGGTGTCCCGAAACGAACCCGTTTCG
>NZ_JAWOWA010000078.1:0-1382 GCF_033340195.1 Vibrio sp. 1457
GCTAAAGTGGCTGTAAGATCGGCGAAAACTGAAAGGCGCTCAGTTAACAAACTGTTTAAGAGGGATTCGCAACGCGTAGCATTTTTGATATGCGTTGGTTTAAGTGATTAAGGTGGTATGCGGCGGCTTCGGTATTGCGTTGCTCACCCCTTAACAGGGCGTTAGTTCCCCAGAGGAAGCAATCAATCCATAGGGAATTTTTGTTTCTGGTGGAGTACTCGCATAACTCTGATGATATCGCCCTCGACCCAATAAGAGACAATCATCGAAATCTCAGGAATAATGAGCAATCGTCCGCGGATGCCATCTCGTTGTACACCCATTAAAGGTTGTTCAAGCAAGTTTTCTACTTTTGCTTCAATGAGGTTGTCAGTTTTTTCTGCCGCATCAGGGTTGAAGTCATAGAGAAACTCGAAGATCTTTTCACGATCATTAAGTGACTTTTCTTCCCATAAAATCATTGCTTACCTCGATTACGGATTCTGGCTTTGCGCTCTTCCATTCGAGACTTAGCAGTTTGGTGTTCAACGAAAACGGATTTTCCTGAGTCAAACTTCTCAAATGCTAGGTTTACTTGTTCAGTTAGCCATGCATCGTGAGATAATGTTTTTCTTTGTTGTTCAGCGAGTTGCTCAGTAAGTTCACGGCAAGCATCACTTAGAGTTCGACCTTGGCGCTCAGCCATTTGTTGAGCTAGGCGTTTTGTTTCTTCATCAACACGAAATTGAATTCTAGTGTCCATGATGTATTCCTTTGTTGGTGTGTGTACAAATGTTAGCACTAGGCTTTGAGATGGGCAACTAACAAACAATTTAAGAGTGATTCGGCACGCGTGGCATTTTTACTATGCATTGGTTTTAGTGATTAAGGTGGTATGCGGGAGCATCGTATTGTGTGCCTCACACCTTAATTGGGCGTTAGTACGGGTTTGACGTCAAAGGTCATAAGTTTTGGTGTTTATCTGTTTTCGCGCTCGTCTTTACACCTTTCAGTTTTTACCTGTCACGTTCTTTCCGGTGGCACTATATGCGGAGTGTTTGCTTTGATTTCACCGTTTACGGTCTCTAACTCTTAGCCTATTTCTTTGGCGCTTCTTCGTTTTCGTTGTACTTCCTGAGTTAATCTTGTCGTTCGTTGGGTGTTGCCATCAAAGTGCGAGGATCGAATCCTTTTCTAATTTGAAGCAAGTGGAAGTAGAGCAGTTCAGTGCGTTTTTCTTCTAGCCAACTTTCGTCTTTCAATTGGAATTAAGTTTTGTAGCTGCCCGTCTCACTTCAGTGTTCAAAACCTTTCATATCATGCTAGTTTTCAATATCTTGGAGCGCATAAATAGAAGTAGCGCATGTACTAACAAATTGCTTAAGAGTGATTCGTAACGCGTG
>NZ_JAWOWA010000079.1:0-1346 GCF_033340195.1 Vibrio sp. 1457
GCAAACCCTGCGCCTGTTCAGTATTTTGCTGACGGGGCCAGCCATTGCGCGGTTTATTTCAACCTATGCGCCGAAGCGGTCGGCCTAGTGCTGGCAGCCTGGACACCAGTAAAACGGGCGCGAGGACAACGTGGTTTTCTCAATGATGCCGCCACAGCGTTCGCACAGTTCGCCATCACGATGAAAAACCTTAAAGCGAAACAGCGCCCCATGATGCTTATTCTCATCCACCTGCCCCCGCGTAGCGTAAGAAAACCGAGGAATCTCCAGTAACGCGTGTGCGAGTGCATCCAGTTGCGCCGCATTGAGATCTTTCGCTTTATGATTTCCAGTCAACCCAACCTGCCAGAGGATCTCCACCCGCAAATAATTGCCAAGCCCAGCCAGAAACGCCTGATCGAGCAGTAATCCTGCAAACTGACGGTTACGAAAGCGCGGTGACAATAACCGTTCCTTTACCACCTCCGGCGTCAGATTCGGATCCAGCACATCGGGACCAACGCGTTGTAAAAACGGATGCGTGGTCAGTTGTTCCGGGGTCAACATCTCAATATCCGAGGCGCTATAAAGCAGAATGGTTTTGTCAACCGTTTGCAGTTTTACCCGCAATACGCGCGTGGTCTGCGGCTCTTCGCCGGTATCAACCACGCGCCAGACGCCATAAAGCTGATTATGGCTGTAGAGCGTTAAGTCGTTGGAAAAATGAGTTAACAACGCCTTACCACGCGTTTCCACATGGGTAACGTGTTGACCGATAAGTTGTGATTGATAAGGTTTTAACTGCGGGAAGGCAAACCAGACATCAGTTAGTGGTTTGCCTTTGATCGCCGCCTCCAGGTTATCCGCTGCACGGCGGATCTCCGGGCCTTCAGGCATGGTGATATCCTTTTTTCATTCTTTATTAATCGGGGTTATGCTGCGACAACAATCCCCTTTTCGGCAAATGTAGAGCGTAGTCGGCGGGCGAACGCCAGTGCGTGCTCGCCGTCGCCATGCAGGCAGACCGTTTGCGCCGTGACCGTTGCCCATTCGCCGGTGATACTTTTGACTCTGCCGTGTTGCACCATCTCCAGCGTTTGCGCCAGCGCCTGTTCTTCGTTTTCAATCAACGCGCCTGGCTGGCTTCGCGGCACCAGCGAGCCGTCAGCCTGATAACCGCGATCGGCAAACACTTCCTCGCGCGTTGTCAGGCCATATTGCTTGCCTGCACGAATCAGCTCGCTTCCTGCCAGCCCAACGAGAATCAATGCCGGATCGCAAGCGTATACCGCTCTGGCGATGGCGTCTGCCAGTTGTGCTTCTTTCGCCGCCTGGTTGTACAACATGCCGTGCGGTTTGACATGACG
>NZ_JAWOWA010000080.1:0-1332 GCF_033340195.1 Vibrio sp. 1457
ATAATTATATCCCGATGACGCAGCGCTGAATAATCAATAGACTTACCATATATATTATTTAATTTACCTTTGATTGAACCTCTATTATCTAATTTATCTTTGATTGCATCTTCATTATCGAATTGATTTGAATTGAGTGTTTTATTAAAGTATCCAGTTGCACCGGGTATTATCTTCAACATGATTCATCTACCTTTTTTGTCGTACCGTGTCCTCCTTATAATTCTTTTGCCATCTGGTCACTATCAAAAATCGCTCATAATTTCTGAACTACAGGTATGCGTTTAAACCCAGTTAAATAAATAGCGAGTTAACTTGAAGCAATTTATTTAAAAATGAATTATTAATTATTATCGTGTTGATAATGGTACGACAAGGCAACATAACACCTTACCTACAAAACAGAAAATCAACATTACGGCAACAATAAGGGTTCTCGGTGTTTTTCCTGGAACATGGTAAAGTAAGGACATTCTTAACCCCCACTTTGAGGTGCCCGATGGAAAAGACCACAACGCAGGAGTTATTAGCGCAGGCTGAAAAAATCTGCGCGCAGCGTAATGTGCGCCTGACCCCACAGCGCCTGGAAGTGTTGCGCCTGATGAGTCTGCAGGATGGCGCTATCAGCGCTTATGATCTGCTTGATTTACTGCGCGAAGCTGAACCGCAAGCCAAGCCGCCAACGGTTTATCGCGCGCTGGATTTTCTGCTTGAGCAAGGTTTTGTGCATAAGGTGGAATCCACCAACAGTTATGTGCTCTGTCATCTGTTCGATCAGCCCACCCATACGTCAGCCATGTTTATTTGCGATCGCTGCGGCGCAGTGAAAGAAGAGTGTGCAGAAGGCGTGGAAGACATTATGCATACGCTGGCGGCAAAAATGGGGTTTGCCCTGCGGCATAATGTGATTGAAGCACATGGGCTCTGTGCGGCATGTGTAGAAGTGGAAGCGTGTCGTCATCCTGAACAGTGCCAGCATGATCACTCTGTGCAGGTGAAAAAGAAACCGCGTTAAGAGGGCGTACATCCTTGTACACGTCGGGCAGGAGGGATTAATTACCAGCGATATTCATTGCGGGTTTCCCAATCCACGACCTCTTTTTCTGCCTGATCTTTCTGATAACCATAACGTTCCTGGATTTTACCGACCAGTTGATCACGTTTACCTTCAATGATCGTCATATCATCATCGGTCAGTTTGCCCCATTGCTCTTTCACTTTACCTTTAAACTGTTTCCAGTTACCGCCGGCTTCATCTTTATTCATAATCAAGACCTCATCGTTAGGTTGTGAATGAGAGTACGTTCACTTTTCTTCTGAACGTGAGATTAA
>NZ_JAWOWA010000081.1:0-1330 GCF_033340195.1 Vibrio sp. 1457
TAATCGACAACAGAATGGTCATCGTATTCAGCGTCAGCACCAGTAAAAACGAAATCAGTACCAGCACGACAAACAGCGCGCGCGCGTCTTTCTCTGTTACCGCGCCGCTGGGAGGTGGTCGGTTCGCCGTGCGCTTAACATGACCATCAAACTTTCGGTCAGCATAATCATTCACAACACATACAGCAGCGCGCCTCAGCCAGACACCCGCGACAAACACCGCCAGGATCCAGAGCTGGGGAACGCCCGGTGTCGCCACCCACAACGCCCATAATGTTGGCCAGAGCAGCAGTAACGCGCCAATTGGCTTATCCGTACGCATTAAGCGATGAAACGCCAGCAGCTTATTCTGCGTCAGACTCCACTCCATATTTTTTTCCTCTTAGTACAACGGTGACGCCGGTAAAAACAGTTCTGTTAGCAACAGCGGTTTACCGCTTAATCGCAGACGGGAACGTCGCCCCCACAGCCCGGCATCACGGCCTATCTCAATAAAGTCCCGGGTTAATGTCGATGATGTGAACAGATAGCGTCCTAACGGCGTTTTACCCAATTTTTGTAACGCCAGCTCCGGCCCGCTTAACGTTGACACAGGAACGACGGTACGACCGGCAAGCCACGGTTCACCATCGGCACATAACAAAATTTCACGTAACCAGTAACGAGACTCTTTCGGCAGCAGCGGCAGTGCTTCGGGGATTTCATTCTGCTCGACAAACACTTCGCGGATCATCGTCGCGCTGACCGTTTTTCCCTGCTGTTCAAAACGTTTTGTCATGGAATCTTCCAGCAACAGCCAGTCGAGCAGTTGCGGATCCAGGGCAGGGATCTCTTTACAATAGCGCAGCGCACGCAGTTGCGTTAACGCGGGGTGTGACATGCCGAACTCTCCGTTACATAACGTAAAGGCATTGTATCGCAGAAAAGTGTTTACGGGAGATGTAAAGCAAATTAAGTGATCTAATACGCAACAAAAACGCAACAATCGCATGAAGTGGTAAAACGCTGTTGAACCTTACGCTTTGCCGATGCCCGCGCTGGAGAGGGCAACCATAGGGGCATCACCGCCCATGATGCCAGGAACGGTGATGTTTTCCTTTACTTAAATACCTTTATTCTTTATACGATTAGCTCGCCAACTCGCAGTAAAAATGGGGAAAAGTGCATGTTTATCCTGAGATTTGGAGCCGAAAAGTGTTTCCGGAGTAAGATTAACAGGCAATATCTCATGTCTGGATTTGTAGATATACGTGGAATTCCAATTGGTATCTTTTGTAGGATTCAACATATCATGTAAGCGCTGGGAGCTTACCACCATAACTGGCCCATC
>NZ_JAWOWA010000082.1:0-1322 GCF_033340195.1 Vibrio sp. 1457
GGGGATAACGGTCGCAACCTGAGTTTGTTGCAACATCACTTCTGAGAGCCATACTTTGTAGGGCGTCTTGTCAATTTGCCAGGGCAGAGTTTTTCGCCCGTATTTATCGTACCAGTCCAGAACCTGAGCTGAAAATTGCGACGCTTGCATGGTCACCGAATTCACTGTTGTTGGGGGCAAGATTGCAGCACAGCGACGGCAGGGTGTAAACCGGAACTTTCCGCAGCCACGGCCTTATCATGCTTGCATCCGGCAACTAACTTTGGATAATGCCCGTTTTCAGAACACTTTCACAAGCGACTAAATCTTTATGAAAAACGACGTCATTTCACCGGAATTTGATGAAAACGGCCGCCCACTGCGCCGTATCCGTAGTTTTGTGCGCCGCCAGGGGCGACTGACCAAAGGCCAGGAACATGCGCTGGAAAACTACTGGCCGGTGATGGGCGTTGAGTTCAGCGAAGATATGCTGGATTTCCCCGCGCTTTTTGGCCGTGAAGCGCCGGTGACGCTTGAGATTGGTTTTGGCATGGGGGCGTCGCTGGTGGCAATGGCTAAAGATCGCCCTGAGCAGGACTTCCTCGGCATTGAAGTGCATTCACCGGGCGTTGGTGCGTGCCTGGCTTCTGCGCATGAAGAAGGTTTAAGCAACCTGCGCGTGATGTGTCACGATGCGGTTGAAGTGCTGCATAAAATGATTCCTGACAATTCATTGCGCATGGTGCAGCTCTTTTTCCCTGACCCGTGGCACAAAGCGCGCCATAATAAACGCCGTATCGTTCAGGTGCCGTTTGCCGAACTGGTAAAAAGCAAACTGCAGCTGGGGGGCGTATTCCATATGGCGACCGACTGGGAACCTTATGCGGAACATATGCTTGAAGTGATGTCTTCTATTGACGGTTATAAAAACTTGTCAGAGAGCAATGATTACGTACCGCGTCCGGCATCACGTCCGGTGACGAAATTTGAACAACGTGGTCATCGTCTTGGTCACGGAGTATGGGACTTAATGTTCGAGAGGGTGAAATAATGGCAAAGAACCGTAGCCGTCGTCTGCGTAAAAAAATGCACATCGACGAATTCCAGGAATTAGGATTTTCGGTGGCATGGCGATTCCCGGAAGGTACATCGGAAGAACAGATTGATAAAACCGTTGATGATTTTATTAACGAGGTTATCGAACCGAACAAACTGGCCTTTGACGGCAGCGGTTATCTGGCCTGGGAAGGTCTGATCTGCATGCAGGAAATCGGCAAATGCACCGAAGAACATCAGGCGATTGTGCGTAAGTGGCTGGAAGAGCGCAAACTGGATGAGGTACG
>NZ_JAWOWA010000083.1:0-1314 GCF_033340195.1 Vibrio sp. 1457
CCGTAATAATTTCCGTGACGGAGACGACAGACATGAATGGGCTTTGTTGAATAAATCGAACTTTTGCTGAGTTGAAGGATCAGATCACGCATCTTCCCGACAACGCAGACCGTTCCGTGGCAAAGCAAAAGTTCAAAATCACCAACTGGCCCACCTACAATAAAGCCCTCATCAACCGTGGCTCCATAACTTTCTGGCTGGATGATGAAGCTATTCAGGCCTGGTATGAGTCAGCAACACCTTCTTCACGAGGCAGACCTCAGCGCTATTCTGACCTTGCCATCACGACTGTGCTGGTCATTAAACGCGTATTCAGGCTGACCCTGCGCGCTGCGCAGGGCTTTATTGATTCCATTTTTTCTCTGATGAACGTTCCGCTACGCTGCCCGGATTACAGCTGTGTCAGCAGGCGGGCAAAGTCGGTTAATGTCAGTTTCAAAACGTCCACCCGGGGTGAAATCGCACACCTGGTGATTGATTCCACCGGGCTGAAGGTCTTTGGTGAAGGCGAATGGAAAGTCAGAAAGCACGGCAAAGAGCGCCGTCGTATCTGGCGAAAGTTGCATCTTGCTGTTGACAGCAACACACATGAAGTTGTCTGTGCAGACCTGTCGCTGAATAACGTCACGGACTCAGAAGCCTTCCCGGGCCTTATCCGGCAGACTCACAGAAAAATCAGGGCAGCCGCGGCAGACGGGGCTTACGATACCCGGCTCTGTCACGATGAACTGCGGCGTAAGAAAATCAGCGCGCTTATCCCTCCCCGAAAAGGTGCGGGTTACTGGCCCGGTGAATATGCAGACCGTAACCGTGCAGTGGCTAATCAGCGAATGACCGGGAGTAATGCGCGGTGGAAATGGACAACAGATTACAACCGTCGCTCGATAGCGGAAACGGCGATGTACCGGGTAAAACAGCTGTTCGGGGGTTCACTGACACTGCGTGACTACGATGGTCAGGTTGCGGAGGCTATGGCCCTGGTACGAGCGCTGAACAAAATGACGAAAGCAGGTATGCCTGAAAGCGTGCGTATTGCCTGAAAACACAACCCGCTACGGGGGAGACTTACCCGAAATCTGATTTATTCAACAAAGCCGCCGCAGACTGGAATACGGTAAGTTTCCGCCCTTACGGATGCCCGGAAAACCTTAGCGTACGATTTTTTCCGAATTCTGCGGGCTCCCCTTGAAAAGCGATGAGAATATGTTGCCGCCTGATCTACGTGGTTACGCACCGCAAATCACGGGTGTTGCACAAACGAATGCAAAGGTCACTGTCTCACAGAACAACCGTATTATTTATCAAGAAAACGTT
>NZ_JAWOWA010000084.1:0-1295 GCF_033340195.1 Vibrio sp. 1457
TGTGACGTGCAGGATGCCGATGCTGATTTCTTCGCGCTTGGCGGTCATTCGCTACTGGCAATGAAACTGGCAGCGCAGTTAAGTCGGCAGGTTGCCCGCCAGGTGACGCCGGGGCAAGTGATGGTCGCGTCAACTGTCGCCAAACTGGCAACGATTATTGATGCTGAAGAAGACAGCACCCGGCGTATGGGATTCGAAACCATTCTGCCGTTGCGTGAAGGTAATGGCCCGACGCTGTTTTGTTTCCATCCTGCGTCCGGTTTTGCCTGGCAGTTCAGCGTGCTCTCGCGTTATCTCGATCCACAATGGTCGATTATCGGCATTCAGTCACCGCGCCCCAATGGCCCCATGCAGACGGCGGCAAACCTGGATGAAGTCTGCGAAGCGCATCTGGCAACGTTACTTGAACAACAACCGCACGGCCCTTATTACCTGCTGGGGTATTCCCTTGGCGGTACGCTGGTGCAGGGTATTGCGGCGCGACTGCGTGCCCGTGGCGAACAGGTGGCATTTCTTGGCTTGCTGGATACCTGGCCGCCAGAAACGCAAAACTGGCAGGAAAAAGAAGCTAATGGTCTGGACCCGGAAGTGCTGGCGGAGATTAACCGCGAACGCGAGGCCTTCCTGGCAGCACAGCAGGGAAGTACTTCAACGGAGTTGTTTACCACCATTGAAGGCAACTACGCTGATGCTGTGCGCCTGCTGACGACTGCTCATAGCGTACCGTTTGACGGTAAAGCGACGCTGTTTGTTGCTGAACGCACACTTCAGGAAGGTATGAGTCCCGAACGCGCCTGGTCGCCGTGGATAGCGGAGCTGGATATCTATCGTCAGGATTGTGCGCATGTGGATATTATCTCTCCAGGGACGTTTGAAAAAATTGGGCCGATTATTCGCGCAACGCTAAACAGGTAAATTAATATTATTTATAAACCCATAATTACAGAAAATAATTATGGGTTTTTTATTTGTTTGATTTATAGGTTTGATGAATATTTCTCTTAAATAGAGTGAATGTTGCATTCAGTGGAAGGAATTTACAAACTTCAGCTTCGGATAATTCTCACCAACTGGTAAAGTGAGCGCCGTGGAGATTTCCCCCTATTGGACTCATTTTCAGGTTATACCCCATGTCATCACTGAATATTAAACAGGGAAGTGACGCTCATTTTCCCGATTATCCTCTGGCGTCGCCCAGTAATAATGAAATTGATTTACTTAATCTAATCTCAGTTTTATGGCGGGCCAAAAAAACGGTCATGGCGGTCGTTTTTGCGTTTGCCTGCGCAGGCTTG
>NZ_JAWOWA010000085.1:0-1282 GCF_033340195.1 Vibrio sp. 1457
CGATAGATCGTCGTATGGTCGACCGAAATGCCGCGTTCCGCCAGCATTTCCTCAAGGTCGCGATAGCTGATCGGATAGCGACAATACCAGCGCACCGCCCACAGGATCACATCACCCTGGAAATGGCGCCACTTGAAATCCGTCATCGTTCCGTCCGTCCAATCTCCGCCAAGCATGCTCAAGCTTCACGATTTTTGCAACAGAGCCCACACGAGTATTGAGCATAGTCGAGATTGGTGCAGATCACTTCTGATGGCACTGTTGCAAAGTTAGCGATGAGGCAGCCTTTTGTCTTATTCAAAGGCCTTACATTTCAAAAACTCTGCTTACCAGGCGCATTTCGCCCAGGGGATCACCATAATAAAATGCTGAGGCCTGGCCTTTGCGTAGTGCACGCATCACCTCAATACCTTTGATGGTGGCGTAAGCCGTCTTCATGGATTTAAATCCCAGCGTGGCGCCGATTATCCGTTTCAGTTTGCCATGATCGCATTCAATCACGTTGTTCCGGTACTTAATCTGTCGGTGTTCAACGTCAGACGGGCACCGGCCTTCGCGTTTGAGCAGAGCAAGCGCGCGACCATAGGCGGGCGCTTTATCCGTGTTGATGAATCGCGGGATCTGCCACTTCTTCACGTTGTTGAGGATTTTACCCAGAAACCGGTATGCAGCTTTGCTGTTACGACGGGAGGAGAGATAAAAATCGACAGTGCGGCCCCGGCTGTCGACGGCCCGGTACAGATACGCCCAGCGGCCATTGACCTTCACGTAGGTTTCATCCATGTGCCACGGGCAAAGATCGGAAGGGTTACGCCAGTACCAGCGCAGCCGTTTTTCCATTTCAGGCGCATAACGCTGAACCCAGCGGTAAATCGTGGAGTGATCGACATTCACTCCGCGTTCAGCCAGCATCTCCTGCAGCTCACGGTAACTGATGCCGTATTTGCAGTACCAGCGTACGGCCCACAGAATGATGTCACGCTGAAAATGCCGGCCTTTGAATGGGTTCATGTGCAGCTCCATCAGCAAAAGGGGATGATAAGTTTATCACCACCGACTATTTGCAACAGTGCCTCTCGATAGGTATAGTGTTTTGCAGTTTAGAGGAGATATCGCGATGCATACGCGGAAGGCAATAACGGAGGCGCTTCAAAAACTCGGAGTCCAAACCGGTGACCTCTTGATGGTGCATGCCTCACTTAAAGCGATTGGTCCGGTCGAAGGAGGAGCGGAGACGGTCGTTGCCGCGTTACGCTCCGCGGTTGGGCCGACTGGCACTGTG
>NZ_JAWOWA010000086.1:0-1279 GCF_033340195.1 Vibrio sp. 1457
GTATTTTTATAAATTCCATGGATATTAGTGCGTTATATTTTTTGACAGGTTAATAAACGTGATCCACCGCACGCTTTGTCGCCCACCAGGCGGAGCGAATGACTACCCTTAAAGAAAAGCCCGATAATTAGCGACGAATTTCGGAGGTTGGATCCTTATGCTCAATCAGAAAATTCAAAACCCTAATCCAGACGAACTGATGATCGAAGTCGATCTCTGCTATGAGCTGGACCCGTATGAATTAAAACTGGATGAGATGATCGAGGCAGAACCGGAACCCGAGATGATTGAAGGGCTGCCCGCCTCTGATGCGCTGACGCCTGCCGATCGCTATCTCGAACTGTTCGAGCATGTTCAGTCGGCGAAAATTTTCCCCGACAGTAAAACCTTTCCCGACTGCGCACCTAAAATGGACCCGCTGGATATCTTAATCCGCTACCGTAAAGTGCGCCGTCATCGTGATTTTGACTTGCGCAAGTTTGTTGAAAATCACTTCTGGCTGCCGGAGGTCTACTCCAGCGAGTATGTATCGGACCCGCAAAATTCCCTGAAAGAGCATATCGACCAGCTGTGGCCGGTGCTAACCCGCGAACCACAGGATCACATTCCGTGGTCTTCTCTACTGGCGCTGCCGCAGTCATATATTGTCCCGGGCGGCCGTTTTAGCGAAACCTACTATTGGGATTCCTATTTCACCATGCTGGGGCTGGCGGAAAGTGGTCGGGAAGATTTGCTGAAATGCATGGCCGATAACTTCGCCTGGATGATCGAAAACTATGGTCACATCCCCAACGGCAACCGCACCTATTATTTGAGCCGATCGCAACCACCGGTTTTTGCGCTGATGGTGGAGTTGTTTGAAGAAGATGGTGTACGCGGTGCGCGCCGCTATCTCGACCACCTTAAAATGGAATATGCCTTCTGGATGGACGGTGCAGAATCGTTGATCCCTAATCAGGCCTATCGCCATGTTGTGCGGATGCCGGACGGATCGCTGCTCAACCGTTATTGGGACGATCGCGACACGCCGCGTGACGAATCCTGGCTTGAGGACGTTGAAACCGCGAAACATTCTGGTCGCCCGCCCAACGAGGTGTACCGCGATTTACGCGCGGGGGCGGCCTCCGGTTGGGATTACTCTTCCCGTTGGCTGCGTGATACTGGTCGTCTGGCGAGCATTCGTACCACCCAGTTCATCCCCATCGATCTGAATGCCTTCCTGTTTAAACTGGAGAGCGCCATCGCCAACATCTCGGCGCTGAAAGGCGAGAAAGAGACA
>NZ_JAWOWA010000087.1:0-1274 GCF_033340195.1 Vibrio sp. 1457
GACCATCGGTCGGGCGACGAGAAGGCTGAACATAAGCAGCCGCCATCGGTTCTGGCCCCAGCGCGCGCAGACAGGTCATTGGGTGAGAGGTTCCCGCGCCGACTTCCATGTCCAATGGTTGAACAATGGTGCAGCCCTGGCGAGCCCAGTAATCCTGTAAGGTCAGGATCAAGCCCTGGAAGGTCCTGGTATCAAACTTTTGCATATTATTTCGTGCTGGATACGTGTGGATTTAAAGGAAGGGATCAGTATACCCGCTGGATGGAAGATATACAGTACGAAACGGGAAAAAGCAGGGCTTAACGCATGGAAAGATGCAAAAAATGGCCATCTGCGTCAAAAGAACAGACAAACTGCTCTTTACGGAAGGTATAACCGCGCATTTCATAGCTTCCCTGGAACTGTTCGAAGGCGGTGACGTCGATTTTTTGCTCGCCGGTGTTATAACGTTTTGCCGCCTGATCCTTGCATAACGCTTCCATATTCAACGAACGCAGAGGATCAACCTTTACCCGTTGTGCTTTCTGCACGGGTGACGGTATAGAACAACCCACTAGCACCATAAGCGCCATTGCCGGAAAGAAAGCGTTCATCATCATTAAATTACCGTCTGGTTTGCAGGTGAGTCTTATTATTTATATCGGTATAGTGGCTGATATCTTACGAATTTCCTTAAGCCTCTATAAGCTGTAGTGATAAAACTCAGATTATTCCAGTGCGCCAACCAAATGATTTATCGGTCAGACTTTTTTTAACCAGATACAGAGACACAGATGCAGCCCAAAATTTACTGGATTGATAACCTGCGAGGGATAGCGTGTTTAATGGTGGTGATGATTCACACCACTACCTGGTATGTGACCAATGCTCATAGTGTTAGCCCCGTCACCTGGGATATCGCCAATGTTCTGAATTCTGCCTCTCGTGTCAGCGTGCCGCTATTTTTCATGATATCCGGCTATCTCTTTTTTGGCGAACGCAGCGCCCAGCCGCGCCATTTCTTGCGTATCGGCTTATGTCTGATTTTTTATAGCGCAATCGCACTGCTCTACATTGCGCTGTTTACCTCCATCAATATGGAGTTAGCGCTGAAAAACCTGCTGCAAAAGCCAGTGTTTTACCACTTGTGGTTTTTCTTCGCGATTGCGGTGATTTATCTGGTTTCACCGCTGATTCAGGTGAAGAACGTCGGCGGAAAAATGTTGCTGGTGCTAATGGTGGTGATTGGCATTATCGCTAACCCAAACACAGTGCCGCAGAAAATTGACGGTTTT
>NZ_JAWOWA010000088.1:0-1270 GCF_033340195.1 Vibrio sp. 1457
TAAGGAGGTGATCCAGCGCCAGGTTCCCCTAGCGCTACCTTGTTACGACTTCACCCCAGTCATGAACCACAAAGTGGTAAGCGTCCCCCCGAAGGTTAAACTACCTACTTCTTTTGCAGCCCACTCCCATGGTGTGACGGGCGGTGTGTACAAGGCCCGGGAACGTATTCACCGTGGCATTCTGATCCACGATTACTAGCGATTCCGACTTCATGGAGTCGAGTTGCAGACTCCAATCCGGACTACGACGCACTTTTTGGGATTCGCTCACTTTCGCAAGTTGGCCGCCCTCTGTATGCGCCATTGTAGCACGTGTGTAGCCCTACTCGTAAGGGCCATGATGACTTGACGTCGTCCCCACCTTCCTCCGGTTTATCACCGGCAGTCTCCCTGGAGTTCCCGACATTACTCGCTGGCAAACAAGGATAAGGGTTGCGCTCGTTGCGGGACTTAACCCAACATTTCACAACACGAGCTGACGACAGCCATGCAGCACCTGTCTCAGAGTTCCCGAAGGCACCAATCCATCTCTGGAAAGTTCTCTGGATGTCAAGAGTAGGTAAGGTTCTTCGCGTTGCATCGAATTAAACCACATGCTCCACCGCTTGTGCGGGCCCCCGTCAATTCATTTGAGTTTTAATCTTGCGACCGTACTCCCCAGGCGGTCTACTTAACGCGTTAGCTCCGAAAGCCACGGCTCAAGGCCACAACCTCCAAGTAGACATCGTTTACGGCGTGGACTACCAGGGTATCTAATCCTGTTTGCTCCCCACGCTTTCGCATCTGAGTGTCAGTATCTGTCCAGGGGGCCGCCTTCGCCACCGGTATTCCTTCAGATCTCTACGCATTTCACCGCTACACCTGAAATTCTACCCCCCTCTACAGTACTCTAGTCTGCCAGTTTCAAATGCTATTCCGAGGTTGAGCCCCGGGCTTTCACATCTGACTTAACAAACCACCTGCATGCGCTTTACGCCCAGTAATTCCGATTAACGCTCGCACCCTCCGTATTACCGCGGCTGCTGGCACGGAGTTAGCCGGTGCTTCTTCTGTCGCTAACGTCAAATAATGCAGCTATTAACTACACTACCTTCCTCACGACTGAAAGTGCTTTACAACCCGAAGGCCTTCTTCACACACGCGGCATGGCTGCATCAGGCTTGCGCCCATTGTGCAATATTCCCCACTGCTGCCTCCCGTAGGAGTCTGGACCGTGTCTCAGTTCCAGTGTGGCTGATCATCCTCTCAGACCAGCTAGGGATCGTCGCCT
>NZ_JAWOWA010000089.1:0-1267 GCF_033340195.1 Vibrio sp. 1457
TTGCCACTGGTACTCTTCCACGGTCCGTTTCTGTTTTTTCAGGTAAAGGCAGAGGGTCTGGATATCCCTGTCATTCATGACCTTCAATGCCTGTTGTCTGACTACTGAGAAGGGTTGATTATCATCAATGTTCTCATCCACAAACAGATGCAGTAACTCTGCCGCTTTCGTGACATTGTCCGCGGCTGACTGCCAGGACAGGAACACTGCTTGTTGTGCAAAGGTGTTGGCAGCTTCTTGTTGCTTGCGGATATGGTAAATGAACCCATCAGTTAACCGTTCCAGTGCCAGTTGTATCCGCTCTGTCAGGTGACATAGCAACCATAGATGCTGCTGTGCGCGTTTGAATCGTTTGAGTTTACTACCGTAATAGTTGATGAGCTCACCGAAGTGTTGTCGATTTTTAAGAGACAGATTAAGCCCATCGATAACGCCATTGATTTGCGTGCGCCATGGCGCTAACTGATGATAAAGGGCAAGCTCTTTTTTAAGTTCAGGTACGGTCAGACTTTTTGCACCGCCTCTGAGCTGGTTCAGGCTTAGTCCGTCATCAATGGCTGTTATGCTGTCCAGAAAGACGTGAAGTTCAGGACTGGTGAGTTGATTAAGTTGGTGCGCCAGGTCTTTTCTGACCTGCTGCATCGCTCTGCTTATCAGTCTCTGGAGTACGGTGTACCTAGGGATAGCAATGCTGTGACTGGTTAGGAATTCAATAGCAGTATCAAAGAGGTAACGCGGCTCCAGCCAGGCATTGCCCACCTGAACAAGGTGGTCGAAAAGAGAATTGAAGTGCTGACTTTCGTCCCATTTGTGATAACCAGCAAGGTCTAATACTTTTGCGTAGAGTCGATCTTTTTGTTTTTGTGAGGGAGTGAATGGTCTGAGCCCCTTGCCGCCAAGCAGCTCTTTACTGATGAACATTAAATCCTTAGAAACCTGCGAGTAAGCGATATCTAGGATGACGGGCTTTGATTTGAAGTATCCCAAAATCGCGACAAAGTAACATCTATGAGCTCTGAGACGAATTGACCGAAAAACTGCCAATTCCGCATCGTTCAGAGAAAAGTACAGACGTTGTTCTTCGATTGAAAAAATGGGTGGGGAATAAAGATCTGCCTGTTCTGCTCTCGTGAGAATAGTAATTTCGTTTTTGATGGCCATATCAGGGCTGTTCCGTATTAAATGTACGATATTTACCTAATTTGCCACACTTATAAGTAGTAACCCACCTCCGCAGCCATTTATTGGTGTGGTCTACAGAGGATTA
>NZ_JAWOWA010000090.1:0-1262 GCF_033340195.1 Vibrio sp. 1457
AACGCATCCACCGCTGTGATGGTCGGTACATCATCAACAATCGTGACTGGAATGGTTTCAGTAACGGTGTCGCCATCGAAGTCGGTTGCGATAATTGGGAAGTTGAGTGTCAGCTCATCACTATCCACCGCGTGATCAATTGGCCCTTCTAGCGTGAAGTTATAAGAGCCATCAGTATTCACTGTCAGCGTAAAGACCGCTTCAGAGCCCGCTGTTGCTTCGTAGGTAAAACTGCCATCACCATTTGCAGTTTCTGTTAGCGTGACAGCCACACCTTGCGAGGTTAAACCGTCAACTGGTGTTGATGTGCCATCGAGTTGGTAGCTCACCACTCGGTCTGAACCTTGCGTGGTGGTGAAGTTACCATCAATAGAAATCGGGTTGCTTTGGTCTGAGCCAATTGACGCTAGATCATCTTCATCAACCGTAATGGAATCCACGTCAGTAATAACTGGCTTATCGTCTACGATCGTCACTGGGATAGTGGCATTTGTGGTGTCGCCATCAAAGTCGGTCGCGATGATTGGGAAGTTCAGTATCAACTCATCACTATCTACTGCGTGGTCGATTGGACCTTCAAGCGTGAAGTTATAGCTACCATCAGTATTCACTGTCAGCGTAAAGACCGCTTCAGTACCCGCTGTCGCCTCGTAAGTAAAGCTGCCATCACCGTTTGCGGTTTCAGTCAGCGTGACGGCCACGCCTTGTGATGTAAGGCCGTCAACTGGTGTTGCAGAAGCATCAAGCTGATAGCTCACCACTCGGTCCGAGCCTTGTGTGGTGGTGAAGTTGCCATCGATTGAAATCGGGTCAGTTTGATCTGAGCCAATCGTGCCTAAATCATCTTCATCAACGGTAATCGCATCGACATCGGTAATGGTCGGCTTATCATCCACGATGGTGACTGGGAGCGTTTCTGTGGTGGTATCACCATCAAAATCCGTCGCGATGATTGGGAAGTTCAGTGTCAGCTCATCACTGTCTGTCGCATGGTCAATTGGCCCCTGAAGCGTGAAGTTGTATGAACCATCCGTATTCACGGTCAGCGTAAATACGGCTTCAGTTCCTGCTGTCGCTTCATAAGTGTAGCTACCGTCGCCGTTTGCGGTTTCAGTCAGCGTGACGGCCACACCTTGTGATGTTAGACCGTCAACAGGCGTTGCAGCAGCATCCAATTGGTAGCTTACTACCCCATCAGAGCCTTGCGTTGTAGTGAAGTTGCCATCGATTGAAATTGGATCTGAGCCATCAGAGCCAATCGT
>NZ_JAWOWA010000091.1:0-1256 GCF_033340195.1 Vibrio sp. 1457
TGTCGCGCAGCGTCCCCAACTGTTGCTGGAACAACACGGTTTGCAGGCGCGGCAGGTTATCTTCAAGACGTTTTTTACGGTCGGTGTTGAAGAAGAACTCGGCATCCGCCAGACGCGGACGAACGACTTTCTCGTTACCGGAGATAATCTGCTGCGGATCTTTCGATTCGATGTTGGCAACGAAGATAAAGTTCGGCAGCAGTTTGCCGTCGTTCGCATACACCGGGAAGTATTTCTGGTCACCTTTCATGGTGTAAACCAGCGCTTCAGCCGGCACCGCGAGGAATTTCTCTTCGAATTTTGCGGTCAGAACGACCGGCCACTCCACCAGCGAAGCCACTTCTTCCAGCAGGCTTTCGCTTAAGTCAGCGTTACCGCCAATCTTACGCGCTGCTTCTTCGGCATCGGCTTTAATCTTCGCCTTACGTTCTTCGTAATCGGCGATGACTTTCCCACGCTCACGCAGAATTTCCGGATACTGATCGGCGTTATCGATGGTGAATTCCGGCTCGCCCATAAAGCGGTGGCCGCGAATCACGCGATCGGACTGAATGCCCAGAATGGTTGCCGGAATGACTTTGTCGCCCAGCAGCAGGGTCACGGTGTGCACCGGACGCACGAAGTGCACGTCGCTTGCGCCCCAACGCATCCGTTTCGGGATCGGCAGTTTCGCCAGAGAAGTCGCAACCATATTCGGCAGCAGTGCTTCGGTGCTTTCGCCCTTCACATGGGCGCGATACAGCAGCCATTCGCCTTTATCGGTAGTCAGACGCTCAGCCTGGTCAACGGTAATACCGCAACCACGCGCCCAACCTTCTGCCGCTTTGCTCGGTTTGCCTTCAGCGTCGAACGCCTGGGCAATCGCCGGGCCGCGTTTTTCGATTTCACGATCCGGTTGCGCTTCCGCCAGGTTAGCTACTTTCAGCGCCAGACGACGCGGAGCAGCAAACCATTGAACGGTGCCGTGTGCGAGGCCAGCGTTATCCAGCTCCGCAGTAAAGTTCGCAGCAAAGGACTCAGCCAGGCTGCGCAGTGCTTTTGGTGGCAGCTCTTCAGTGCTGATTTCCACCAGAAAAGTTTTCTCAGACATAGCCGCCTCTTACTTATCTTTGTTGCACATCGGGAAGCCGAGGGCTTCACGGGAAGCGTAGTATGCTTCTGTCACTGCTTTGGTCAGGGTGCGAATGCGCAGAATGTAGCGCTGACGCGCGGTGACGGAGATGGCTCTACGCGCATCAAGCAGGTTGAAACAGTGG
>NZ_JAWOWA010000092.1:0-1252 GCF_033340195.1 Vibrio sp. 1457
TTTCTTATGGGGCGGCGCAGTTGCCGCTCATCAGGTCGAAGGCGGCTGGAACAAAGGCGGCAAAGGGCCGAGCATTTGTGACGTTCTGACCGGTGGCGCACACGGCGTGCCGCGCGAAATAACCAAAGAAGTCTTGCCAGGCAAATACTATCCAAACCATGAAGCCGTTGATTTTTATGGTCACTACAAGGAAGACATCAAGCTATTTGCCGAAATGGGCTTCAAATGTTTTCGGACTTCCATCGCCTGGACGCGTATTTTTCCAAAAGGTGATGAAGCTCAGCCAAACGAAGAAGGGCTGAAGTTCTACGATGATATGTTCGATGAACTGCTGAAATACAACATCGAACCGGTGATCACCCTCTCCCACTTTGAAATGCCGCTGCATCTGGTGCAGCAATACGGTAGCTGGACCAACCGTAAAGTCGTTGATTTCTTTGTCCGTTTCGCGGAAGTGGTATTCGAACGCTACAAGCATAAAGTCAAATACTGGATGACCTTCAACGAAATAAACAACCAGCGTAACTGGCGTGCGCCGCTGTTTGGTTACTGCTGCTCCGGCGTGGTGTATACCGAGCATGACAACCCGGAAGAGACGATGTATCAGGTGCTGCATCACCAGTTTGTCGCCAGCGCCCTGGCGGTGAAAGCTGCGCGTCGCATTAACCCGGAGATGAAAGTCGGCTGTATGCTGGCGATGGTGCCGCTGTATCCCTACTCCTGTAACCCGGAAGATGTGATGTTCGCTCAGGAGTCGATGCGCGAACGCTACGTCTTTACCGATGTGCAGCTACGCGGCTATTACCCGTCCTATGTGTTGAACGAGTGGGAGCGTCGCGGATTTAACATCAAAATGGAAGACGGCGATCTGGATGTACTGCGCGAAGGCACCTGCGATTATCTCGGCTTCAGCTATTACATGACCAACGCGGTGAAGGCCGAAGGCGGCACCGGCGATGCGATCTCTGGTTTTGAAGGCAGCGTACCAAACCCGTATGTTAAAGCATCTGACTGGGGCTGGCAGATTGATCCAGTAGGTCTGCGCTATGCCCTTTGCGAACTGTATGAGCGTTATCAGAGGCCGCTGTTTATTGTCGAAAACGGTTTTGGCGCTTACGACAAAGTGGAAGAAGATGGCAGCATCAACGACGACTACCGCATTGACTACCTGCGCGCCCATATCGAAGAGATGAAAAAAGCGGTGACTTACGATGGCGTGGATCTGATGGGCTACACACCGTGGGGCTGCATC
>NZ_JAWOWA010000093.1:0-1249 GCF_033340195.1 Vibrio sp. 1457
TGGCGGTCAGCGCCATAAACGGCAGCGTCGGGAACCGCTGGCGCAACTGACCGAGCGCGGCATATTCCGGGCGGAAATCGTGGCCCCATTGGGAGATACAGTGCGCTTCATCAACGGCTAATAACACCGGATTCCAGTGCGCCAGATGCTCAAGAAAGTTATCCAGCATCAGGCGTTCCGGGGCGATATAAAGCAGACGAATTTGCCCGGTGCGGCAGCCTGTCATCACTTCAAGTTGCTGTTCGCGGGTTTGCGTCGAGTTAAGGCACGCCGCCGCCACGCCGTTGGCTTGCAGTTGATCCACCTGATCTTTCATCAACGAAATCAGCGGTGAAACAACCACGGTAAGGCCGTTTAGCAATAAGGCAGGAATTTGATAGCAAAGGGATTTTCCGCCACCGGTGGGCATGACGACCAGGCAATCGCGACCGGAAAACACAGTGTCGATAATTTCTTCCTGGCCGGGGCGAAACTGTTGGTAGCCAAAGGTTTCTTGTAAAACCTGTTTAGCTCCGGACTCCAGATTCAACACTTCCGCCTGCGCCACATTCACCCCGATTGCCTGAAATAAAAACAGGCGCTATTTTCAGCGCCTGCGCGAGAAACTGCAATGCTTTTAGTCTCTGAGAGGGTAATCCTGGATGCTGGGTTCCAGATTTGCCAACCACTCAACCGTTCATCAAAACAAGTCGTTTAGCATAACTCCTACACCGACACGGGTCTGGTTGAAGTTATAGTCGATGAGCGATTCGCCATAGCCGCTGTAAACCTGAGTATAAAGGCGCACATGTTTGGTGATCGGGTAACTTAAGCCTAACTCCGCGCCGCCGTAGCCGGTGTTCCAGTTGTACTGTCCTTTCGCACTGAGCACCGCATCACCGAGGTGATAGCCGATTTTAAGCTGGTAGTAACCCATATATTTGGTGATATCCGGGTTATCGTCAGTATTACCCACCACATACCACGGCTTCACTTCTACCAGCCAGTTACCGTTTTCTGCCATCAGGCGAGTATAAAGGCGGTTCCAGCTGCGGGAGGTCGGGTCTGAACGCCCGTTAGAGTCGTGGTTATACCCCATCTCCACATCGCGCAGCGTCCAACCTGCAAAACGGTAATCGGTGGCAAAACCGAGGAACAATTGCGGTTCGTAGTTGGTTTCACGAAACGGTGAAGACTCTTCGCTATTGGACAGTTGCCACCAGGATTTTTGCGTATAAGACGCACCCAACACCGAGTTCGGGCCTAAAAT
>NZ_JAWOWA010000094.1:0-1243 GCF_033340195.1 Vibrio sp. 1457
TTCCAGCCGCTGAAAATCCTGGCTGATGCGCTCACCTATCAGCCCTGCAACATCCAGCTTCTGCACCTCGTTTCTGACTTCATCCCTGACCTGTTTTGCCACACCGTCAGAAATATCCCGATATCCGCGAAGTGTTTCCCTTGCCACAGCCAGAGAATCAGCAACAGCTTTCTGTTGCTCCATTGCGGTATGTTGCAGATGCTCCACCGATAACAGGAGCGTGAGTAATTTTTCTTCTGTGCTGGCCATGTTCAGAATCCCATAGAAAATCCACGTGACGGTGATTTAACCCGTTCAGGTTCAGTTCGGTTCTGTCTGCTCACTCTGTCTCTCATGTCAAAGCCATGCTCCCGCGCAACATCATGTTGCAGCCTTCTGACCAGTTCATGTTGCTTAACCGGAGTGTCCAGCCATTCCCTGATGTCATGCCCGACCGTTCGCGCCTGTTCAAGATGGCGGGAATAGTCCGGTTCAGACCGTTTTTGCATGATGTCATGACGCTGGGCATCATCAAGCCGTCCGGCAGCTTCAAAACCCAGATGCACTTCGGGACGTCGTTCAATGCCCTGTTCTTTCAGCGTCCGGCAGTCAATGAAGCCCCTTTCAAAGCCATGCTTTCTCATATGTTCGTTATGCTTCACCTCCCAGCGTTTTCGCAATTCCCGCAACTGCTCTTTTTGCTGAGTGAGAGTCAGGCTTCCGGAATCCTTTTTCGCACCTCCCCGCTCGGGATACCTGGCGTTATAGCGCCGGAAATACTGTTCCGGTGTACGTTCAATGCCATCATTCACACGCTGGCTCATCATGATATGCGCATGAGGCTGTTCGCCGCCGTCAATGCTCGCTTTCGGATTGTGAATGGCAAAACTCCAGGCGTGCCGTTCGCCAGCTTCCTGACGTACAAAATCCTGCACCAGTTCAAGGCGCTGTTCCGCTGTCAGTTCACGGGGTAATGCAATTTCAAGTTCCCGATAGGTCGAACCGTTCGCACGTTCAAACTGGTCAGCAGCCTGCCAGAAATGTGAGGGATTATCTCGCGCCCATTCCGGCATGTTTCCGTGTGCGGAATATTCCAAATCCTGACGGTCGCGGTATTTCTCTTTGCGCTCGATGTAATCGGCGTGGTTTGCAGCCTGCCCCTTGCCACCAAATTTAACGCTGAGGTGATAGGTTGCCACGGTTTCAGCCCTCCGCAGGAGCGCACTGTTTATCGACGAAGGAGAGAAACATATAAGTGCGCTTC
>NZ_JAWOWA010000095.1:0-1243 GCF_033340195.1 Vibrio sp. 1457
TCAGACTGACTGTTCGCCAGCACATCGCCCGCGCCGCCCAGCAGCTCCGACTGTTTCTCATGCTGTTCCAGCCAGCTTGCCATCTCGCTGTTTGCACGACGGTTTGAGAGCACCCATACGGAAGCGCCAGTCGCACTGCGGTTCGGTGCGGCATCAGCGTGAATCGACACGAGGAAATTGGCGTTTTGCTTACGTGCCACATCACTGCGCCCCATCACCGAAATAAAGTAATCCCCGTCACGGGTTAAAACGCCTTTAAACATCGGATCGTCATTGAGCAAAGTACGCAATTTACGCGCGATGGCGATGGTGACATTTTTCTCCCGCGTACCACCGGGGCCGATAGCGCCAGGGTCCTGACCGCCGTGTCCGGCATCAATAGCGATGATAATTTTATCGCCAGTGTTAGCCGTCGCGCGCGCTGCCGGACGCGTTACCGTATTACTGCTGATAACACCCGTAGTGCGGTTACTTTCCGTTTTAAACGGATTGCGCGCCGGTTCGCTGACGCGCGGTGCGACAACCGCAGGCGTTTCAACGCGTTTCGCAACCACGGGCGGCGGAGGAGGAGGTGGCGGCGCATCGGCGTTAATCGTAAAGACGACAGTGTAATTGCTGCCATTCTGCCGCTTCACCGCTTCGGTTTTACCGTTTTCGGTAAGATCGACCACCAGCCGTAGCGTTTGTGCATCTTTAGGCGTTCCAGAGCGAATCGCCTTCACCAGATTATTGCCGCTGAACAACAACGGCAGTCCCTGAATCACGCCCGTTTGTTTGATATCGAGCGCCACGGTGCGTTTGCTTTGATGGCTAAACGCATAATCAGGATCGCCAATAAAACTCAACGTTATCCGCGCCTGTTGATTACCGTTAGAAACCTGAATATCAGAGAGCGTCGCGGCACCCACCGGCGTGCACAGCAGCAGCAGCGTCGCTACCAACCAACTTCTGATGCGATACATCATCCCGCCACCTTTCAAAGGTTAACCGGCTAAACGCGCCAGCAACAATTCACCCGCAGAGGAAACCGCACTCACGCGCGCCTCACGGCCTTGTGCCTGATAATCAATGTGTATTTCGACATCCGGGTCAGGAAGAACACCTGTACCTTGTTGTGGCCACTCCACCAGGCAGATGGCATCGTTGGCAAAATAATCGCGGATCCCCATAAACTCCAGCTCCTCGGGATCGGCAAGGCGGTACAAATCAAAGTGATAAACCATTAAATTGTCGAGCGTATAGG
>NZ_JAWOWA010000096.1:0-1239 GCF_033340195.1 Vibrio sp. 1457
CCCGCGTGATAACCGCACCAACACCTTGCCGATGGTCTTTGCGGGTGCGCCGGATGTTGGGCTGCAACAAGCCTCTGCCATTGTCGCCTCGTGGTTTGGTTCGCGTTCTGGCTGGCGTGGGCAGAACTTCCCGGTGCTCTATAACCAACTGCCGGATCGCAATGCCATTGTCTTTGCAACCAACGACAAACGGCCGGACTTCCTGCGCGATCATCCGGCGGTAAAAGCCCCGGTGATTGAGATGATTAACCATCCGCAGAATCCTTACGTCAAACTGCTGGTGGTGTTTGGTCGTGACGACAAAGACCTGTTGCAGGCAGCGAAAGGTATCGCTCAGGGTAACATTCTGTTCCGTGGTGAAAGCGTGGTAGTGAATGAAGTGAAACCGCTGCTACCGCGTAAGCCGTACGATGCGCCGAACTGGGTACGTACCGATCGTCCGGTCACATTTGGCGAACTGAAAACCTATGAAGAACAGTTACAATCCAGCGGTCTTGAGCCAGCAGCGATTAACGTTTCGCTAAACCTGCCGCCGGATCTCTACCTGATGCGCAGTACCGGCATTGATATGGATATTAATTACCGCTACACCATGCCGCCGGTGAAAGACAGTTCGCGGATGGATATCAGCCTGAATAACCAGTTCCTGCAATCCTTCAACCTGAGCAGCAAACAGGAGGCGAACCGCCTGCTGCTGCGGATTCCGGTATTACAAGGTTTGCTGGATGGCAAAACAGATGTCTCTATTCCGGCGCTGAAACTGGGCGCGACCAACCAGCTGCGCTTCGACTTTGAGTATATGAACCCGATGCCGGGCGGTTCGGTGGATAACTGTATTACCTTCCAGCCGGTGCAGAATCATGTGGTGATTGGTGACGACTCCACCATCGACTTCTCGAAGTATTACCACTTCATCCCGATGCCGGATCTACGCGCCTTTGCTAACGCGGGCTTCCCATTCAGCCGGATGGCGGATCTGTCGCAAACCATCACCGTGATGCCGAAAGCGCCTAACGAAGCACAGATGGAAACGTTGCTGAATACTGTTGGTTTTATCGGCGCACAGACGGGCTTCCCGGCGATTAATCTGACGGTGACCGATGATGGCAGCACCATTCAGGGCAAAGATGCCGACATCATGATCATCGGTGGTATCCCGGACAAACTGAAAGACGATAAGCAGATCGACCTATTGGTGCAGGCGACCGAAAGCTGGGTGAAAACACCGATGCGCCAGAC
>NZ_JAWOWA010000097.1:0-1228 GCF_033340195.1 Vibrio sp. 1457
AATGACGCCCATTTCTTTGCATCGACAGAAAAGTAAATTATGAGTGTACGTTTAGTGTTAGCCAAAGGGCGCGAAAAATCATTACTTCGTCGCCATCCGTGGGTCTTTTCCGGGGCCGTTGCCCGCATGGAAGGTAAAGCCAGCCTCGGTGAAACCATCGATATTGTTGATCATCAGGGAAAATGGTTAGCACGCGGCGCTTATTCGCCAGCTTCGCAAATCCGGGCGCGCGTCTGGACGTTTGACCCGTCTGAGTCTATCGACATTGCTTTTTTTTCCCGCCGTTTGCAACAAGCACAAAAATGGCGTGACTGGCTGGCGCAAAAAGATGGCCTCGACAGCTATCGTTTAATCGCCGGAGAATCTGATGGCCTGCCGGGTATTACTATCGATCGTTTCGGTAATTTTCTGGTGCTGCAACTGCTGAGTGCTGGGGCAGAATATCAGCGCGCGGCATTAATTAGTGCCCTGCAAACGCTGTACCCGGAATGTTCGATTTACGATCGCAGCGACGTCGCGGTACGTAAAAAAGAAGGAATGGAGCTGACCCAGGGCCCCGTCACCGGCGAGTTGCCACCTGCCCTGCTGCCGATTGAAGAACACGGAATGAAACTGCTGGTGGATATTCAGCACGGACACAAAACGGGCTACTACCTGGACCAGCGTGATAGCCGCCTGGCTACCCGCCGCTACGTTGAAAATAAACGTGTGCTGAACTGTTTCTCCTATACCGGTGGTTTCGCCGTATCGGCACTGATGGGCGGTTGCAGCCAGGTTGTCAGCGTTGATACCTCCCAGGAAGCGCTGGATATTGCACGGCAGAACGTTGAGCTGAACAAACTGGATCTGAGCAAGGCTGAGTTTGTCCGTGATGATGTCTTTAAATTGCTGCGTACTTATCGCGATCGCGGTGAAAAATTTGACGTTATCGTGATGGACCCGCCGAAGTTTGTTGAGAATAAAAGCCAGTTGATGGGCGCGTGTCGTGGCTATAAAGATATCAACATGCTGGCGATTCAGTTGCTGAATGAAGGCGGTATTCTCCTGACTTTCTCCTGTTCCGGTCTGATGACCAGCGATTTATTTCAGAAAATCATCGCGGATGCCGCAATTGATGCCGGTCGTGATGTACAATTTATAGAGCAGTTCCGTCAGGCGGCCGATCATCCGGTGATCGCTACCTATCCGGAAGGGCTATATCTGAAAGGGTTTGCCTGTCGCGTCATGT
>NZ_JAWOWA010000098.1:0-1227 GCF_033340195.1 Vibrio sp. 1457
CGGTGATGATTTTTTCATTGGCGATGATAATGCCGCAGCGGGAGCCAGGTAGACCCAGCTTGGAAAGACTCATGCACAGCACGATATTCGGATTCCATAGCGGGCGCGCTTCACTGAAGATGATACCCGGGAACGGGACGCCATAAGCGTTATCAATCACCAGCGGAATGCCGTGTTGATTCGCCAGCGCGTCAAGCTTCAGCAACTCTTCGTCAGTAATCACATTGCCTGTTGGATTCGTCGGCCGGGAGACGCAAATCATCCCGGTTTCTTCGCCAATATGCAGATGCTCAAAATCGACGTGGTATTTAAACTGGCCTTCCGGCAGCAGTTCAATATTCGGACGCGCAGAGACAAACAGATCTTCTTCCAGTCCGGCGTCAGCGTAGCCAATGTATTCCGGTGCCAGCGGGAACAGCGCTTTTTTGACCCGACCATCGGCACGGCGTCCGGCAAACAGATTAAATCAGTAGAAAAACGCGCTCTGGCTGCCGTTTGTTAGTGCAATATTCTGTGGTTCGATATCCCAACCCAACTTCTCGCGCAGCATTCCGGCAAGCAGTGTGAGTAGCTCCGTTTTCCCCTGTGGACCGTCGTAATTGCACAGTGCATCAGTCGCTTTGCCACTTTCCAGCATGTCGGTCAGTAGCGTCTGGAAGTAGTCCTGCATTTCCGGGATCTGCGCCGGATTACCGCCGCCGAGCATAATCGCGCCAGGCGTGCGTAAACCGTCGTTCAGATCTTCCATCAACAGCGTAATGCCGGAGTGGCGGGTAAATTTGTCACCAAAAAGGGAGAATGTCATAGCGGGATATCTGTCGAACTCTGTAGCAAGGAAGGTAACAATAACGCTACATTTGCTGGGGTGCAAATCGGTCTGTTGGAGAGTGAGCGGTGCTTTATCCTGCAACGCTGATTAGGGCTGACATTTTATCCTGGTTGGCGGCTTCCCGAGGTACTGACGAACGGGAAGCCGGAAAAGTCACTGTTGCCCAGCCCAGATGACCAGCACTTTATCGTCGCCATGCTCACGAACAAAGCCGTAGCCCTGCTTCAGCGAAAGTGTCGTTTGTTTGCCCGCGCCAATTGCGGGATGGCGGGCGCGGAACTGGCTGATTTTCTGCCAGTGCGCGACGTTGGCGGCAGATTTACCGCTAACATCCTGCCAGTTCATATCCGAACGTGTACCTTGCAGCGGATCAGAACCTGTAGGACCGAACGGACGCG
>NZ_JAWOWA010000099.1:0-1223 GCF_033340195.1 Vibrio sp. 1457
CTCGCGGGTAAATGGGTGGGTATTTTCCAGCGCCACCTCGCCCCGATTAGCCTGGCGAATATGAGCCACCACCGAACAGGATTTTATCGGGTAGTCCTGGACAAGTTTGGCGATGGGGGAATTAAAGCTGGGTTGTGGATCTTTAAATGTGCGACAGCCTTTACCTTCGTAAAAGGTAATGCCCCAGCCATCTTTATGTGGCCCGGTTCCACCACCATGCTGTACAAGTCCGGTGAAACTAAAGCAGATATCGGTAGGGACGTTGGCGCTCATCCCGAGCAATTCGCACATGGGTAACCTCCACAACAGCGGGAGCGCATGGCCCCCGGCGAAGATTGATTTAAGAATTTTCAGGTCGGATGCGGCGTGAACGCATTATTCGGCCTACGGTTCGCGTACAGATTTGTAGGCATGATAAGACGCGTCAGCGTCGCATCAGGCATTGATTGCCGGATGCGGCGTATAAAGCCTTATCCAGCCTACATTCGGCGAGGGTTACCTGGGCGTTAACCCGCTCCCATAAGGGCGCGGGAATTAAAACAATCCCTACATTACCTCTGGAGAATCTGTGATGAATGGCACTATTTATCAGCGGATAGAAGACAATGCGCATTTCAGGGAGTTAGTCGAAAAACGGCAACGGTTTGCCACCATCCTGTCGATTATTATGCTGGCAGTTTATATCGGCTTTATTTTACTGATCGCCTTCGCGCCCGGCTGGCTGGGCACGCCGCTGAATCCGAACACCAGCGTCACACGCGGTATTCCAATTGGTGTTGGAGTGATTGTGATCTCCTTTGTTCTCACCGGTATCTACATCTGGCGGGCGAACGGCGAATTCGACCGTCTTAATAATGAAGTCCTGCATGAGGTACAAGCATCATGAAAAGAGTTCTGACGGCGCTTGCCGCCACACTCCCTTTCGCAGCTAACGCCGCGGATGCTATTAGCGGGGCCGTAGAGCGCCAGCCAACGAACTGGCAGGCGATTATTATGTTCCTGATTTTCGTCGTGTTTACGCTCGGCATTACCTACTGGGCATCAAAACGCGTACGTTCTCGTAGCGACTACTACACCGCAGGCGGCAATATCACTGGCTTCCAGAACGGGCTGGCGATTGCCGGGGACTATATGTCCGCCGCCTCATTCTTGGGGATCTCCGCGCTGGTGTTTACCTCCGGCTATGACGGCTTAATTTACTCGCTGGGCTTCCTGGTGGGCTG
>NZ_JAWOWA010000100.1:0-1219 GCF_033340195.1 Vibrio sp. 1457
CTGCGCTGCGTAAGTTCTTCACCCGGATGCCAGTTATCGCCTGAACCGACTTCAGCAGCGTGGCTTAATGAACTGACTGCCAGCGTTGAGGCCATGACGGCAGCGGTAACTATGCGCATCATTTGCTCCCAAAATCTTTCTGTCGCGATTCAACGATAGAGAGTTTACGATTCAGGCTGCAAACATGCGTCAGGGGGTGTAAAACAACGTAAAGTCATGGATTAGCGACGTCTGATGACGTAATTTCTGCCTCGGAGGTATTTAAACAATGAATAAAATCCTGTTAGTTGATGATGACCGAGAGCTGACTTCCCTATTAAAGGAGCTGCTCGAGATGGAAGGCTTCAACGTGATTGTTGCCCACGATGGGGAACAGGCGCTTGATCTTCTGGACGACAGCATTGATTTACTTTTGCTTGACGTAATGATGCCGAAGAAAAATGGTATCGACACATTAAAAGCACTTCGCCAGACACACCAGACGCCTGTCATTATGTTGACGGCGCGCGGCAGTGAACTTGATCGCGTTCTCGGCCTTGAGCTGGGCGCAGATGACTATCTCCCGAAACCGTTTAATGATCGTGAGCTGGTGGCACGTATTCGCGCGATCCTGCGCCGTTCGCACTGGAGCGAGCAACAGCAAAACAACGACAACGGTTCACCGACACTGGAAGTTGATGCCTTAGTGCTGAATCCAGGCCGTCAGGAAGCCAGCTTCGACGGGCAAACGCTGGAGTTAACCGGTACTGAGTTTACCCTGCTCTATTTGCTGGCACAGCATCTGGGTCAGGTGGTTTCCCGTGAACATTTAAGCCAGGAAGTGTTGGGCAAACGCCTGACGCCTTTCGACCGCGCTATCGATATGCACATTTCCAACCTGCGTCGTAAACTGCCGGATCGTAAAGATGGTCACCCGTGGTTTAAAACCTTGCGTGGTCGCGGCTATCTGATGGTTTCTGCTTCATGATAGGCAGCTTAACCGCGCGCATCTTCGCCATCTTCTGGCTGACGCTGGCGCTGGTGTTGATGTTGGTTTTGATGTTACCCAAGCTCGATTCACGCCAGATGACCGAGCTTCTGGATAGCGAACAGCGTCAGGGGCTGATGATTGAGCAGCATGTCGAAGCGGAGCTGGCGAACGATCCGCCCAACGATTTAATGTGGTGGCGGCGTCTGTTCCGGGCGATTGATAAGTGGGCACCGCCAGGACAGCGTTTGT
>NZ_JAWOWA010000101.1:0-1191 GCF_033340195.1 Vibrio sp. 1457
AACAGGCGATGCTGGATGCAGGCCTGGTGCCGTATAGCGTGATGGTTGAGCAATCTTCTTCTTACTCTTCCGGTATTGAACTGATTCGCCAGGCGCGGCGGGAATATCCGCAGCTGGATGGCGTGTTCTGTACGAATGATGACCTGGCGGTCGGCGCGGCGTTTGAATGTCAGCGTCTGGGGTTAAAAGTTCCTGACGATATGGCGATTGCCGGTTTCCACGGTCATGACATTGGTCAGGTGATGGAGCCACGACTTGCGAGCGTGCTGACGCCGCGTGAGCGGATGGGCAGTATTGGCGCTGAACGCCTGCTGGCGCGTATTCGTGGCGAATCTGTGACACCGAAAATGTTAGATTTAGGTTTCACCTTGTCACCGGGCGGATCTATTTAAGCCTACAAATTTGAAGTAGCTCACACTTATACACTTAAGGCATGGATGGATATTGCTTCTGATATTGTCCGGCTGGACAATGTTACCGATAACAGTTACCCGTAACATTTTTAATTCTTGTATTGTGGGGGCACCACTTTGAGCACGACTAACCATGATCACCACATTTACGTCTTGATGGGCGTATCGGGCAGCGGCAAATCTGCGGTCGCCAGTGAAGTGGCGCATCAACTTCATGCCGCGTTTCTTGATGGCGATTTCCTCCATCCACGGCGCAATATCGAAAAAATGGCGTCTGGCGAACCGCTGAATGACGACGATCGCAAACCGTGGTTGCAGGCGCTGAACGACGCCGCGTTTGCTATGCAGCGCACTAATAAAGTGTCACTGATCGTCTGTTCTGCATTGAAAAAACACTATCGCGACTTGCTGCGTGAAGGTAATCCGAATCTCTCTTTCATCTACCTGAAAGGCGATTTTGACGTGATTGAAAGCCGCCTGAAAGCGCGCAAAGGCCATTTCTTTAAAACCCAAATGTTGGTGACGCAGTTTGAAACGCTGCAGGAGCCGGGTGCGGACGAAACCGATGTACTGGTGGTGGATATCGATCAACCGCTGGAAGGTGTTGTGGCAAGCACCATTGAGGTTATTAAAAAAGGCAAATAAGTAGTGACTACATTAACGCTTGTTTTAACAGCAGTAGGGTCTGTTTTACTGCTGCTGTTTTTAGTCATGAAGGCGCGTATGCACGCTTTCCTGGCTTTAATGGTGGTGTCCATGGGGGCTGGCCTTTTTTCTG
>NZ_JAWOWA010000102.1:0-1189 GCF_033340195.1 Vibrio sp. 1457
GTCGTCGGAAACCTTTGTTCTTAACCAAATCACTGCGTTTATTGATATGGGCTTTGAGGTGGAGATTGTCGCGCTGCAAAAAGGCGACACCCAGAACACCCACGCGGCATGGACGAAATACAACCTTGCCGCCAGAACCCGCTGGTTACAGGACGAACCTACGGGCAAAGTGGCGAAACTGCGCCACCGAGCCAGTCAGACCTTACGCGGCATTCATCGTAAAAATACCTGGCAGGCGCTCAACCTCAAACGCTATGGTGCTGAGTCGCGAAACCTAATTTTGTCTGCCATTTGCGGCCAGGTCGCAACACCGTTTCATGCCGATGTCTTTATCGCTCATTTTGGCCCTGCGGGGGTAACCGCAGCAAAACTACGCGAACTGGGTGTCATTCGCGGCAAAATTGCCACTATTTTCCACGGCATTGATATTTCCAGTCGGGAAGTGCTCAACCATTACACTCCCGAATATCAACAACTGTTTCGACGTGGCGACCTGATGTTACCAATAAGCAATCTGTGGGCCGGAAGGCTGCAAAAAATGGGCTGCCCGAGGGAAAAAATCGCCGTATCGCGCATGGGCGTAGATATGACGCGCTTTAGCCCGCGTCCCGTGAAAGCGCCCGCAACGCCGCTGGAGATTATTTCCGTCGCACGCTTAACCGAGAAAAAAGGCCTGCATGTGGCGATTGAAGCCTGCCGTCAGTTGAAAGAGCAGGGCGTGGCATTTCGCTATCGCATCCTCGGCATTGGCCCGTGGGAACGACGCCTGCGCACCCTCATCGAACAATATCAACTGGAAGATGTGGTAGAGATGCCTGGCTTTAAACCGAGCCATGAAGTGAAAGCGATGCTCGACGACGCGGATGTCTTCCTGTTGCCATCGGTAACGGGCGCGGATGGCGATATGGAAGGCATTCCGGTGGCGCTGATGGAAGCGATGGCGGTCGGTATTCCGGTGGTTTCTACTCTGCATAGCGGAATACCGGAACTGGTGGAGGCCGATAAATCCGGCTGGCTGGTGCCTGAGAACGATGCTCGCGCACTGGCACAACGTCTGGCGGCGTTTAGCCAACTGGACACCGACGAATTAGCTCCGGTCGTCAAATGCGCGCGCGAAAAAGTTGAACACGATTTTAACCAGCAGGTGATTAATCGAGAACTCGCCAGCTTGCTGCAGGCTTTATAGAGG
>NZ_JAWOWA010000103.1:0-1187 GCF_033340195.1 Vibrio sp. 1457
TGAACAAGGCCGTCTGGAAGAGATCATTCAGGCTCACGACGGTCATAACCTGAACGTACAGCTGGAGCGTGCGGCGGATGCGCTACGTCTGCCGGACTGGGACGCGAAAATCGCTAACCTCTCCGGTGGTGAGCGTCGTCGCGTAGCGTTGTGCCGCCTGCTGCTGGAAAAACCAGACATGCTGCTGCTCGACGAACCGACCAACCACCTGGATGCCGAATCCGTGGCCTGGCTGGAACGCTTCCTGCACGACTTCGAGGGCACCGTGGTGGCGATTACCCACGACCGTTACTTCCTCGATAACGTTGCAGGCTGGATCCTCGAACTTGACCGCGGTGAAGGTATTCCGTGGGAAGGCAACTACTCCTCCTGGCTGGAGCAGAAAGATCAGCGCCTGGCGCAGGAAGCTTCACAAGAAGCGGCGCGTCGTAAGTCGATCGAGAAAGAGCTGGAGTGGGTACGTCAGGGTACTAAAGGCCGTCAGTCGAAAGGTAAAGCACGTCTGGCACGTTTTGAAGAGCTGAACAGCACCGAATATCAGAAACGTAACGAAACCAACGAACTGTTTATTCCACCTGGACCGCGTCTGGGCGATAAAGTGCTGGAAGTCAGCAACCTGCGTAAATCCTACGGCGATCGCCTGCTGATTGATGACCTGAGCTTCTCGATCCCGAAAGGGGCGATCGTCGGGATCATCGGTCCGAACGGCGCGGGTAAATCGACCCTGTTCCGTATGATCTCTGGTCAGGAACAGCCGGACAGCGGCACCATCACTTTAGGTGAAACGGTGAAACTGGCATCGGTTGATCAGTTCCGTGACTCAATGGATAACAGCAAAACCGTTTGGGAAGAAGTTTCCGGCGGGCTGGATATTATGAAGATCGGCAACACCGAGATGCCAAGCCGCGCCTACGTTGGCCGCTTTAACTTTAAAGGGGTTGATCAGGGTAAACGCGTTGGTGAACTTTCCGGTGGTGAGCGCGGTCGTCTGCATCTGGCGAAGCTGCTGCAGGTTGGCGGCAACATGCTGCTGCTCGACGAACCAACCAACGACCTGGATATCGAAACCCTGCGCGCGCTGGAAAACGCCCTGCTGGAGTTCCCGGGCTGTGCGATGGTTATCTCGCACGACCGTTGGTTCCTCGACCGTATCGCCACGCACATCCTGGACTACCAGGATGAAGGTA
>NZ_JAWOWA010000104.1:0-1184 GCF_033340195.1 Vibrio sp. 1457
ACATCGCTTCTTATCAGGTTAGTCCGAATGACGTTGTAAGCATTCGTGAGAAAGCGAAGAAGCAGTCTCGCGTGAAAGCCGCTCTGGAGCTGGCTGAGCAGCGTGAAAAGCCAACCTGGCTGGAAGTTGATGCTGGCAAGATGGAAGGTACGTTTAAGCGTAAGCCGGAGCGTTCTGATCTGTCTGCGGACATTCACGAACACCTGATCGTCGAGCTTTACTCCAAGTAAAGCTTAGTACCAAAGAGAGGACACAATGCAGGGTTCTGTGACAGAGTTTCTAAAACCGCGCCTGGTCGATATCGAGCAAGTGAGTTCGACGCACGCCAAGGTGACCCTTGAGCCTTTAGAGCGTGGCTTTGGCCATACTCTGGGTAACGCACTGCGCCGTATTCTGCTCTCATCGATGCCGGGTTGCGCGGTGACCGAGGTTGAGATTGATGGTGTACTACATGAGTACAGCACCAAAGAAGGCGTTCAGGAAGATATCCTGGAAATCCTGCTCAACCTGAAAGGGCTGGCGGTGAGAGTTCAGGGCAAAGATGAAGTTATTCTTACCTTGAATAAATCTGGCATTGGCCCTGTGACTGCAGCCGATATCACCCACGACGGTGAGGTCGAAATCGTCAAGCCGCAGCACGTGATCTGCCACCTGACCGATGAGAACGCGTCTATTAGCATGCGTATCAAAGTTCAGCGCGGTCGTGGTTATGTGCCGGCTTCTACCCGAATTCATTCGGAAGAAGATGAGCGCCCAATCGGCCGTCTGCTGGTCGACGCATGCTACAGCCCTGTGGAGCGTATTGCCTACAATGTTGAAGCAGCGCGTGTAGAACAGCGTACCGACCTGGACAAGCTGGTCATCGAAATGGAAACCAACGGCACAATCGATCCTGAAGAGGCGATTCGTCGTGCGGCAACCATTCTGGCTGAACAACTGGAAGCTTTCGTTGACTTACGTGATGTACGTCAGCCTGAAGTGAAAGAAGAGAAACCAGAGTTCGATCCGATCCTGCTGCGCCCTGTTGACGATCTGGAATTGACTGTCCGCTCTGCTAACTGCCTTAAAGCAGAAGCTATCCACTATATCGGTGATCTGGTACAGCGTACCGAGGTTGAGCTCCTTAAAACGCCTAACCTTGGTAAAAAATCTCTTACTGAGATTAAAGACGTGCTGGCTTCCCG
>NZ_JAWOWA010000105.1:0-1183 GCF_033340195.1 Vibrio sp. 1457
CCTGGGGCTGATTTTTTTGCTGGCTATTATGGAAACCATTTACGTGGTCACCGGCAAAACAATCTACCGCGATATGACGCGCTTCTGGGGTAAGCTCTTCGGTATCAATTTTGCTCTTGGCGTGGCTACCGGCCTGACCATGGAGTTTCAGTTTGGTACTAACTGGTCATTCTATTCCAACTATGTGGGCGATATTTTTGGCGCACCGCTGGCGATGGAAGCATTAATGGCCTTCTTCCTCGAATCCACCTTTGTAGGTCTGTTCTTCTTCGGTTGGGATCGTCTGGGTAAAGTTCAGCATATGTGTGTCACCTGGCTGGTGGCGCTCGGTTCAAACCTGTCCGCACTGTGGATTCTGGTTGCGAACGGCTGGATGCAAAACCCAATCGCGTCCGATTTCAACTTTGAAACTATGCGTATGGAGATGGTGAGCTTCTCCGAGCTGGTGCTTAACCCGGTTGCTCAGGTGAAATTCGTTCACACTGTAGCGTCTGGTTATGTGACTGGCGCGATGTTCATCCTCGGTATCAGCGCATGGTATATGCTGAAAGGTCGTGACTTCGCCTTCGCTAAACGCTCCTTTGCTATCGCTGCCAGCTTCGGTATGGCTGCTGTTCTGTCTGTTATTGTTCTGGGTGATGAATCCGGCTACGAAATGGGCGACGTGCAGAAAACCAAACTGGCTGCTATTGAAGCCGAGTGGGAAACGCAACCTGCGCCTGCTGCCTTTACTCTGTTCGGCATTCCTGATCAGGAAGAGGAGACGAACAAATTTGCGATTCAGATCCCTTACGCACTGGGCATCATTGCAACGCGTTCCGTGGATACCCCGGTTATCGGCCTGAAAGAGCTGATGGTGCAGCATGAAGAACGCATTCGTAACGGGATGAAGGCGTACTCTCTGCTCGAACAACTGCGTTCTGGTTCTACCGACCAGGCGGTTCGTGACCAGTTCAATAGCATGAAGAAAGACCTCGGTTACGGTCTGCTGCTGAAACGCTATACGCCAAACGTGGCTGATGCGACTGAAGCGCAGATTCAACAGGCAACCAAAGACTCCATCCCGCGTGTAGCGCCGCTGTACTTTGCGTTCCGTATCATGGTGGCGTGTGGCTTCCTGCTTCTGGCAATCATCGCGCTCTCTTTCTGGAGTGTCATCCGCAACCGCATTGGCGAGAAAAAA
>NZ_JAWOWA010000106.1:0-1179 GCF_033340195.1 Vibrio sp. 1457
CAGCGGTCTGGCAAGCCTTTGACAATACGGTTTGTCCGAGTGCCAGCCCGGCCAGTGCAGCGGTGTCAAAAGTGGCGAAAGGGTGGAACGGGTTACGTTTCAGTGAGGCGCGTTCTGCGGCGGCCATCATAAAGCTGTGATCAAAATTGGCGTTGTGCGCCACCATAATGGCGCGGTTACAGCCGCTCGCTTTAATACCTTTACGTACAACTTTAAAAATTTCGTGCAGCGCCTCGTATTCGCTGACCGCGCCGCGATCGGGATCGTTCGGGTCAATGCCGTTGAAGGCGAGGGCTTCTGGTTGCAAATTTGCGCCGACAAATGGTTCGACGTGGAAATGTAATGTGGTGTCCGGCATCAGCCAGCCTTGTTCATCCATTTTCAGGGTGATGGCGGCAATCTCAAGCAGCGCATCGGTTTTGGCGTTAAATCCGGCTGTTTCAACATCGATCACAACAGGATAAAAACCACGAAAACGGTCGCACAGACCGGTAAGTTGAGCGTTATCGGACATCTGATTCTCTTAATACGGATAAATTGCAGCGCGCATTATGACAAATATTACTTGTCGATGCAGTAAAGATGCGGGCGCGATGAGTTCACGCCCGGCAGGAGATTAGTTGCCCAGACCGCGACCGGCGTCTTTCTCTTCGATTAACTCAATTTTGTAACCGTCCGGATCTTCCACAAACGCGATAACCGTAGTACCGCCTTTTACCGGACCCGCTTCACGGGTCACGTTACCCCCGTTTTGACGGATTTTTTCGCACGCTTCAGCGGCGTTATCTACGCTAAGCGCGATGTGACCATAAGCAGTGCCGAGTTCGTATTTATCCACGCCCCAGTTGTAGGTCAGTTCAATCACCGCTTCTTCGGTTTCCGGGCCGTAGCCAACAAACGCCAGTGAGTATTTGTATTCCGGGTTTTCGCTGGTACGCAGCAGTTTCATGCCCAGCACTTTGGTATAAAAATCGATGGAGCGTTGCAGATCGCCAACGCGCAGCATGGTATGAAGAAGACGCATCTTTTTATCCTCAAAATGGCTAACAGATTCAAAATGTTGTTTTAGTATAGCGGCGGCTTTACGCCGCTCGCAATGTTGGATTACAACGTCGGGTAATCTGTATAGCCTTCCGCGCCGCCACCGTAGAAACTTTCGGCACGCTGTGGGTTAAGCTC
>NZ_JAWOWA010000107.1:0-1177 GCF_033340195.1 Vibrio sp. 1457
CCACAAGGAGAAACTTGGTCCCGCCAGGGTAAGTACGTTCAGCCATAGCAGTATGGCAACCACAAAAACGGTAATGCGAATCCATTGTGACAGGAATAACCAGGCCACTAATAAAACAAAAATGGCCCCAATCATCTGCCAGTTAATAAAGCGTGTGACAAGGTCGATTAAATAATCGGTACTGAACCCCGCCACCTGCGAACCCTGGCTCATTATGCTTTCCGGGCCAGGCAACCAGGTGTCATGCCAGAACAAAGCAAAGCCGATCGGCAGGGCAATCCAGTGGCGCAAGCGATGCAGGCTGTAGCGCGGAAGGGGCATCAGCAGAAACGCGGCAAACACCAAATTGAGGAGCGGATGGAAGTTAAGATATCCCGCCCACAACAGGCCGAACTTAACCAGAAAATAGAAGTTCCAGCCGGAAAGGCCGCGCCAGTATTGCCAGAGGGAAGAAGGCATGGCGGTATTTTGCGTAAATTGAGTCATTTTTTGGTTGCCCTGGCTTTTTCCGTGCGGCGTAACGTCCCGGCCGGTTTAACATAACGAGGTTTAGCAAAGAACAAACGTAAGGTGTCGCGAATGCGTCGCAAAGAGTGCCGCGCCAGATAGCCCAGCGGGAAAAATATCAGTGCGCAAACGACAATAATTTCAATGATATCGCTGATGGTCATCATGATGAGCGCTCCACAGCATCATCTAACAGTCGCATGGGTTCTGGTATTCGTCGCCAGTGGCGACCATCGTGCTCGGCATTGATGACCGGTTTAGAACTTTGCGTTAAAGGCAGCGGCATGCCCCATTGTTCTGGGGCAAGCAAGCGCATCTGCACCAGCTCGGCACTGATTTGATCATCTTCAAACCAGACCATACGGTTTGAGAAAATGTCGCCAGTAGGCAATGGGAAAATATGATTCAACGCGGTATCCAGATCGTTAATCCGACAGAATGAGAGAAACAGCACCAGCCGATTACCGCCAATGGTCATGATATCGCCGGTACGGTTAGGGCGACACAGCGTCAGGGCTTGTTCAACGCGGATACCCGGTACCGGACGTAGGGCAACCAGAACGCCTTTACCGTGGGCAGGCAAGAGAGGGTTATTCATCATGTTGTTGACGGCATTACAGAACACATCCCACTTCTGGAAACCACGCAGTTTGAGCGGCTGGGTCATTGA
>NZ_JAWOWA010000108.1:0-1168 GCF_033340195.1 Vibrio sp. 1457
CCCAGTGTTTCAGCCCCTGTTTTGCCGTCGGTACACCGCTACATACGTGGCAACTGGTTAGCCAGGGGCGAACATCTATTGCTCATAAAGGAATGCTGCTGGCGGCGAAAACTATGGCAGCAACCACAGTCAATCTCTTCCTTGATTCAGGGCTATTGCAAGAATGCCAACAAGAGCATCAGCAAGTAACGGACACGCAACCGTATCACTGCCCTATCCCGAAAAACGTGACACCGTCACCTTTAAAATAACAACAACAACGCAAACACAACAACCGAGGAATGCCCATGAGTATGTCATCCATACCGTCGTCCTCCCAATCCGGGAAGCTCTATGGCTGGGTCGAAAGAATTGGTAACAAGGTTCCCCATCCTTTTCTGCTCTTTATCTATTTGATTATCGTACTCATGGTGACGACGGCAATTTTGTCAGCCTTTGGCGTCAGTGCGAAAAACCCGACCGATGGTACGCCGGTGGTGGTGAAAAACCTGCTCAGTGTGGAAGGATTACACTGGTTTTTACCCAATGTGATTAAAAACTTTAGCGGTTTTGCTCCACTTGGTGCGATCCTGGCGCTGGTTTTAGGTGCCGGTCTGGCGGAGCGCGTCGGCTTACTGCCAGCACTAATGGTTAAAATGGCATCGCATGTTAATGCCCGCTACGCCAGTTATATGGTGCTGTTTATTGCTTTTTTCAGCCACATTTCTTCCGATGCGGCGTTAGTGATCATGCCACCGATGGGTGCGCTGATTTTTCTGGCGGTGGGCAGGCATCCAGTTGCAGGTTTACTGGCCGCCATTGCAGGCGTAGGTTGCGGCTTCACGGCTAATTTACTGATTGTCACAACCGACGTGTTGCTGTCGGGGATCAGCACGGAAGCGGCAGCTGCGTTCAATCCGCAAATGCACGTCAGTGTAATTGATAACTGGTATTTTATGGCCAGCTCCGTAGTCGTACTGACGATTGTTGGCGGCCTGATAACCGACAAAATCATCGAGCCACGGTTAGGTCAATGGCAGGGAAACAGCGATGAGAAACTGCAGACATTGACCGAAAGTCAGCGTTTTGGTTTACGCATAGCAGGTGTCGTAGCGCTACTTTTTATTGCTGCGATCGCGCTGATGGTGATCCCGGAAAACGGGATATTGCGCGATCCGATGAATCACAC
>NZ_JAWOWA010000109.1:0-1167 GCF_033340195.1 Vibrio sp. 1457
GTGGATGAACTCTTATGGTCACAGTCTGACCACCAGTACCAGTATTTCCGCGCCGGAACAGACCCTCGACTTCAGCTATAAAATGCCGCTGCTGAAGAATCCACTGGAACAATATTATTTGGTGCAGGGCGGTTTTAAGCGCACTGACCTGAACGATACCGAATCTGACTCCACTACGCTGGTGGCTTCTCGCTACTGGGATCTCTCCAGCGGCTGGCAGCGTGCCATTAACCTGCGCTGGAGCCTCGACCACTTTACCCAGGGTGAAATTACCAACACCACGATGCTGTTTTATCCTGGGGTGATGATTAGCCGCACGCGTTCTCGTGGTGGCCTGATGCCAACCTGGGGCGACTCGCAACGCTACTCTATCGACTACTCCAACACTGCCTGGGGCTCAGATGTCGATTTCTCCGTTTTCCAGGCGCAGAACGTCTGGATCCGCACACTGTACGATCGCCATCGTTTTGTTACACGCGGCACGCTGGGCTGGATTGAAACCGGTGATTTCGACAAAGTACCGCCGGATCTGCGTTTCTTCGCCGGGGGCGATCGCAGTATTCGCGGCTACAAATACAAATCTATCGCCCCGAAATACGCCAACGGTGACCTGAAAGGGGCCTCGAAGCTGATAACCGGATCGCTGGAATACCAGTACAACGTGACCGGAAAATGGTGGGGCGCGGTGTTTGTCGATAGTGGCGAAGCGGTAAGCGATATTCGCCGCAGCGACTTTAAAACCGGTACCGGGGTCGGCGTACGCTGGGAATCGCCGGTCGGGCCAATCAAACTCGATTTTGCCGTACCGGTCGCGGATAAAGACGAACACGGGTTACAGTTTTACATCGGTCTGGGGCCAGAATTATGAGTTTATGGAAAAAAATCAGCCTCGGCGTGGTTATCGTTATCTTACTGTTGCTGGGATCGGTGGCGTTTCTGGTGGGCACCACCAGCGGCCTGCATCTGGTATTTAAAGCGGCGGATCGCTGGGTGCCAGGACTGGATGTTGGCAAGGTCACCGGCGGCTGGCGCGATCTCACCTTGTCTGACGTTCGTTATGAGCAGCCAGGCGTGGCGGTAAAAGCAGGCAATCTGCATCTGGCGGTCGGGCTTGAGTGCCTGTGGAACAGCAGTGTTTGTATTAATGATCTGGCGCTGAAAGACATC
>NZ_JAWOWA010000110.1:0-1165 GCF_033340195.1 Vibrio sp. 1457
TGGCCGCGCACGCAGCGATCAAGGAAGTTCCTGCTTTTGCTGCCGACGCAATCGGTTACCTTGATGCAATCGTTTCTAGTTTCAGCGAAGAATATGTGGTGCGCATCAAAACTATCGAGCGTACCACTAACCACGACGTTAAAGCGGTTGAGTATTTCCTGAAAGAAAAAGTGGCGGAGATCCCGGAACTGCACGCGGTTTCTGAATTCATCCACTTTGCCTGTACTTCGGAAGATATCAATAACCTCTCCCACGCATTAATGCTGAAAACCGCGCGTGATGAAGTGATCCTGCCATACTGGCGTCAACTGATTGATGGCATTAAAGATCTCGCCGTTCAGTATCGCGATATCCCGCTGCTGTCTCGTACCCACGGTCAGCCAGCCACGCCGTCAACCATCGGTAAAGAGATGGCAAACGTCGCCTACCGTATGGAGCGCCAGTACCGCCAGCTTAACCAGGTGGAGATCCTCGGCAAAATCAACGGCGCGGTCGGTAACTATAACGCCCACATCGCCGCTTACCCGGAAGTTGACTGGCATCAGTTCAGCGAAGAGTTCGTCACCTCGCTGGGTATTCAGTGGAACCCGTACACCACCCAGATCGAACCGCACGACTACATTGCCGAACTGTTTGATTGCGTTGCGCGCTTCAACACCATTCTGATCGACTTTGACCGTGACGTCTGGGGTTATATCGCCCTTAACCACTTCAAACAGAAAACCATTGCTGGTGAGATTGGTTCTTCCACCATGCCGCATAAAGTTAACCCGATTGACTTCGAAAACTCCGAAGGGAATCTGGGCCTTTCCAACGCGGTATTGCAGCATCTGGCAAGCAAACTGCCGGTTTCCCGCTGGCAGCGTGACCTGACCGACTCCACCGTGCTGCGTAACCTCGGCGTGGGTATCGGTTATGCGCTGATTGCGTATCAATCCACCCTGAAAGGCGTGAGCAAACTGGAAGTAACCCGTGACCATCTGCTGGATGAGCTGGATCACAACTGGGAAGTGCTGGCTGAGCCAAGCCAGACAGTTATGCGTCGCTATGGCATCGAAAAACCGTACGAGAAGCTGAAAGAGCTGACTCGCGGTAAGCGCGTTGACGCCGAAGGCATGAAGCAGTTTATCGATGGTCTGGCGTTGCCAGAAGAAGAGAAAGCCCG
>NZ_JAWOWA010000111.1:0-1165 GCF_033340195.1 Vibrio sp. 1457
GTCGTGCCCATGAGATCCCCATAGTTGTTGGCAGACAATGGGCAGGATTGTAGGGAATTTACAGACGTAAAAAAAGAGTATGACGATTTTGTTAACAATTTGTGCAATCGGCAGCATCGATAAGCAGGTCAAATTCTCCCGTCATTATCACCTCTGCTACTTAAATTTCCCGCTTTATAAGCCGATTAAATGATGAATAAACGCCCCTGTTAATGAATATCTGGCATGTTGTACTAAAAATCGATGTTTTGCTTTGACAATCCCCTGGTGTTTTGCGAAAACATTCGAGGAAGAAAAAAAACAGTATTCTTATATGCGCATAACCATGCATGTAAATACCATGTTTACCGTGCTAGTGAAATCTACGTATGGCGTGGACAGACGCCATTCGTGATGTCGATAGCTGCCACAAGGCAACGGTCTTCTCACCGTAGACCCAGGCATTGCGCGCCGTGAATCTTCATGATTTCGGTCTATCGTGACGGGTAGCGACTCTGAACAGTGATGTTTCAGGGTCAGACAGGAGTAGGGAAGGAATACAGAGAGACAATAATAATGGTAGATAGCAAGAAGCGCCCTGGCAAAGATCTCGACCGTATCGATCGTAACATTCTTAATGAGTTGCAAAAGGATGGGCGTATTTCTAACGTCGAGCTTTCTAAACGTGTGGGACTTTCCCCAACGCCGTGCCTTGAGCGTGTGCGTCGGCTGGAAAGACAAGGGTTTATTCAGGGCTATACGGCGCTGCTTAACCCCCATTATCTGGATGCATCACTTCTGGTATTCGTTGAGATTACTCTGAATCGTGGCGCACCGGATGTGTTTGAACAATTCAATACCGCTGTACAAAAACTTGAAGAAATTCAGGAGTGTCATTTAGTATCTGGTGATTTCGACTACCTGTTGAAAACACGCGTGCCGGATATGTCAGCCTACCGTCAGTTGCTGGGGGAAACCCTGCTGCGTCTGCCTGGAGTCAATGACACACGGACATACGTTGTTCTGGAAGAAGTCAAGCAGAGTAATCGTCTGGTTATTAAGACGCGCTAACACGGAACAGGTGCAAAATCGGCGTATTTTGATTACACTCCTGTTAATCCATACAGCAACAGTACTGGGGTAACCTGGTACTGTTGTCCGTTTTAGCATCGGGCAGGAAAAGCCT
>NZ_JAWOWA010000112.1:0-1162 GCF_033340195.1 Vibrio sp. 1457
TGGTTTTCGGCACGAGGACGCGGACGATGCGCGCTTCGCGGCGGGCCTTACGGTCCGCGCCCAGCGGCTGAGCCAGCACCTGATCGCCATGAATGCAGGTTTTCATCTGCTCGCTGGAGAGATACAAATCATCTTTACGCCCTTCAACCCGCAGAAAGCCGTAGCCATCACGGTGGCCAATAACGGTACCTTTCACCAGGTCGAGGCGTTCCGGCAGCGCATAGCACTGACGACGAGTGAAGACCAGTTGACCATCGCGCTCCATCGCGCGCAGGCGGCGACGCAGGCCTTCAAGCTGCTCTTCGCCTTCAATGTGCAGTTCTACCGCCAGCTCATCACGGCTGGCCGGTTTTTCACGTTTGGTTAAATGTTCGAGGATAAATTCCCGACTAGGGATGGGATTCGCGTATTTTTCAGCTTCGCGTTCTTGGAAAGGATCTTGTGACATCTCGGTTCCTCCGTTGTCATCTCTGATGAAGATTTTCGTCACTCCACCAGCAATAATTTATAAAGCGGTTGATTCTCTTCAACCAAATCGGCAAGCGTGTAGTTATCCAGTTCCGTAAGAAAACTTTGCACGGCCTTAGAAAGCGCCTGTTTCAACCGACAGGCAGGTGTAATGTGGCAAAACTCACTGCTGCAATTCACCAGCGATAAGGGCTCCAGCTCGCGCACCACATCACCAATACGTATCGCACTCGCCGATTTACCCAGGCGAATGCCGCCATTTTTTCCACGAACAGCAGTCACGTAGCCGGCACGACTAAGTTGATTGATTATTTTGACCATATGATTACGGGAGACGCCGTAGACGTCAGTCACTTCAGAAATACTGGTCATCCGCCCTTCTGGCAATGACGCCATGTAGATCAGCGAACGTAAGCCGGAAGCAGGGAGACTCGTTAACTGCACATCAACCTCAAAAGGGAAATCGGGAAAAAATACATTTATATTGATGATAAACCAGCCACAAGCTGTGTCGCTAATTTATTTCAGTTCGGGGAAGGAAAAAAGCGAGGATTTAACACTGTGTCGGATAGCGTAATGGCTTACCCGACACAGCAATGTATCACACTGTTCGCCCGGCAGGCAAAATATCTGCCAGGCGTACCAGAATTACGCGTCGAACGGGTCGCGCAGAATCATGGTTTCAGTACGATCC
>NZ_JAWOWA010000113.1:0-1161 GCF_033340195.1 Vibrio sp. 1457
TGATTTTGAAAATGGTATTCCTGTTCACGATACCATTGCCAGAGTTGTATCCCAGGGAAAGATCACGTAACGCTACTTTTTTGTACTAAATAATTCGCATTTTATGTTTAAAAATTGAGATATTCCTTATTACCTGAAGCTGTTTTTTATTGCTTATACATGATCAAATACTTCTTACATAATTAAGGAGAACAAAATGGAACTTAAAAAATTGATGGAACATATTTCTATTATCCCCGATTACAGACAAGCCTGGAAAGTAGAACATAAATTGTCAGATATTCTACTGTTGACTATTTGTGCCGTTATTTCTGGTGCAGAAGGTTGGGAAGATATAGAGGATTTCGGGGAAACACATCTCGATTTCTTGAAGCAATATGGTGATTTTGAAAATGGTATTCCTGTTCACGATACTATTGCCAGAGTTGTATCCTGTATCAGTCCTGCAAAATTTCACGAGTGCTTTATTAACTGGATGCGTGACTGCCATTCTTCAGATGATAAAGACGTCATCGCAATTGATGGAAAAACGCTCCGGCACTCTTATGACAAGAGTCGCCGCAGGGGAGCGATTCATGTCATTAGTGCGTTCTCAACAATGCACAGTCTGGTCATCGGACAGATCAAGACGGATAAGAAATCCAATGAGATCACAGCTATTCCAGAACTTCTTAACATGCTGGATATTAAAGGAAAAATCATCACAACTGATGCGATGGGTTGCCAGAAAGATATTGCAGAGAAGATACAAAAACAGGGAGGTGATTATTTATTCGCGGTAAAAGGAAACCAGGGGCGGCTAAATAAAGCCTTTGAGGAAAAATTTCCGCTGAAAGAATTAAATAATCCAGAGCATGACAGTTACGCAATCAGTGAAAAGAGTCACGGCAGAGAAGAAATCCGTCTTCATATTGTTTGCGATGTCCCTGATGAACTTATTGATTTCACGTTTGAATGGAAAGGGCTAAAGAAATTATGCGTCGCAGTCTCCTTTCGGTCCATAATAGCAGAACAAAAGAAAGAGCCAGAAATGACGGTCAGATATTATATCAGTTCTGCTGATTTAACCGCAGAGAAGTTCGCCACAGCAATCCGAAACCACTGGCACGTGGAGAATAAGCTGCACTGGCGTCTGGACGTGGTAATGAATGAAGACGACTG
>NZ_JAWOWA010000114.1:0-1156 GCF_033340195.1 Vibrio sp. 1457
CGTAACACCAGTCCGGATGTTCCTTATCTTATTCAGTCATGGGTGATGACCCCAGATAATAAAAAATCAGCAGACTTTATTATTACACCACCGCTATTTGTGCTGAATCCGGCTAATGAGAATCTGTTACGCATTATGTACATTGGTGCGCCGTTGGCGAAAGACAGAGAAACCCTTTTCTTCACTAGCGTACGGGCAGTCCCTTCAACAACGAAGCGGAAAGAGGGAAATACCCTGAAGATTGCCACACAAAGCGTCATCAAACTTTTCTGGCGACCAAAAGGTTTAGCGTATCCCTTAGGCGAGGCTCCGGCGAAACTGCGTTGCACTTCGTCAGCTGACATGGTTACGGTCAGTAACCCAACACCTTATTTCATTACCCTGACAGACCTGAAAATAGGTGGAAAAGTAGTTAAAAATCAAATGATTTCCCCCTTTGATAAATACCAATTTTCTCTGCCAAAGGGGGCCAAAAATAGCAGCGTAACGTATCGAACCATCAATGACTACGGGGCGGAAACGCCGCAACTCAACTGTAAATCGTAAGCCGTCTTCAGTTAAGAGAGCGAGATGTATAGAACTCATCGACAACACAGCCTGTTAAGCTCTGGTGGAGTGCCATCGTTTATTGGTGGGCTGGTGGTGTTTGTGTCGGCAGCGTTCAATGCACAAGCTGAAACCTGGTTCGATCCTGCCTTTTTCAAAGATGATCCCTCAATGGTGGCCGATTTGTCTCGTTTCGAAAAAGGACAAAAAATAACGCCAGGGGTTTATCGTGTCGATATTGTTCTGAATCAGACAATTGTAGATACGCGCAACGTCAATTTTGTTGAGATAACGCCAGAGAAGGGGATTGCCGCCTGTTTGACGACTGAAAGCCTGGATGCAATGGGTGTTAATACTGATGCGTTTCCGGCTTTTAAACAACTGGACAAACAAGCGTGTGTGCCATTGGCGGAGATTATTCCGGATGCCAGCGTAACGTTTAATGTGAATAAACTCCGTCTGGAAATTTCAGTACCGCAAATCGCCATCAAAAGTAATGCCCGTGGTTATGTCCCCCCTGAACGTTGGGATGAAGGGATCAACGCGCTATTACTGGGATATTCGTTTAGCGGGGCTAACAGTATTCATAGCAGCGCAGACAGTGATTCTG
>NZ_JAWOWA010000115.1:0-1153 GCF_033340195.1 Vibrio sp. 1457
TAAACCGGACCTGTTGGTGCGATAAATTGCATCACATCTTTACGTCCACCAAACGCTCCAACCGGCATCCCACCACCAATGATTTTACCCAGCGTAGTGAGATCGGGTTTGATGTCGTAATACGCTTGCGCGCCGCCCAGTGCCACACGGAACCCCGTCATCACTTCATCAAAAATCAACAGCGCATTGTGGCGGTTACACAATTCACGCAGACCTTGTAAAAACGCGTTGCTGGCTGGCACCACACCGCCTTCCCCCTGGATGGGTTCGACAATCACCGCACAGGTATAGACGTCAATCAGCGCGCTGGCAGAGTTAATATCGTTATATGCAGCATGACGAATATCCGCCGGCAGTGGCGCAAAATCCTGTGAATAGGCTGGCTGCCCACCCGCACTGACAGTAAACAGCGTGCGACCATGAAACGCATTTTTGAACGCCACGATGCCGCTCTTATGGCTGCCGTAGCGGTCGTGAGCGAATTTACGCGCCAGTTTTAGCGCCGCTTCGTTGGCTTCCGCACCGGAGTTACAAAAGAAGACGCGATCGGCAAACGTGGCGTCGATCAATTTTTTCGCCAGTCGCAGTACCGGCTCGTTGGTGTAACCGTTGCCGGTATGCCAGAACTTACTCGCCTGTTCGTTCAGCGCTTCACGCAGTTCCGGATGCGCATGGCCCAGCGCGTTCACCGCAATGCCACCCGCGAAGTCGATATACTCTTTCCCCTGCTGATCCCACAAGCGCGAACCTTCGCCACGTACCGGTATAAAGGGTGCCGGAGCGTAAACAGGTATCATCCATTCATCAAAGTTTTCACGCGTAATTGGCTGAGACATAGCGACCTCTATAGTAAATAATTCGTTATTTATATGTTAACAATAAGTAATGTTTGCGCTGTAAATGTAGATTGCAGGGTTCGTGCCAGCCAGTGATAAAAGTGCATAAACGGCGGAGGCTAACTGGAAATCAAGGAGTTATAACCAAACCATATGCATTTAAAGTGCATATTAAGTGAATACGTTTGCGATGTGGGTGAATAAAAAGAATAAAAAACGCAATGTTATGCAGAAGTAAAATATAATTCTGGAATTGTGATCATTGACGAAATTTACTGGAAATTAATGCGACATTCTGACGCAGCGCGCATCAAAAG
>NZ_JAWOWA010000116.1:0-1148 GCF_033340195.1 Vibrio sp. 1457
TGAAGGCGACGCCGGCTGCGATATCGAAGTGATTCGCCCGCGCGCCCACTGGCGCTGGCTGGCGAACGCCGTATTCAGCCTCGGGGAACACGCTGAGATGGACGCCGTGCATCCTGATCAGCAACTGGAAATGTTCTGGCGCATCTGGACGCGCAAAGAAGCCATCGTTAAACAGCGTGGCGGCAGCGCCTGGCAAATCGTCAGCGTAGACAGCACCTATCACTCCTCGCTGTCAGTCAGCCATTGTCAGCTTGAAAATTTAAGCCTTGCGATCTGCACCCCTACTCCCTTTACGCTCACCGCCGACAGTGTGCAATGGATCGATTCAGTTAACTGATCCGCCCACCCGACTGCCCATCTATTGATCCAGAACAGGTAATCAGTATGACGAATACTTAAAATCGTCATACTTATTTCCGCCATCTATTTTAATCCATTGGGGTTACCATGCTCTCCATACTCCGCCGCAATCTCTTTGCGCTGCTGGCTTGTGCGTCTTTTATCGTCCATGCCGCTGCACCAGATGAAATCACCACCGCCTGGCCGGTGAATGTCGGGCCACTAAACCCGCACCTTTACACGCCTAACCAGATGTTCGCCCAGAGCATGGTTTATGAACCATTGGTGAAATATCAGGCAGACGGTTCGGTGATCCCGTGGCTGGCTAAAAGCTGGACTCATTCAGAAGATGGTAAAACCTGGACCTTCACCCTGCGTGATGACGTGAAATTCTCCAACGGTGAACCGTTCGATGCCGAGGCGGCGGCAGAAAACTTCCGCGCAGTGCTCGATAACCGTCAACGTCACGCCTGGCTGGAGCTGGCAAACCAGATTGTTGATGTTAAAGCACTCAGTAAAACAGAGCTGCAAATTACCCTGAAAAGCGCCTACTATCCTTTCCTGCAAGAACTGGCCCTGCCCCGTCCTTTCCGCTTTATCGCCCCATCGCAGTTTAAAAATAATGAAACCATGAACGGGATTAAAGCGCCGATTGGCACCGGACCGTGGATTTTGCAGGAATCGAAACTGAATCAGTACGATGTCTTCGTCCGTAACGAAAACTACTGGGGCGAAAAGCCGGCGATTAAGAAGATCACTTTTAACGTCATCCCAGACCCGACTACCCGCGCAGTAGCGTTTGAAACCGG
>NZ_JAWOWA010000117.1:0-1139 GCF_033340195.1 Vibrio sp. 1457
CGTTCACATTATCGGCTTCGCGCCGTTCTTTATTGCCCTGGCTTTCTTTGACATTATTGGCGCCATTGCGCTGTGGACGCTTATCAAAGTTAAAGATGAAGAACCGCAAGTACAGTTAGCGACAAGCTAATTAATAGATATCAGAGCGTTATACTACCAGTTGTAACGCTTTCGCTATAAAGCAAAACGCCGACCAATGGTCGGCGTTTTTACGTCTCGTTGAATAACGAATTATTCAGCTACTACGTTTACGATCACTTTCGCGAATACTTCGCTGTGAACCTGGAAGCTCACTTCGTGTTCGCCAGTGGTACGCAGAACGCCGTTCGGCAGACGAACTTCGCTCTTAGCCACTTCAACGCCAGCTGCAGTTACAGCGTCAGCGATGTCGCGAGTACCGATGGAACCGAACAGTTTACCTTCGTCGCCAGCTTTAGACGCGATGGTAACAGTTTCCAGTGCATTGATTTTCTCAGCGCGAGCATTAGCAGCTGCCAGAACTTCAGCCAGTTTAGCTTCCAGTTCAGCGCGACGTGCTTCGAAGAATTCAATGTTTTTCTTGGTAGCTGGAACAGCTTTACCCTGCGGTACCAGGAAGTTACGAGCATAGCCCGCTTTAACGTTTACCTGATCACCCAGGCTACCCAGGTTTGCTACTTTATCAAGCAGAATAACTTGCATTACCTTATCCTCTCAAAGTCGTATTAATGGACCGTGACCGATTACTGATGGCGATCAGTGTACGGCAGCAGGGACAGGTAGCGAGCGCGTTTGATAGCGCGAGCCAGCTGACGCTGGTATTTTGCACGGGTACCGGTGATACGGCTTGGGACAATCTTACCGCTTTCGGTGATGTAGTTTTTCAGCGTAGCGATATCTTTATAGTCGATCTCTTGAACGCCTTCCGCGGTGAAACGGCAGAACTTGCGACGACGGAAATAACGTGCCATATGGCTAGTCTCCAGAATCTATCAATTCAATCTGCTCGGCATGCAAAACCATTTTGCTCAGTCCGTTCTTTGCCTTGTGGCATGAAATGAACCCCTGAACGGTTATGCGACTGCCGACCGTTATACTGTGAGTAATGGCCTGGTTTTCGTGTCCGCTAACAATAACGGGCATTTGGCACCACGCCTGCC
>NZ_JAWOWA010000118.1:0-1133 GCF_033340195.1 Vibrio sp. 1457
CTTCCAGACGGCGATACAGGGATTCCAGATGCGCTTTTACCGTTCCGGTACTGATATTCAGCGCTCTGCCGATCTCCTTATTTGATTCGCCCGCCGCTAACATGGTTAAAATCTCCCGCTGGCGGGCGCTTAACGATTTGAGATCTTTAATGTCCTTTTCCGGCGTCGTCCGCCAGTCTCCAGGCAGAAACATCATCCCCATCGCCGCACTATTTACCGCCAACGCAAATGTCTCGACGGTTGAATCACGAGGCACAATGGCCAGCACATTAAAATGGATAACTTCCTGTAACCACCGTTTATTGCAATCCGTCGCCGTAATTAACACCTTAACCTCAGGAAATTGCACCACGGTTTTTTGCAGCAACCAGTAGCAAAACTCACCATCCTGATCGCCATCGAGCATAACTAAGGCTTCAGGGTCACTTTCCAGCTTTTGCCATAACTCGTCTGCCTGACTGGCCCCCTGAATACTCACTCCTGGAATACGCTGCTGTAAACTGATTTTCATTCCATGAATAAATATTGACTGCCTGTCAAACATGACTATTTGCATAACTGAATCTCCACCTGAATACGTTAAAAAGACTTAAGTAGTGGAAGGGTATTACCCGCGAGAAAAAATAAGAATTCGCCATTTGGCGGTGGCCATTCTACAGAGATGACGCGTAGAAAATAGTTACCGATATAAATAGTTACAGCTAAACGCCTGAAATTACATGTCGAGGGCACTATTTAAAACAATTTTGAGGATTTCCTTATATTGGTGGTTAGTACGCATGCAATTAAAAATGAAACTCCGCGACCACAAGCAAAAATAACAAACGGCAATGAGACAAAAATAAGCACAAATAGCCAACACGTCCTCTATTCACTTTAAAGGGAATCGCTGAAAAATACGCTCTGTTTAGGGGGATTCACCTTTCTCAGAAAGCTATTCCGCCCTTTTCCTGCTGAGAAATCGCCACATTCGTCATGACAACATTGTGAAACCCGGCATTAGATGTTAGAAAAAACAATAAACAATGCGATATGGATGCTACTGTTTCGTTGTGAACAACAATCGGTCAAAGAAATGGATAAAATTCACGCAATGCAGTTGCTCATCAGAGTCGCGGAGTTGGAACGTTCCG
>NZ_JAWOWA010000119.1:0-1129 GCF_033340195.1 Vibrio sp. 1457
TGTCTAAAGAAAAATTTGAACGTACGAAACCGCACGTTAACGTTGGTACTATCGGCCACGTTGACCACGGTAAAACAACTCTAACTGCAGCTATCTGTACTACTCTTGCTAAAGTTTACGGCGGTGTAGCTAAAGACTTCGCATCTATCGATAACGCTCCAGAAGAGCGTGAGCGCGGTATCACAATCGCAACTTCTCACGTTGAGTACGACACTCCATCACGCCACTACGCACACGTTGACTGTCCAGGACACGCTGACTATGTTAAAAACATGATCACTGGTGCTGCACAGATGGACGGTGGTATCCTAGTTGTTGCTGCGACAGATGGCCCAATGCCACAAACTCGTGAGCACATCCTACTAGGCCGTCAGGTTGGTATCCCATACATCATCGTATTCATGAACAAATGTGACATGGTTGACGATGAAGAGCTACTAGAACTAGTAGAAATGGAAGTTCGTGAACTTCTATCTGAATACGATTTCCCAGGTGATGACCTACCAGTTATCCAAGGTTCTGCACTAGGCGCACTAAACGGCGAAGAGCAGTGGGAAGCGAAAATCGTTGAACTAGCAGAAGCTCTAGATACTTACATCCCTGAGCCAGAGCGTGCGGTAGATCAGCCATTCCTAATGCCTATCGAAGACGTATTCTCAATCCAAGGTCGTGGTACAGTAGTAACTGGCCGTATCGAGCGTGGTATCCTAACTGTAGGTGACGAAGTTGCTATCGTAGGTATCAAAGACACTACTACAACTACATGTACTGGTGTTGAGATGTTCCGTAAGCTTCTAGACGAAGGCCGTGCAGGTGAGAACGTTGGTGCACTTCTACGTGGTACTAAGCGTGACGAAGTTGAGCGTGGTCAAGTACTAGCTAAGCCTGGTTCAATCACTCCACACACTAAGTTCGAATCAGAAGTATACGTACTGTCTAAAGATGAAGGTGGTCGTCACACTCCATTCTTCAAAGGCTACCGTCCACAGTTCTACTTCCGTACAACTGACGTAACTGGTGACATCCAGCTACCAGACGGCGTAGAAATGGTAATGCCAGGCGACAACGTACAGATGACTGTAGAGCTAATCGCACCAATCGCAATGGACGAAGGTCTACGTTTCGCGAT
>NZ_JAWOWA010000120.1:0-1121 GCF_033340195.1 Vibrio sp. 1457
TACGGCCACCGACATCCTGCAACGTTACAAAGGAGGCTTTCCCCATGATACGACGGACCATCATTCGGCCAGCAACCGAGACGTCAATGTTTAAAGATTCCAGTTCCTGTTTATCCTTCGCATCAAACTCTTCGTGCAACTGGTCAGAGGTATGGTCGCGGCGAAAATCATTGGGAAACGCCACACCTTGCTGACGTAGTGCCGCCAGTTTTTCGCGGCGATTTCTCAGTTCATCGTTAAAATCAATAGCCTCATTGGCTCCCCGTGTTTCTTGTTCAGACATTTTGGTTCCTCTAAATCCAGCTTTCAATTTAGCGTAGATAAAGAGACAGATCGGTACACTGTATTATCTGCCTCGACTATTAATAACTCAGTTTATCTTATCGAAACTAACGCTTACCTCAAGTTGATATCACTAATAAATAACCATCAAAATGGTTTAAATGACTTATTAATCTCGATTTACTAGTGTGATAAACTGAAAGTTAATTTATTCATAACCAATTGTTTTTAGGACAGTTAATCGTTGCTCTCCTGTATCATATTCGTCGGCGTGCTAAACAGAAAACGGGTAGCAAAGGCCAATACGACGATGATCGCGACACAAGCCAACGTCCACTCTCCCATCTGAGAAAAGAATCGCTGGTAAGCTGCAATTGCCATACCGCTAATTTGCGACTCTGTCGTCTGCTGTGCCACGACGCCTGCCAGCCAGTTGGCGACCGCGCCTGTTGCCAGCATATAAATCCCGGTTAATACGCCAGACATTTTCAGACGCGTGATTTGCGCAATCGCCACCGGGTCAATAAAGAGTTCGGCAAAGCCCATTAGCGCCAGCCCGGATATCATCACGCCCATTGACGCTTGACCGTCAGCCGCTGCATGTCGGGCATCAAATGCCAACAACATAAAGCCACAAGCCATCAGCAGTAAGCCAAAGGCAAACTTCAGCCAGACGCGCAATGTTGAGTTGCCGCGGCTTTCTGGCGACGCCAGCCAGGCCAGAACAACCCCAGCGAGCATCACCGCAATTGCATTCACCGACTGGAATAGTGCAGTAGGTACTTCAATATTGAATGCCTGACGATTCACAAAGCGATCGATAAACAGACTGATGGTAC
>NZ_JAWOWA010000121.1:0-1115 GCF_033340195.1 Vibrio sp. 1457
CGGATTATGATCGGGTCGCGTATTTTGCCAGGTAAGATTGAGTTCGCGGTTAAGCGCCTCATCTTCATTACCTTCTGTCGGCTTATCGTTAATCGCCGTCAGCCGCGCCCGCACTACCGGATAAAATGATTCCGGGACTATCTGATGTTCCGCGAGGAACGCTTTTAGCGGTTCTACCTGTTCTGTGGCAATGTTAATTAAAAAGTAGTTCGGGCTTTCTGGAGGTAGCTGCTGCTGCCAGCGGTCAAGCAGATCGCCACGCAATACCAGCAGCAGCGCCAGCAGCATAAAGGAGAGCGAAAATGCCGAAAGCTGGCTTAATGTTGACCACGGCTGACGTAACAGGCGGCTGACCGCCAGGCGCAGAGGCAGCGATTTCAGCGTCATGCGGCGAAGTACATTCAGCAGCATCCAGCCCAGCACACCGCACAGCAAAGCCAGTACTACCGCGCCCGCCAGCACCGCCCAAAGCAGCATGCTGCCACCCATTAATCCGGCGAGCAGCAGCACAACCACCACACTGACAATCGGCAGATAAAACTTCAGCGGCCAGACGTTCGCTACCACATCATTACGTAATACGCGTAAAGGCTGCGTTGCCAGCAACAAGCGATATGGTCGTAGCCCCACCAGCAGCGAGATGACCGTCATGGTGCCAAGCGCCCACAGCCACGGCCAGAGGCTGGCTGGCGGTAGTGCAGCAGGCAGAACGGGCTTGAGCAGCACCATCAACACGTTTTCGAACAACAGGCCTATGGCCCCACCGGTAACGGCTGAAAGCGCCAGCACCAGCAACCACTGACCGACGATTAGCTTACGCAGTTGCGCTCGCCCTGCCCCCAGCGTTTTGAGGATCGCCACCAGATCGTAGCGACTGCGACAGTAATGATTCATCGCTACCGCCACTGCTGCCACTGCCAGCAGCAAGGTCAGAAGCGCCGAAAGCAGCAGGAACTGTTGCGAGCGTTCCATCGATCGCCCCAGCGCGCCTTCGTCCTGTTCCAGACCGTACCAGCGTTGTTCGGGTTTAAGCTGAGGTAACAACCATTTCTCATAGCCGTCGAGCTGGTTCTCGTTGCCGCCGAATTTATAACGCCAGGTGACCCGACTCCCCG
>NZ_JAWOWA010000122.1:0-1114 GCF_033340195.1 Vibrio sp. 1457
CCGTGAACGAGGATTTGAGCGCGCGGCACAAAAGCTGTGCATTACACAATCAGCCGTCTCACAGCGCATTAAGCAACTGGAAAATATGTTCGGGCAGCCGCTGTTGGTGCGTACCGTACCGCCGCGCCCGACGGAACAAGGGCAAAAACTGCTGGCACTGCTGCGCCAGGTGGAGTTGCTGGAAGAAGAGTGGCTGGGCGATGAACAAACCGGTTCGACTCCGCTGCTGCTTTCACTGGCGGTCAACGCCGACAGTCTGGCGACGTGGTTGCTTCCTGCACTGGCTCCTGTGTTGGCTGATTCGCCTATCCGCCTCAACTTGCAGGTAGAAGATGAAACCCGCACTCAGGAACGTCTGCGCCGCGGCGAAGTGGTCGGCGCGGTGAGTATTCAACATCAGGCGCTGCCGAGTTGTCTTGTCGATAAACTTGGTGCGCTCGACTATCTGTTCGTCAGCTCAAAACCCTTTGCCGAAAAATATTTCCCTAACGGCGTAACGCGTTCGGCCTTACTGAAAGCGCCAGTGGCAGTGTTTGACCAACTTGACGATATGCACCAGGCCTTTTTGAAGCAAAACTTCGATCTGCCTCCTGGCAGCGTACCCTGCCATATCGTTAATTCTTCAGAAGCGTTCGTACAACTTGCTCGCCAGGGCACCACCTGCTGTATGATCCCGCACCTGCAAATCGAGAAAGAGCTGGCCAGCGGTGAACTGATTGACTTAACGCCTGGGCTATTTCAACGACGGATGCTCTACTGGCACCGCTTTGCTCCTGAAAGCCGCATGATGCGTAAAGTCACTGATGCGTTACTCGATTATGGTCACAAAGTCCTTCGTCAGGATTAATCCATCAAATAATGCCTGATAGCACATATCAGGCGTTGTCCTCACTTCTTTTTGTATTCCTTGAATCACATCACAAAATAGACAAATCTCAGGCGGCAAAAAACGACGTCTGAATGCATTTTTTTTGCTGGCGACAAACCCACGTAAAAAGCTCACCGTAAGCGCAAATACCCTCATTTTGATTGCGTTTTACGGAGCAAATAATGTCTAACGAGCAGGAGTGGCAACAGCTTGCCAACAAGGAATTGAGCCGTCGGGAGAAAACTG
>NZ_JAWOWA010000123.1:0-629 GCF_033340195.1 Vibrio sp. 1457
TAGTACTGATAAATGTCTTTGCTGCTGTTGGTTTGTTTACTCTTATCTCTATGAGATTTGGCTGGTTTATTTGATGTAGTGATTTTGCACGCAGCACGTACTGTCAGAGAAATCAGTGCTCTGACAGTACGCAAGATCATCTCATACTCTTACGATCTGCAATATTATCCTTAATGTTTAACCATGACGTGGCGGACGACGGTGTAATCCTCCAGCCCATAAAGTGACATATCCTTGCCGTAACCAGAAAGTTTCTGCCCACCGTGCGGCATTTCACTTACCAGCATGAAATGGGTATTGACCCAGGTACAACCATATTGCAGCCGTGCGCTGACGCGATGCGCCCTGCCCACATCTTTCGTCCATACCGAAGATGCAAGTCCGTACTGGCTGTCATTCGCCCAGTTCACCACCTGTTCTTCGTTGTCGAAGGGCGTAACACTCACTACTGGACCAAATACCTCTTTTTGCACGATGGCATCGTCCTGTAATGCGCCAGCCAGCAGCGTCGGCGCATAGTAATAGCCATTACCCTTGCGCTTTTCACCGCCAGTGATCACTTTGATGTGCCCTGTCGCTTTCGCCTCTTCTACTGCCTTGCTGACGCGTTCGAGATGCGCCAGCGAGCT
>NZ_JAWOWA010000123.1:639-1112 GCF_033340195.1 Vibrio sp. 1457
AAGCTCCGTAGACTCGTCATCCGGCGCACCAGATTTTAACGTTGCCACCGCAGCACCCAGTTTTTCCACCAGCGTATCGTAAATGCCTTTTTGCGCGTAGATCCGACAAGCCGCAGTACAATCCTGTCCAGCATTGTAATAGCCAAATGTACGTACACCTTCGACCACTGCTTCAATATCCGCATCATCAAAAACAATCACTGGCGCTTTGCCACCAAGTTCCATATGAGTACGCTTAATGGACGACGCGGTATGGCTGATGATGTGCTCGCCGGTGGCGATAGAGCCCGTCAGCGACACCATCCGCACTTTGGGATGACCGGTCAGCGGATCACCCACCGTTTTGCCTCTGCCAAACAGTATGTTAATCACGCCTGCCGGGAAGATATCTTTCGCCAGCTCTGCCAACTTCAACGCGGTCAGCGGGGTAATTTCTGATGGTTTAAGCACTACGCAGTTCCCTGCCGCCAGCG
>NZ_JAWOWA010000124.1:0-1106 GCF_033340195.1 Vibrio sp. 1457
AGCTTGCTTCATCACACGTGCTGATTTCACGACTTGAGGTAAGAACATCTTACCTTCACCAAATAGGTCCCCCACCACGTTCATGCCATCCATCAAAGGACCTTCAATCACTTCAAGTGGTTTTGCCGCATTCACACGTGCTTCTTCAGTGTCTGCAACGATGAACTCTGTGATCCCTTTAACTAACGCATGCTCTAAACGTTTTGCGACAGGCCAAGTTCGCCACTCAAGCGCAGAGGCATCTTCTTCTTTGCCAACGCCTTTATCTGCGTACTCAGCCGCGATATCCAACAATCTTTCTGTAGCGTCATCTCGACGGTTAAGCACAACGTCTTCTACCGCTTCTCGTAGTTTTTCCGGAACGTTGTCATAAATTTCAAGTTGACCCGCGTTTACGATCCCCATATCCATACCATTTTTAAAACAGTGATAGAGGAATACAGCATGGATAGCTTCACGAACGTAGTTATTGCCACGGAAAGAGAAAGAAACATTCGACACGCCTCCGGAAATCATCGCGTGTGGCAAATCGCGCTTGATGTCCGCTACAGCTTCAATGAAATCAACAGCATAGTTGTTGTGCTCATCAATACCCGTTGCGACGGCAAAAATGTTCGGGTCAAAAATAATGTCTTCTGGCGGGAAGCCAACTTCGTCTACCAAAATACGATAAGCATTTGTACAGATTTCTAGCTTGCGCGCGCGCGTTTCTGCCTGACCAACCTCATCGAATGCCATGACGATCACAGCAGCGCCATAACGACGGATCAGTTTAGCTTGCTCAACAAATTTCTCTTTGCCTTCCTTCAAAGAGATAGAGTTCACAATACCTTTACCTTGAATGCATTTCAGACCCGCTTCAATCACTTCCCATTTGGAAGAGTCGACCATGATTGGCACTTTGGAGATTTCTGGTTCTGAGGCACATAGGTTTAGAAAACGCACCATACAAGCCTGTGCGTCTAACATCCCCTCATCCATGTTGATGTCGATGATTTGGGCACCATTTTCAACTTGCTGACGCGCGACTTCTAATGCTTCGTCATACTGTTCTTCTTTGATCAAACGTTTAAAGCGAGCAGAACCTGTGACGTTAGTTCGCTCAC
>NZ_JAWOWA010000125.1:0-1105 GCF_033340195.1 Vibrio sp. 1457
GTCCAGTTCGTCCTGCAGACCGGTACCGTCTTCAACGGTGATAACGCCTTCTTTACCGACTTTGTCCATCGCTTCTGCGATCAGTTTACCTACGGTTTCGTCGGAGTTAGCGGAGATGGTACCAACCTGAGCAATCGCTTTAGAGTCAGAGCACGGTACGGACAGCGCTTTCAGTTCTTCAACTGCAGCGGTAACCGCTTTGTCGATACCACGTTTCAGGTCCATCGGGTTCATGCCCGCAGCAACAGCTTTCAGACCTTCAGTGATGATAGCCTGAGCCAGTACGGTTGCAGTGGTGGTACCGTCGCCTGCAGCGTCGTTTGCTTTAGAGGCAACTTCTTTCACCATCTGCGCACCCATATTTTCGAACTTGTCTTCCAGTTCGATTTCACGAGCAACGGAAACACCATCTTTGGTGATGGTCGGTGCACCGAAAGATTTATCCAGAACTACGTTACGGCCTTTTGGACCGAGGGTAACTTTCACTGCATCTGCCAGTACGTTTACGCCGCGCAGCATTTTCACACGAGCGTCGTTACGGAATTTTGCGTCTTTAGCTGCCATTATCTTTATACCTTAAATTCGTATGTTCAGTGTCGTGCGAGGGTTGCGCTTCGACAATTGCCAGAATGTCGCTTTCGGACATGATCAACACTTCTTCATTGTCGATCTTCTCAGATTTCACACCGTAGCCATCGTTGAAAATAACGATGTCGCCAACTTTCACATCCAGCGGCTTCACTTCGCCATTTTCAAGGATACGGCCATTGCCGACAGCCAGCACTTCGCCGCGGGTGGATTTAGCCGCTGCAGAGCCGGTCAGAACGATGCCGCCAGCAGATTTAGTTTCAACTTCTTTACGCTTGACGATCACGCGATCATGCAATGGACGAATATTCATTGATAACTCTCCTTTGAGAAAGTCCGTATCTGTTATGGGTGACGCCGGAGCTTACGTGGTTTCCCGGCTGGTGACCAGAGAAATGGGGATGAGGATTCGCCCCTTCAAGGGGGAAAAAGAAAAAAAATTCTGATCAGCACAAAATCGGGTGAAAACCCTGATTCACCTCACATTTCATCGCAATTTCTTCATCGCCGTCATAAG
>NZ_JAWOWA010000126.1:0-1104 GCF_033340195.1 Vibrio sp. 1457
TGCTGCCATACTGGTGCATCCAGAATCACCACAAGCTATTGTCGATATGGCGGATGCGGTCGGTTCCACCAGTCAACTGATCGCTGCTGCGAAAACATTGCCACATCAGAGGCTTATTGTGGCAACCGATCGGGGTATTTTCTACAAAATGCAGCAGGCGGTGCCAGATAAAGAGTTACTGGAAGCACCAACCGCAGGTGAGGGTGCAACCTGCCGCAGCTGCGCGCATTGTCCGTGGATGGCCATGAATGGCCTTCAGGCCATCGCAGAGGCATTAGAACAGGAAGGAAGCAATCACGAGGTTCATGTTGATGTAAGGCTGCGAGAGAGGGCGCTGGTGCCGCTCAATCGTATGCTGGATTTTGCGGCTACACTACGTGGATAACTAATAATAAGGCGTCACGTTACGCTTTGGGGGAAAGATGGATTTTTTTAGTGTGCAGAATATCCTGGTACATATACCAATAGGGGCAGGCGGTTATGATCTCTCATGGATCGAAGCGGTAGGCACGATCGCCGGGTTGCTGTGTATTGGCCTTGCCAGTCTGGAGAAGATCAGCAACTACTTCTTTGGCCTGATCAACGTCACCTTGTTTGGCATTATTTTCTTTCAGATTCAGCTGTATGCCAGCCTGCTATTACAGGTGTTTTTCTTTGCCGCGAATATTTACGGTTGGTATGCGTGGTCGCGACAAACCAGTCAGAACGAGGCGGAGTTGAAAATTCGCTGGTTGCCATTGCCGAAGGCACTCAGCTGGTTGGCGGTTTGCGTTGTTTCGATTGGTCTGATGACGGTATTTATCAATCCGGTGTTTGCATTTTTGACCCGCGTGGCAGTCATGATCATGCAAGCATTAGGATTACAGGTTGTGATGCCTGAACTGCAACCGGACGCTTTCCCGTTCTGGGATTCATGCATGATGGTGTTATCTATCGTGGCAATGATTCTGATGACGCGTAAGTATGTGGAAAACTGGCTGTTGTGGGTGATTATTAACGTGATTAGCGTCGTTATTTTTGCACTTCAGGGCGTTTACGCCATGTCTCTGGAGTACATCATCCTGACCTTTATTGCGCTCAACGGCAGCCGGATGTGGATCAACA
>NZ_JAWOWA010000127.1:0-1099 GCF_033340195.1 Vibrio sp. 1457
GGCGGGGTCAGTACCTGGATTAAACACACGATGGGACCCGGACTGGCTTATCTCGCCGCGTGGACCTACTGGGTGGTGCATATTCCCTATCTGGCACAAAAACCCCAGGCAATTCTGATTGCGCTCGGTTGGGCGATGAAAGGCGACGGTTCGCTAATCAAAGAATATTCAGTCGTAGCGTTACAGGGGTTAACGCTGGTGCTGTTTATCTTCTTTATGTGGGTTGCTTCACGCGGTATGAAATCGCTGAAAATCGTCGGTTCTGTGGCAGGGATTGCTATGTTTGTTATGTCGCTCCTGTATGTGGCGATGGCGGTAACCGCGCCTGCAATTACTGAAGTGCATATTGCGACCACAAACATTACCTGGGAAACGTTCATTCCTCATATCGACTTTACCTACATTACCACTATTTCAATGCTGGTTTTCGCGGTTGGCGGAGCAGAGAAGATTTCTCCTTACGTTAATCAAACGCGCAACCCAGGAAAAGAATTTCCAAAAGGGATGCTATGCCTGGCGGTGATGGTTGCGGTTTGTGCCATTCTGGGCTCGCTGGCGATGGGGATGATGTTTGATTCGCGTAATATCCCGGATGACTTAATGACCAACGGTCAGTATTACGCCTTTCAGAAGCTGGGCGAGTATTACAACATGGGTAATACTTTAATGGTGATTTACGCCATTGCGAATACCCTGGGACAAGTAGCTGCGCTGGTATTCTCGATTGATGCCCCGCTTAAAGTGCTATTAGGTGATGCTGACAGCAAATATATTCCAGCCAGTTTATGTCGTACCAACGCTTCTGGTACGCCCGTTAATGGCTATTTTCTGACCCTGGTGCTGGTGGCAATTCTGATTATGCTGCCGACTCTCGGCATCGGTGATATGAACAATCTCTATAAATGGCTGTTGAATCTTAACTCGGTAGTGATGCCGCTGCGTTATTTATGGGTATTTGTTGCATTTATTGCAGTCGTTCGCCTGGCGCAGAAATATAAACCAGAATATGTCTTTATTCGTAATAAGCCTCTGGCAATGACCGTCGGGATTTGGTGTTTTGCCTTTACCGCCTTTGCCTGTTTGACGGTGATCTTCCCGA
>NZ_JAWOWA010000128.1:0-1099 GCF_033340195.1 Vibrio sp. 1457
CACCAGCGTCGGAAATAAGGTGACCATCAGCAACATACCCAGACCGGAGGCGCTGGTAATAAACTGCGCCATGATTTGGCCGATGACGTAAGTTGCCGACAGAATAATATACGGCGAGCGAATGAGTTTTAACGGGCGGCTTAACAAGCTCACCATCGCGCGACTGACCCCTATGCGCTCCATGTAGCGGGCATAACCGCCCACCGCCATAATCGACAGCCCCAATCCGGCAATGCGGTTGGACAGCATGCGCAGGATTTCATTATAAATATCGACGATCAAGTAGCCGCTGCTTTTGGTGGGATCGAGTACACCACCGAACCCTAACCAGACACCGCACATCATCAGGAAGATACCTGCGGCAGCCAGCACCACCTGAGGTTTGTAGTTTTTCAGGATCAAATAGCCCATCGTAATTAATACGATGACAGATATAATTATGCCGAACATTGTTGAACTCCGTGTCAAAAGAAAACGGTCAATCCCATAAACGGCAGATTGAAAACAAAGATGTTATATTTTTTGCAAGGCTATTTATGGTGCGGATGTCGTATTTTTAATTTTAGGTGATGTGATTTTTCATTAAAAAATATGCGCTTATGATTATTTTGTAAGAACACATTCATAATATTCATAATGCTTGTGAATAGTCTTATGAATAATTCAATCGGAATGTGTTTATCTGCGTTACATTAATTTTTCGCAATAGTTAATTATTCCGTTAATTATGGTAATGATGAGGCACAAAGAGAAAACCCTGCCATTTTCCCCTACTTTCAATCCTGTGATAGGATGTCACTGATGATGTTAATCACACTGACCTTACAGAATGGGCCTTATGAACGCATTTGATTCGCAAACCGAAGATTCTTCACCTGCAATTGGTCGCAACTTGCGTAGCCGCCCGCTGGCGCGTAAAAAACTCTCCGAAATGGTGGAAGAAGAGCTGGAACAGATGATCCGCCGTCGTGAATTTGGCGAAGGTGAACAATTACCGTCTGAACGCGAACTGATGGCGTTCTTTAACGTCGGGCGTCCTTCGGTGCGTGAAGCGCTGGCAGCGTTAAAACGCAAAGGTCTGGTGCAAATAAACAACGGC
>NZ_JAWOWA010000129.1:0-1095 GCF_033340195.1 Vibrio sp. 1457
CACCGGACGCGGGCGGTCGGTGCCGTCAATGGCGATAATGTCCGCGCCCGCCTGCGCCAGCGCATCAACATCTTCAATATAGGCCGTGATGCGTACCGGAGAATCCTCCAGATCGCGTTTCACAATTCCAATAATCGGCACGCTCACCACCGCACGCGTGGCTTGCAGATTTGCCACACCTTCAATGCGAATGGCAACCGCGCCCGCCTGTTCTGCCGCTAATGCCATGGCGGCGACGATTTCGGGTTTATCGAGCGGGCTGTCCGGAACCGGCTGGCAGGAGACAATCAGGCCACCGTTAGCAGCGATTTTTTGATCCAGTTGTGCAAGTAACGACATACATCTTCCCTTAGCGAAAGGCCCGGTACATAGACCGGGCAACAGGATTAACTTTTGGTTTTGACTAAATCGTTTTTGGCGCTGCCAAACGGCACGGCACCGCTGAATGGTTTACCGTCGATAGCGTCATGAGTACGCAACGCTTCCGGGCGCAACCAACGCTGAACGCGAGAAGGCATATCCAGCCCAATCAGCAGGATCACCACGAACGTCAGACTGAACGAGAGCGATGCCAGCGCAGTACCCAGATCCAGACGTTGAGCGATCAACGCGCCGATGATTGGGGCCAGTGCACCGCCCAATGCGCCAACGTTGTAGGTAAAGCCCAGGCCCGCTGCACGCTGGTCGGTATCGAAATAACCGCCAATCAGTTTTGGTAAGATCCCGGCGATCCCTTGTCCAAGCATTTGCTGGAAGAACAGTAACAGACCGAGCACCCAGACGTTTGCGCCGCCAATCGCAAATACCGGAATAATCAGCAGCTGCGAGGCCAGCAGGCTACAAACGTACGCTTTGCGGGTTCCCAGCCAGTCACCGAGGAAGCCGCCGACACAGCACCCCACCGCAGCCCCAAAGCCGCTAAAGAACAGCACATTGGCGACAGTATGCGGGTTATAAGCCAGATCGGTTTTCAGATACGTTGGCAGCAGTGCCTGAATCGGCCATGAGTAGAGGAAAGCAAATAACACAACCACCATCAGCATTACGCCCGTTGGCCAGCGTTTGCCCGTACTCTGAACCATAAAGCTGATAAAG
>NZ_JAWOWA010000130.1:0-1089 GCF_033340195.1 Vibrio sp. 1457
GCTCCGTTGTGCCATTATTCAGCAGATTTGGCGGCAATAGCGTGCTGTCGATAACTTCACCTGAAGGAACTACGTTAACCAGATATTCCATCAAATTGCTTAACTCGCGCAGGTTTCCGGGCCAACGATGCTTACGCAATATTTCGACGACATCGGGAGCAATGCCAGGATAAACCGATCCCAGACGACGGGTATGCAGATGTAAAAAGTAATGCACCAATAGTTCAATATCTTCCTGACGTTCACGCAGCGGTGGCAGAGTTATCGGGATAACATTAAGTCGGTAGAAGAGATCTTCGCGGAATTTACCTTCGGCAATGAACTGGGCCAAATTCTGGTTAGTTGCAGAAATGATGCGAATGTCGACTTGTATTGGGCTACTGGCACCAATCGGCAGAATTTCACGTGCCTCAATAGCGCGCAGTAATTTAGCCTGCAACATTAATGGCATATCACCTATTTCATCGAGAAACAGCGTGCCGCCGTCCGCCTCAACAAAGCGCCCTTCCCGGCGTTTATCGGCTCCAGTAAACGCCCCTTTTTCGTGACCGAACAATTCAGATTCCAGCAAGGATTCGTTGAGTGCCGCACAGTTGAGCGTTACCAGCGGTTTTTCGCTACGTGCGCTACTGGCGTGAATCGCCCTGGCGACCAGCTCTTTACCGGTGCCGGAATCGCCGTGGATCAGTACCGTGGCTTCCGATGGCGCGACGAGGGCGATTTCACTGAGCAGGTGTTGCATCGCCGGGCTTTTACCGACCATACCGAACTGGCTGGCAGTCACCGCAGGTGTTTCAGCATCAATACTGTGCGTATGCGCGAGCGCCTTTTCCAGCGTCGCCTGTAGGTTATCGAAATCCAGCGGCTTGATGAGATAATCCAGCGCCCCAGTTTTCAGTGCCTCTACCGCCGTCTCGACGCTGGAGTACGCAGTCATAATCAGCACCGGAATTGCCGGGTTTAACGCTTTGATCTCTTTCAGCGTGGCGATGCCGTCCATCTCCGCCATTCGCACATCGCAAAGCACAAGATCAAAAACCTGTTCCCGCACCTGCTCCAACGCCTGTCGCCCGCTGTTCGCCAGCGCGA
>NZ_JAWOWA010000131.1:0-1088 GCF_033340195.1 Vibrio sp. 1457
TTACTTTGGCGGATCGTCAGATGTCGCCCAGGAGTTGGCGGCAGAACAGGTTGATCTCTACCTCACCTGGGGCGAACCTCCGGAACTGGTTAAAGAGAAAATCGAACAAGTGCGGGCGAAAGCTGCCGCGCATGGACGCAAAATTCGTTTCGGTATTCGTCTGCATGTGATTGTTCGTGAAACTAACGACGAAGCGTGGCAGGCCGCCGAGCGGTTAATCTCGCATCTTGATGATGAAACTATCGCCAAAGCACAGGCCGCATTCGCCCGGACGGATTCCGTAGGACAACAGCGAATGGCGGCGTTACATAACGGCAAGCGCGACAATCTGGAGATCAGCCCCAATTTATGGGTGGGCGTTGGCTTAGTGCGCGGCGGTGCCGGGACGGCGCTGGTGGGCGATGGTCCTACGGTCGCTGCGCGAATCAACGAATATGCCGCGCTTGGCATCGACAGTTTTGTGCTTTCGGGCTATCCGCATCTGGAAGAAGCGTATCGGGTCGGCGAGTTGCTGTTCCCACATCTGGATGTCGCCATTCCGGAAATTCCCCAGCCGCAGCCGCTGAATCCGCAAGGCGAAGCGGTGGCGAATGATTTTATCCCCCGTAAAGTCGCGCAAAGCTAAGGAAGAAATAATGGCAACGCCAGTGAAGAAGTGGTTATTGCGCGTTGCCCCCTGGTTTTTACCGGTGGGCATCGTGGCGGTGTGGCAACTGGCCTCCTCAGTTGGCTGGCTGTCGACGCGTATTTTGCCCTCACCGGAAGGGGTGGTGACGGCGTTCTGGACGCTCTCCGCCAGCGGCGAACTGTGGCAGCATCTGGCGATCAGCTCCTGGCGGGCGCTGATTGGCTTTTCAATTGGCGGATCGCTGGGGTTGATTTTGGGACTGATTAGCGGGCTATCTCGCTGGGGAGAACGGCTGCTGGATACCTCAATTCAGATGTTGCGCAACGTGCCGCATCTGGCGCTGATCCCGCTGGTGATTTTGTGGTTTGGCATTGATGAATCCGCAAAAATCTTTCTGGTGGCGCTCGGCACGCTATTCCCCATTTATATCAACACCTGGCATGGCATCCGTAATATCGAT
>NZ_JAWOWA010000132.1:0-1087 GCF_033340195.1 Vibrio sp. 1457
CGGCCTGATTATGCCGGTGCTGCCGGGCCTCCTGCGCGATCTGGTTCACTCGAACGACGTCACCGCCCACTATGGCATTCTGCTGGCGCTGTATGCGTTGATGCAATTTGCCTGCGCACCTGTGCTGGGCGCGCTGTCGGATCGTTTCGGGCGGCGGCCGGTCTTGCTCGTCTCGCTGGCCGGCGCTGCTGTCGACTACGCCATCATGGCGACGGCGCCTTTCCTTTGGGTTCTCTATATCGGGCGGATCGTGGCCGGCATCACCGGGGCGACTGGGGCGGTAGCCGGCGCTTATATTGCCGATATCACTGATGGCGATGAGCGCGCGCGGCACTTCGGCTTCATGAGCGCCTGTTTCGGGTTCGGGATGGTCGCGGGACCTGTGCTCGGTGGGCTGATGGGCGGTTTCTCCCCCCACGCTCCGTTCTTCGCCGCGGCAGCCTTGAACGGCCTCAATTTCCTGACGGGCTGTTTCCTTTTGCCGGAGTCGCACAAAGGCGAACGCCGGCCGTTACGCCGGGAGGCTCTCAACCCGCTCGCTTCGTTCCGGTGGGCCCGGGGCATGACCGTCGTCGCCGCCCTGATGGCGGTCTTCTTCATCATGCAACTTGTCGGACAGGTGCCGGCCGCGCTTTGGGTCATTTTCGGCGAGGATCGCTTTCACTGGGACGCGACCACGATCGGCATTTCGCTTGCCGCATTTGGCATTCTGCATTCACTCGCCCAGGCAATGATCACCGGCCCTGTAGCCGCCCGGCTCGGCGAAAGGCGGGCACTCATGCTCGGAATGATTGCCGACGGCACAGGCTACATCCTGCTTGCCTTCGCGACACGGGGATGGATGGCGTTCCCGATCATGGTCCTGCTTGCTTCGGGTGGCATCGGAATGCCGGCGCTGCAAGCAATGTTGTCCAGGCAGGTGGATGAGGAACGTCAGGGGCAGCTGCAAGGCTCACTGGCGGCGCTCACCAGCCTGACCTCGATCGTCGGACCCCTCCTCTTCACGGCGATCTATGCGGCTTCTATAACAACGTGGAACGGGTGGGCATGGATTGCAGGCGCTGCCCTCTACTTGCTCTGCCTGCCG
>NZ_JAWOWA010000133.1:0-1087 GCF_033340195.1 Vibrio sp. 1457
TTTCACCCCAGCCTGCGGATTTTTAAACGTCCCCCGCACATACAGCGGCGAACGCAGTGTGATAATCCGAATTCCTTTACTCTCCGGATCAATAGTCAAATCCAGCTGTTCCGAAGCAAAACTTGCCGTGCCGGTAACATTAATCAACGCGTTCTCAGTATCGAAAGCAAAAATCTGCGGGCGCGCCACGCCGTTGGCAATATTCAGATTCGCCGCCGCGCAGTTCACCCGCACCTCATCGTCACCAAATATCGCACCGACAATGTAGTTGCCGACATTCAGCCCAACAATCTCCATCAGGTTGCGGCTCACCAGCCCGTCATTCATCAACAGTTTCAGGTTGCCGTTACTGTTGCCTAAAAGTGCTGCCACCGAGTTACCGCTACCGCGTAGTTCCGCGTCACCGTTCATTTCCCCCAGCGTCTTCTGCATCAGTTCCACATCGGGCATCAGTTCTTTCAGTTTCAGTCGACGAGCCTGAATATCTGCCCGCCCCTGCATCGGCTTTTTATCGCCTTCCAGATGAATATTCGCCGCAATGCTGCCGCCCGCCATGCCAAATTTCAGCGGTTGCAGGCGCAGGTCAGCATTTTTGAGGATGATATGAGTAGAAAGATCGCTAATCGGCAGGCTACTGCCATGCTCAATGCGCCGCCCTTTGAAGCGAACATCGGCATCCATAACGTCCCATTTATCGGTTTCGAAGCGGTCATAAGGCAGCACTTTGCCCGCAGGCTGAACGCTTTTTTCGCCCTTCTTCTGTTCAGACCGTTTCGACTTTTCTGCCCCTTTCCCGGAATCAACGCCAATCAACGGTCCCAGGTCCGCCAGCCGCAATTGCCGCGACTCGACATCACCTTCCAGTTTTGGTCGTGGCTTTCCGGTGGTGTAGACCAGAGAACCGTGGATATCGCTATCACCAATTCGCCCATTAAAACCGCGATAATCAAAGACCGACGATTTTTCAGTGTCGATTTTCGCTACCAGCCGACCATCCGTTTCAAACGGCGGGGTATCGGGCAGCAGAACGCCCGTCAGTTCATAGAGATCACCCAGTGAATCGCCAGAAAATTTAAGCCGTAAATCG
>NZ_JAWOWA010000134.1:0-1087 GCF_033340195.1 Vibrio sp. 1457
CCACCACCTTAACCGAAGGTGCTATTGGCTACGCCAAACTTGATACCCGCAAGGGCTATCAAATCATGGGGGTTATTCGCCTGGCAGATGGTAGTCACCCACCACTGGGGATTAGCGTAAAAGATAAAACCAGCCATAAAGAATTAGGACTGGTTGCTGATGGCGGCTTTGTATACCTCAACGGCATTCAGGATGACAGCAAACTTACTTTACGCTGGGGTGATAAATCCTGTTTTATTCAACCACCCAATAGCAGCAACTTAACCACCGGAACGGCTATTTTACCGTGTATTAGCCAAAATTAATTCAGGATGAAACTAATGCGCTACTTAAATACAAAGAATATCATTGCAGCAGGAGTATTACTCTCCTGTATGAGCAGCATTGCCTGGGGTGCCATCATCCCGGATCGTACCCGTATCATAATGAATGAGTCAGATAAAGGCGAAGCATTAAAACTTACTAATCAAAGTAAAAACCTGCCCTATCTGGCCCAAACATGGATAGAAGATACGAAAGGCAATAAATCGCGTGACTTTATTGTCACTGTTCCTCCAATGGTGCGTTTAAATCCCAGTGAGCAAATTCAAATAAGAATGATAACGCAGGAAAAAATTGCTCAACTTCCTAAAGACAGAGAAACGAACTTATATTTTAACGTGCGAGAAATACCGCCCAAAACAGATAAAAAAAATGTGATGCAAGTCACTATGCAGCACGCATTGAAACTATTCTGACGGCCAAAAGCCATTGAATTAGAAGACGATGGGGTAATGACTTACGAAAAAGTTGAAATCATTCGTAGAAATGACGGTTCGATCCGCTTTAACAATAAGATGCCTTATCACGTTACGCTGGGTTATATCGGAACAAATGGGGTAACGATGTTACCACAAACGCAAAGCTTAATGGTAACCCCTTTTAGCTATGCAAATACGCAGTTTAAAAATGTTCCGTCAACTTTTCAGGTGGGTTATATCAATGACTTTGGTGGATTAAGTTTTTATGAAATAAACTGCCCTGTAGTAAATAACATTTGTAATATTTCTGTAGCCAACCGAGATCAATAATATGCGCTACTTGTTAA
>NZ_JAWOWA010000135.1:0-1086 GCF_033340195.1 Vibrio sp. 1457
GTTGCCACAGCCCTTCGTACTCCTGCTTGTGGTTGTCGATCATCGGCTTGAAGAAGTTGATCTTTGGCTCGCGAGTCAGCAGCGATTCGCCATTCACCTGCCAGGATGTCGGTTTGCCACTCATTTTTGAGAAGGTGATCGCGAAGTTGTAGCCGCGAACGGTGCAGCTCAAACGATCGTCTTCCAGCGTCAGCGGACGCGCATTATTTGGTGCGAAAGGCACTGGTTGCGCGGTGTTTTCCTTCAGCGGGAACTGATAAGTGGCGATAGAATGCCCGGCTTCGCTGTAGCGGGTGCGGGAATCTTTGGTCACCGTAATGTTGAGGAACGCTTCGCGGGCGTCCAGCTGCGGCAGCGTGATCTGCAAGGGGGCTTCGCTGTTCGGCGCAACGTCGCGCAGTTTAATCTGCTGCGTCGCGAGCGTTTCACCTTCGACGCGCACCTCTGCGTGCAGGGTGTAGTCATCAAGCGTGGTAAACCACAGTTTATTTTCGACTTTCAGCTCGCCGTGAGTCAGATCCAGCGCGTGGATTTTTACCGGCGCGATAACCTGTTTGTACTCTTTCAGGCCCGGTCCCGGCGTCTGATCGGAATAGATCAAACCATCAAGACAGAAGTTATAGTTGTTGGGATAGTCGCCGTAGTCGCCGCCGAATTTATACCAGACATTGCCGTGGTCGTCCTGTGCCTGGATCCCGTGGTCGCACCACTCCCAAACATAATGTCCCTGAATACAATCGTGCTTATAGAAGACGTTCTGGTACTCCGTCAGCCCGCCTGGTCCGTTCCCCATCGCATGAGCATATTCACAGATGATGCGCGGCTTCGGATGCGGGTATTCACCAAACTCATTCATCAGCGGCACGCGGGTGTACATGGTGGAAATAATATCGACCACTTCAGCATCGCGATCTTCTTCGTAATGCACCAGTCGCGTGTCATCCAGCGCTTTCGCCGCATGGTACATCGCGCGGATGTTACAGCCATAGCCGGATTCATTGCCCAGCGACCAGATGATGATCGACGGATGGTTTTTCTGCGCGTGGATATGGCGAACAATGCGCTCGACGTAGACTTTTTCCCACT
>NZ_JAWOWA010000136.1:0-1083 GCF_033340195.1 Vibrio sp. 1457
GACGGTGCAGGCCCAATTCGCCGCTTCTTTAAGATTGCGCTGCCGCTTATCGCTCCGGTGAGTTTCTTCCTGCTGGTAGTGAACCTGGTGTATGCCTTCTTCGACACCTTCCCGGTGATCGACGCCGCCACGTCCGGCGGGCCGGTTCAGGCCACCACGACGCTGATTTATAAGATCTACCGCGAAGGTTTTACCGGACTGGATCTGGCTTCGTCTGCCGCGCAGTCGGTGGTGTTGATGTTCCTCGTCATCGTGCTGACGGTGGTGCAGTTCCGCTATGTTGAAAGCAAGGTGCGTTACCAATGATTGAGAACCGTCCGTGGCTGACGATATTCAGCCATACCATGCTGATCCTCGGGATCGCGGTGATCCTCTTCCCGCTGTACGTGGCGTTTGTCGCGGCGACGCTGGATAAACAGGCCGTCTATGCCGCGCCGATGACGCTCATCCCCGGCACACATCTGCTGGAAAACATCCACAACATCTGGGTGAACGGGGTAGGCACGAATAGCGCGCCGTTCTGGCGGATGTTGCTTAACAGCTTTGTGATGGCGTTCAGCATTACGCTCGGCAAAATTACCGTCTCGATGCTCTCGGCATTTGCCATTGTCTGGTTTCGTTTTCCGCTACGTAACCTCTTCTTCTGGATGATTTTTATCACCCTGATGCTGCCGGTTGAAGTACGTATCTTCCCGACGGTGGAAGTCATCGCCAACCTGAAGATGCTCGACAGCTACGCCGGTTTAACGCTGCCGCTGATGGCCTCGGCGACCGCTACTTTCCTGTTCCGCCAGTTCTTTATGACGCTGCCGGATGAGCTGGTGGAAGCCGCGCGGATCGACGGCGCATCGCCAATGCGCTTCTTTTGCGACATCGTTTTTCCGCTCTCCAAAACTAATCTGGCGGCGCTGTTTGTGATCACCTTTATCTACGGCTGGAATCAGTATTTGTGGCCGTTGTTGATTATTACCGATGTGGATCTCGGCACCACCGTGGCAGGGATCAAAGGGATGATCGCTACAGGCGAAGGCACCACGGAATGGAACTCAGTGATGGCGGCGATGTTGTTAACGCTTATCCCTC
>NZ_JAWOWA010000137.1:0-1081 GCF_033340195.1 Vibrio sp. 1457
GGACGTTCTTGCACAGTTTGTTTGAAGACCTGGATTTTACCCAGCCGGTTGACCCGAACTGGGTGCGGGAAAAACTGGAACTCGGCGGCTTTGAATCGCAGTGGGAACCGGTATTGACCGAGTGGATCACGGCTGTCCTCCAGGCACCTCTCAATGAAACCGGCGTAAGCCTGAGTCAACTTTCCGCCCGCAATAAACAGGTGGAGATGGAGTTTTATCTGCCGATTAGTGAACCGCTTATCGCCAGTCAGCTTGATACGTTAATCCGCCAGTTTGACCCGCTATCCGCAGGCTGCCCGCCGCTGGAGTTCATGCAGGTACGTGGCATGTTAAAAGGCTTTATCGACCTGGTATTCCGCCACGAAGGGCGTTATTACCTGCTCGACTATAAATCCAACTGGCTGGGTGAAGACAGTTCGGCTTACACCCAACAGGCTATGGCAGCAGCGATGCAGGCACACCGCTATGATCTGCAATATCAGCTTTATACCCTGGCGCTGCATCGTTATCTGCGCCATCGCATTGCTGATTACGACTATGATCGTCACTTTGGCGGCGTTATCTATCTGTTCCTGCGTGGCGTTGATAAAGAACATCCGCAACAGGGGATTTACACAACCCGACCCAACGCCGGGTTGATTGCCCTGATGGATGAGATGTTTGCCGGTATGACCCTGGAGGAGGCGTAATGAAATTGCAAAAGCAATTACTGGAAGCTGTGGAGCACAAACAGCTACGCCCGCTGGATGTGCAATTTGCCCTGACCGTGGCGGGAGATGAACATCCTGCCGTCACCCTCGCGGCGGCACTGTTAAGTCATGATGCCGGAGAGGGACACGTCTGTTTGCCGCTTTCACGACTGGAAAATAACGAGGCGTCGCATCCGCTGTTGGCGACCTGTGTCAGTGAAATCGGTGAGCTACAAAATTGGGAAGAATGCTTGCTGGCTTCTCAAGCGGTCAGCAGGGGAGATGAACCCACGCCGATGATCCTCTGTGGCGATCGTCTTTATTTGAATCGCATGTGGTGTAACGAGCGGACGGTAGCGCGCTTCTTCAATGAGGTGAATCATGCCATTGAG
>NZ_JAWOWA010000138.1:0-1077 GCF_033340195.1 Vibrio sp. 1457
CGTGCGGGAACAAAAACGTCCCCTCTTCGGCAACCTCGCCATAGTAGCGATCGAACAGTTTACGCAGAATACGTACCTGTTCTTCTGCCGGAATGTCGTCATCAACGGGCGGTTTACCCATTGTTTTACGCAGAGTCGCACGTTCCTGACGCGCCCAGGTCAATGCGCGCTCCATCAGAACATCTGCGCCGTTACCAATCCAGGTAATAACGCGTTCTTCACCTGCGACGGGCAACTCCAGCGCATACAGCGCCATATCTACCGCAGCAGCAAGACCGGGAGCACTGTCGACCAGCGTACCATCAAGATCAAAAGCGACGCCGCGAATATCTTCAAACTTATTCATGACTTACCTTTGCCAGTTCACTGCGCATTTCATCAATGACTTTTTTGTAGTCTGGCTGGTCGAAGATTGCCGAACCGGCGACGAACATATCCGCGCCCGCCGCAGCGATTTCGCCAATGTTGTTCACCTTCACGCCACCGTCCACTTCCAGTCGAATGTCGAAGCCAGACTCGTCGATACGACGACGTACTTCGCGCAGTTTATCCAGTGTTTGAGGAATGAAAGACTGACCGCCGAAACCAGGGTTGACGGACATCAGCAGGATCACATCCAGCTTATCCATCACGTAATCCAGATAGCTCAGAGGTGTCGCCGGGTTAAATACCAGACCCGCTTTACAGCCATTTTCTTTAATCAGTTGCAGCGTGCGGTCAACATGCTCGGAGGCTTCTGGATGAAAGGTAATGATGCTGGCACCAGCGGCAGCGAAATCAGGCACAATGCGATCGACAGGTTTCACCATCAGGTGTACGTCGATAGGGGGGGTAATGCCATAGTTACGCAAGGATTTCAGCACCATTGGCCCAATCGTCAGATTGGGAACATAGTGGTTATCCATGACGTCAAAATGCACGACATCAGCGCCAGCTGCCAGGGCTTTTGCGGTATCTTCACCCAGGCGGGCAAAATCAGCCGACAGAATTGAGGGGGCAATCAAATACTGTTTCACCCGCTTCTCCTTGAGAATTATTTTTTCGCGGGTGAAACGACTCCTGGTTTGTACAAAGCCA
>NZ_JAWOWA010000139.1:0-1070 GCF_033340195.1 Vibrio sp. 1457
CCATTGTAGCGATGTGCTGCTTCTACAGCCTGAACGAAAAGATGTATGTCCGCATTGTTGAAGAAATAGAAGCCCGTAAACGCACGGCGTAATAATAAACGACGCCCTGCGGGGCGTTATAAGGAGTGATTATGTCTGACCATAATCCACTGACATTAAAACTGAATCTGCGGGAAAAAATCGCCTATGGTATGGGCGACGTCGGTTCGAATTTAATGCTCTGCATCGGTACTCTGTATCTCCTCAAATTTTATACCGATGAATTAGGGATGCCTGCTTACTATGGCGGGATTATCTTTCTGGTGGCGAAGTTTTTTACCGCGTTTACCGATATGCTCACCGGATTTTTACTCGACTCGCGGAAAAATATTGGGCCTAAAGGCAAATTTCGTCCCTTTATTTTATATGCAGCGGTTCCGGCGGCGTTAATTGCAACGCTCCAGTTTATCGCCACCACTTTTAGTTTGCCGGTTAAAACGACGATTGCCACGGCGCTGTTTATGATGTTTGGGCTTTCATACAGTCTGATGAACTGCTCGTATGGTGCGATGATCCCGGCAATTACCAAAAACCCGAATGAGCGCGCGCAGCTCGCGGCTTACCGCCAGGGTGGTGCAACCATAGGGCTATTGATTTGTACCGTGGCGTTTATTCCGTTGCAGTCGCTTTTTTCTGACTCAACCGTCGGTTATGCCTGTGCGGCACTTATGTTCTCCATTGGCGGCTTTATTTTTATGATGCTGTGCTACAGAGGCGTCAAAGAGCATTATGTGGACACAGCACCAACCGGACATAAAGCCAGTATTCTCAAATCTTTTTGCGCGATATTTCGGAATCCGCCATTGCTGGTTTTATGCATTGCTAACTTGTGTACCCTGGCGGCATTTAATATCAAACTGGCGATTCAGGTCTATTACACCCAGTATGTGCTGAATGATATTAATTTATTGTCGTGGAGGGGATTCGTAAGTATGGGATGCATGCTAATCGGCGTATTACTGGTGCCATTAACTGTAAAATGTTTTGGTAAAAAACAGGTTTATCTGGCTGGCATGGTGCTGTGGGCGGTG
>NZ_JAWOWA010000140.1:0-1068 GCF_033340195.1 Vibrio sp. 1457
TCATCACGATGACGCAGGTCGTGAGTTATCGCGATCCCCAGCAGCATCACCATGCCAATAAAGATTTCGATGGATTCAGGGTTAAGATGTGGGAAATAGCGCACGACTACCACACGGGTCATCAGTACCACCACGGCGGCGATCAGACTTTGCTTCCAGCCAAACTGGTAGAAAATCGCCACCAGCGGGAACAGTGCAAAAGCTGAAACCACCGGCGAGCTTAATTCCCCCAGGCTACCTAATACATCCACCGGCAGCGCGGTCAGCAGCTGGTTTACTGGCAACAGGCAAGTAAGGATCAACACGCCCCAGATAGCGCCAAGACCAAACGCCATCAGGCTGTTTATCGCCAGGACGCCGAGGATATCGGTAGGAAGAAAGAGTAACCATGCGTTGAGCAGCCCGGTTTTCAGGGGAAAAGAGATCCCCACCGAGGCCACAAAACCAATGCTCAGACCAAAAGCGATACTCCCCGCCTCGCGACGGTTCATATAGCCTTCAATCAGTTGCGGCAGGATCGGGCGGATGCCGTCATGAAAAACAGCCGCCGAGCGATGCGCCAGAAGCGATGTCATACCCGTCAGGCACGCCACCACGATAATCTGAATATACAGATCCATAGTCGTGCCTTTTATTTCAGATGGTTAATCAGCATCGGAATCGCGTGTTCGACGTGCTCAACGGAAAGGCCAAACGCCACTTTTCCTTCAGCGATCATTTTGGCGATATGCTCGTCTTTCGCTTTAATGCCTGGTTTGGCAATGGTGCAACTTTTGTTATAGCCTATCACCGCGATGGCAATCGACAATGCCGCGCCCGCACCGGTATTACACGCGCCGATGTAATAATCCAGTTGCCCGGATTTCACCTTCATTGCCGCTTCCATGTCGTTGTGAATGAAAACTTCAAAACAGCCAGGAGCCGTCGCTTCAATAGTTTTTTTAATCTGCTCACGCTGTAAGCCTGCAACGCCAATCTTTTTCATGAGTCTGTCCTTATTGGAAAAATTGAGAGGGATTTTCACGTAACATCACATCCACATCGGCCTGACTGAATCCTGACTGGCGC
>NZ_JAWOWA010000141.1:0-1066 GCF_033340195.1 Vibrio sp. 1457
TTACCGCGCTATCACCAGACGCGCAGGATGACATCATTGCCCGTACTGAACACGAGTTGTGATGGTCTCAACCCCTGTTAATGCAGAAGGCACCGATAGGTGCCTTTTTGTTTGAATACTTAATTAGCTAATTACGACGCCTGAACGCATTACAGCTTGTGCAAAATTTCCACGCATTTCTTTGTGACGTCGTCGTACTCTTTTGTCATGTAAGCGGTAGTGATGGCACCTTCTTTCATGATGCAAATGGCATCAAGTAATGATGTGTTGTCTGATTTGAGATAGCGTTGAATTAGCTCACGAACCTGTTGTTTATGGTGGCGGCAATACGTTGCGATCTCGCCGCTGTCGTCACTGAATTCGGCGGACGTGTTGATGAAGAAACAGCCGCGAAACTCGCCCAATTTTTCCTCAGAACCATGAAACCAGCCGTTAAGCGCGGTAAACAACTGGTCGATCACGTCTGTGCTCGATTGTGCTGATGACAGTTTTTCCTCTAGCCACGCTATGAAGATTTGGTGGCGTTGGTCTAGTACGGCGAGGATGAGCGCTTCTTTGCTCTCAAAATGGCTGTACAGCGTGCGTTTAGCCACGCCAGAAACTTTAAGGACTTCATTGATGCCAATGGAGTTGATGCCCTGTTTGTAAAACAGCGACAACGCGGTGTCGATCAATAACTGTTTCTTTTTGTTCATAACTACGTCCTCAAAAAGTTCTACAAACACATATTGACAAAGGTAGACAGATTTGTCTATTTTAATTTGTAGACAATTCGGTCTACTTTGAGGTGTTTATGAATAATTTAATTTTATCTTTGGTCGCGGGGCTTGGTGCGACATTGGCTATTGGTGTGTTGTCTTACGCCGAGGTATCTCTCACTGAGGTTGTACTTCTCATGGCGCCATTTGGTGCTACGGCGGTGTTGGTGTTTGGGGTGCCTAGCAGCCCTCTCGCTCAACCAAAAAACGTGATCATTGGTCACTTCATTACGGCATCTATCGGTATTGCGTTTATCCAATACGTTGAGATCACGCCAATCACCCTCGCGATTGCGACTGGGTTAGGT
>NZ_JAWOWA010000142.1:0-1058 GCF_033340195.1 Vibrio sp. 1457
CCACAGACAAAATCGCTGGCTGGCGTCGCGGCGTAAATTAATCCGCGTTTAGTCGGGCGTTGACCGGGCGACAGCACTTCAACAATTGCGCTTTTACCCGATTTAGCAATGGAGCCGAGTGCCTTCTCTACCACGTTTGCCAGACCGCCTTTCTTGTTGCCCGGCGAAGGGTTGGCGCTGCGGTCGGTTTTTCCCATATTGAGATAGTTATCGTACCACTCCATCTCCTCCAGCAGCCGTTTGCCGACCTCTTCGTTCACTGCGCGTGGTGTCAGCAGATGGATCGCGTCACGCACTTCCGTTACTTCTGAAAACATCACCGTTGCGCCGCAGCGCACCAGTAGATCAGACGCATAGCCAACCGCCGGGTTTGCCGTTACGCCAGAAAAGGCATCGCTGCCACCGCACTGCATGCCGACAACCAGTTCTGAAGCCGGACAGGTTTCTCGCTGACGTTGATTCAGTTTTTGTAGATGGCGTTCGGCGACCTGCAAAATATCCTCGACCATGGACTGAAAACCGACATGCTTTTCATCCTGCAAACTGACAATGCTGGCGCTTTCTACTGGAATAGCTTGCACATCATCCGTGCCGACCAGCAGGCGCTCAGGCTGCAACTTTTCACAACCCAGACCAATCACCATTACTTCGCCGCCAAAGTTAGGATTCAGCGAAATATTGTGAATGGTACGGATAGGTACAACTGCCGCCGGTGCGTTAATCGCCACGCCACAGCCGTACAAATGATTCAGCCCCACCACGCCATCGACGTTCGGGTATTTCGGTAGCAGATCGCGTTCAATGATTTTTACTACATAGTCCACCACGCCTGCCACACAGTGGACGCTGGTGGTGATACCGAGCAGGTTTTTGGTGCCCACGCTGCCATCGGCATTGCGATAGCCCTCAAAGGTGTATCCTTCCAGCGGCGGTAAGGGTTCCGGGACTTTGGTTGCCAGTGGCAGCGTGTGTAACGGCGGCGCTTCCGGTAGTACAACCATTGATTCGTCGATCCAGCTTCCGCGTGGGATTGCACGCACGGCGTAACCAATCACTTC
>NZ_JAWOWA010000143.1:0-1055 GCF_033340195.1 Vibrio sp. 1457
AGCAGGTCCCCGAGCACATGCAGTGCCGCTGCTCGTACGTTGAGGTTTTTCTCTTCGCTGCCGTGATGAAGTAACCAGAAAGAAAGTATATTTGCCAGCAACCCAGCCACGGCAATTGCCATCATCATGCCGCCCTCGACCGGACGCGGCGTGCGGAAGCGTTCTATCGCCTCCCAGACAATCAAAATGGTAATTACCACGAGGGCTATGGCATTCACAAACGCCGCGAGCGTGGTCAGTCTTAGCCAACCGAAAGTGTGGCGAATGGTGGGAGGACGACGTGAAAATTGCACGGCGAGTAGGGCGAAAAGCAGGGCGGCAGTATCGGTCAACATATGACCCGCATCGGCCAGCAATGCCAGAGAACCAGAAAGAAAACCACCAACGACTTCTACCAGCATAAACCCGGCAGTCACGCCGAAAGCATACAACAAGCGACGAGCATTATTATCTTCTGGCAGGTGTGAGGACGTGTGTGAGTGTGAGTGCGCCATGACGAGTCATCCCTTAATTATTCTCACTTAACTTTATGACATCATACTGCGGTTAGAAGTGAAAAATTAAAAGGGAGAGACTCCGCTCTCCCATTATTGGCTATTTTGCAGGGTTACTGCGTGGTACCGTCGGTTTTGGTATCGACATCATTATTGATGCCATCACCGGTTTGTACCTTTTTATTGATATCCGGACAGCGACCATCTTTGCACATGGTGTTCTTGTGCTCTTCATCTTTGGTCATTCCGTCATTGTTCATTGAAGAACCATCCGAATGCAGCATTGTGCCGCCAGAACCGGTATTTACCCCGTTATTGTCGACGTTATTTGGCGCGACATTTTCACGGGCGTCAGGGGCTACCTGGCCCGCATCAGCTGCGGCGTTTGCCTGGCCGTTATTAGTTTGCGCTCCGCTATCGGCAGCCAGTGCGGCACCGCTGGCAAGGCTTAGAGTGGCAGTCAGAAATAATGTGGCCAGTTTTGTCATTTTCATAGGATGCTCCTGTTATGGTCGTTATGTCGGATAACCTCTTCCAACAGTGCATTTGCAGGTGAATATA
>NZ_JAWOWA010000144.1:0-1046 GCF_033340195.1 Vibrio sp. 1457
GCAATGTATGGTCACTCTTCTCTGCCACTGATGGTATTAGGCCTGGCGGTGATGGGCTTTGCGGAACTGTTTATCGACCCGGTTGCCATGTCGCAAATTACGCGCATTGAAATCCCCGGTGTGACCGGCGTATTAACCGGCATCTACATGCTGCTTTCTGGCGCGATCGCGAACTATCTGGCGGGCGTGATTGCCGATCAGACATCGCAGGCTTCGTTTGATGCTTCCGGGGCGATCAACTACTCCATCAATGCATATATTGAAGTATTTGATCAAATTACCTGGGGCGCACTGGCGTGTGTAGGACTGGTACTGATGATTTGGCTGTATCAGGCGCTGAAATTCAGAAACCGCGCGCTGGCGCTGGAGTCTTAATAGGCCAGCACCGATGCCTGATGCGACGCTTGACGCGTCTTATCAGGCCTACAGTTTGAAACTTATTTAAACCCTTTCTGCTGCTTAATCAGCTCATACGCCTGCTGAATTTCCTGCGCTTTCTGCTTCGCCATCTCCATCATCTCAGGCGGCAAACCTTTCGCCACCAGCTTATCGGGATGGTGTTCACTCATCAGCTTACGGTAGGCACGTTTGATGGTGGTCGCATCATCCGTCGGCTTCACGCCCAAAACATTACAGGCATCTTCCAGCGTCGGGCCACGCTGCGCTTGCTGCCAGTTACCACCGCCAGATTGCTGCTGATAACCGCCGCCAAACTGTGCACCGCCCTGCATCATGCGCAAAAACTGGTCAAACTGAGCGCGGGAGATCCCTAATTCTTCTGCAATGACATACAGCACCGCCCGTTCATTCGGGTGCAGTGAACCATCAGCAAACGCCGCCTGAATCTGGATCTCCAGAAACATACGAATTAAGTCAAAACGACCAAAGCAGACACTGCGAAACTGGCGCATCTTTTCGCGCAGCGGGTAATTGTCTGATTTTCCCACCCGGAACGCATTTTGCGCCGCAGTACGGGAAGCGCCATGAAGATTCATTCGGTCCATCAACTGGCTGGCGATATGAATATCAGCCTCCGTGACGCGACC
>NZ_JAWOWA010000145.1:0-1044 GCF_033340195.1 Vibrio sp. 1457
TTCGAATGCTGCTTGAGGATGGCAAAAATAATATCCTGCTTACGCATACGAGCCAGGTTTTCCAGCCCCATATTTTCGCCGAGAGTGATCAGCTCAGAAACCGGCGTATTCTTTAATTCGGTAAGATTCATAGTGGTGTGAGTTCTTAAACTTGGGGTAAATCTCGAACTTAATGTTGTGAATGGTATGGCAGGATCATCCATGCCTGTTTACGGTCATCGACTCATGTCTTTTCGCTGCCTGGTCACAGGAGAGTACGCAGAACTGAAACGACAAGACGGATTGAGTGACGAGCCAGAAATCTGTTCACTTCGCATTTAAGATAAAACGGGAAGCGTTGGAAATTACAAGATTCAAACTTAATAAGGTATGTTTAATACGAAGTCAACACTAAGTTAGCATGACTCACGCCGGGCGTCCAGTTTTTAGCGACGGGGCACCCGAACATGAAATTCCCTTACGCCAGGTTAGCGTCGAGGAACTCTTTCAACTGACCTTTAGACAGTGCACCCACTTTGGTTGCCGCCACTTCACCGTTTTTGAACAGCAGCAGAGTCGGGATACCACGGATGCCATATTTCGGCGCAGTGCCAGGGTTTTGATCGATGTTCAGTTTAGCAACGGTCAGGTTGCCCTGATATTCGTCAGCGATTTCATCCAGAATCGGGGCGATCATTTTGCACGGACCGCACCACTCTGCCCAGAAATCGACGAGGATCGCCCCGTCCGCTTTGAGTACATCCGTGTCAAAACTGTCGTCAGTCAGGTGAATAATTTTATCGCTCATATATAACTCCACAGGAATAAGCCTGGCGTGTAGGTTTCGTTGTTGGTGTAACATTAACCAACTAAAGGTTGACTTTATTTCACCGGATACGCTTTCGTAAAGCAATAGTAAGCTGATATTCTACCACACTATGAGCAAAACACATTTAACAGAACAGAAGTTTTCCGACTTCGCCCTGCATCCGAAGGTTGTAGAAGCCCTTGAAAAAAAAGGGTTTCATAACTGTACGCCCATTCAGGCACTGGCCCTTCCGCTGA
>NZ_JAWOWA010000146.1:0-1043 GCF_033340195.1 Vibrio sp. 1457
TGCAGATCATGAGGATGGCGGGGTTTGCCATATCTTGCAAAGTACTCTGGCGTTGCTGCTACACATAATTTCACTGGCGGGCCGATCGCCACGCTGATCATATCTTTTTCGACGATGCCACTAAGTCGAACGCCAGCGTCAAAGCCCTGTTTGACGATATCGACAAGAGAGTCGTCAGTTGTGAGCTCGACTTTAATATCAGGATATTCACGTGTGAAACCAACCAGTAAAGACATTAAAAATATACGTGCAGCTACCCGGGCGGCATTGATTTTGAGCGTTCCTGTCGGTGTCAGACGAAAATCATTCATCTCATCTAACATGATCTGAATTTCGTCGAAAGCTGGGCGCAATCGTTCATAGAGATTAGAACCCGCTTCCGTTAACGATACGCTTCGGGTTGTCCGATTGAATAAGCGAATTTTAAGACGTTGTTCCAGTGTTTTAATACTATGGCTAATGGCGGACGAAGATAAGCCTAACTCATCGCCTGCTGCACGAAAGCTTTGATTACGGGCCACGGCAAAGAAAGTGGCAAAGTCAGACATATTCATCCGCATTAGTGAAAATCCTTCATTAACTCATCCTGAATCATCACGTTTACAGGATTATGCCGCCTGCGTAAAGTGCGCTCCAGAACTTAACGTGGAGGTAAAATTATGCAGTCTGAACGTATTTATTTGGTATGGGCCCATCCTCGTCATGATTCATTGACCGCACATATTGCTGATGCGATCCATCAGCGGGCAATGGAGCGGAAAATACAGGTGACGGAACTCGATTTATATCGGCGTAATTTCAACCCGGTGATGACGTCGGAAGATGAACCAGACTGGAAGAATATGGATAAACGTTATTCTCCAGAGGTTCATCAGCTTTATTCAGAGCTGCTTGAAGATGACACGTTAGTGGTGGTTTTTCCTCTCTGGTGGTACAGCTTCCCGGCAATGCTAAAAGGATATATTGACAGAGTATGGAATAATGGGCTGGCTTATGGAGATGGGCACAAATTACCATTCAATAAAGTTCGTTGGGTGGCGCTG
>NZ_JAWOWA010000147.1:0-1039 GCF_033340195.1 Vibrio sp. 1457
CTTGCACATAATCACCCTTCGGGTTGTGCTGAACCCAGTAAAGCGGATAAACTCATTACTGAACGGATAATAAAGAGTTGTCAGTTCATGGATTTACGCGTGCTCGACCATATCGTGATTGGGCGTGGAGAGTATGTTTCTTTTGCCGAACGCGGCTGGATTTAACCCGCTATGCGCGATCCTTCGGGATCTTTGTCTGTTCGGGACTTGAGCACATCGCTGAGTCAGCGTATACTACGCCACCTTTGAGAATCTCGGGTTTGGCATTTGGGCCTGGCAATCGAGAGTTCACATAGAACTGCGATGACCGGGCTGTAAAGCCTGACGAGGCGCCAATACCCCATACGAAGCTCGAGCTAATTTGATTTTTGGAGAATAGACATGTCCCGAGTCTGCCAAGTTACTGGCAAGCGTCCGGTGACCGGTAACAACCGTTCCCACGCACTGAACGCGACTAAACGCCGTTTCCTGCCGAACTTGCACTCTCACCGTTTCTGGGTTGAGAGCGAGAAGCGTTTTGTCACCCTGCGCGTATCTGCTAAAGGTATGCGTGTAATCGATAAAAAAGGCATCGATACAGTTCTGGCTGAACTGCGTGCCCGTGGCGAAAAGTACTAAGTACTTAGAGGAAATAAATCATGGCTAAAGGTATTCGTGAGAAAATCAAGCTGGTTTCTTCTGCTGGTACTGGTCACTTCTATACCACTACGAAGAACAAACGTACTAAGCCGGAAAAACTGGAACTGAAAAAATTCGATCCAGTTGTTCGTCAGCACGTGATCTACAAAGAAGCGAAAATCAAATAATTCTCGCTTTGATGTAACAAAAAACCTCGCTCCGGCGGGGTTTTTTGTTATCTGCTTGCCCCCATATTGATTGCATCTGTTCATTCCTAGAGATGCTATGCCTGAATTACCCGAACTTGAGACCAGCCGTCGCGGCATAGAGCCGCATCTCGTTGGTGCACCCATTCTTCTTGCAGTGGTGCGCAACGGACGCTTGCGCTGGTCGGTTTCAGAAGAGATCTACCGTTTAAGCG
>NZ_JAWOWA010000148.1:0-1038 GCF_033340195.1 Vibrio sp. 1457
GGCTTGATCGTTTTTATCCGGCACCGTGGATTGCGTTTGCGTCTCTACCGGTTTGGTCGGCGGCGGTGCTTTTTTATCTGCAGGCGGGAAATAGAGCGGACCTTTCAGACCGCAGCCCGTCAGGCTGAAGAGAGTAAGTAATACAGTGAGTGCCTTAAACACGTTTTTCATTATGGATTGCCTGTAAAGTTCATCGCTTTCTGCTTTCTATCATCGCAGGAGAAGGCGTAAAAGCAAGCATTTAGCGACTCTTTATGAAGTCTGAAAAGTGAGGAAATGCTGCGAGTATAACGCTTACTCGTGGGGATTTATGTTCTGCTGGCAGTTTCGTGATCAACACCTCGCGCCAGGATGGCTTTATGCACTATCGCAATGTGGTTTGTTTGTTGTCTTTTTTAGTTTCGTCAGCGTGAGGATGCTCGCTCGGTAAACCTGATCATAATGTTTACCAGAAACAGGGAAAGACGTGGTGTAACTGCGCCCTAATGAAGAGACAAATCTTTCGCTACACTGAGACATCATTATTCCGGTGACGGATGAATCGTGCCGGAACGCAGCCGCAGAGGTGCAAACTTTGAAGCCCTGACCCCATGCCGCTATACTGCCGCCATCACTTAAAAACAGGATACAACAATGAACGACAGTGAATTTCATCGCCTGGCTGATCAACTCTGGCTGACCATTGAAGAACGCCTGGACGACTGGGATGGCGACAGCGATATCGACTGCGAAATCAACGGCGGCGTACTGACCATTACCTTTGAGAATGGCAGCAAAATCATTATCAACCGCCAGGAGCCGCTGCACCAGGTATGGCTGGCAACCAAACAGGGCGGCTACCATTTTGACCTGAAAGGCGATGAGTGGATTTGCGATCGCAGCGGCGAAACCTTCTGGGATTTGCTGGAACAGGCGGCGACGCAGCAGGCGGGTGAAACAGTCAGTTTCCGCTAAGATTGCATGCCGGATAAGCCTCGCTTTCCGGCACGTTCATCACGAAAAATACTGCTGTAATAGCGGCGTATCGTGATCCTGATT
>NZ_JAWOWA010000149.1:0-1036 GCF_033340195.1 Vibrio sp. 1457
ACCCAGAACCACGGCCAGGAATGCCCGGCGCGCGGATACTTCCGCTCAAGGGCGTCGGGAAGCGCAACGCCGCTGCGGCCCTCGGCCTGGTCCTTCAGCCACCATGCCCGTGCACGCGACAGCTGCTCGCGCAGGCTGGGTGCCAAGCTCTCGGGTAACATCAAGGCCCGATCCTTGGAGCCCTTGCCCTCCCGCACGATGATCGTGCCGTGAGCGAAATCCAGATCCTTGACCCGCAGTTGCAAACCCTCACTGATCCGCATGCCCGTTCCATACAGAAGCGGGGCGAACAAACGATGCTCGCCTTCCAGAAAACCGAGGATGCGAACCCCTTCATCCGGGGTCAGCACCACCGGCAAGCGCCGCGACGGCCGAGGTCTTCCGATCTCCTGAAGCCAGGGCAGATCCGTGCACAGCACCTTGCCGTAGAAGAACAGCAAGGCCGCCAATGCCTGACGATGCGTGGAGACCGAAACCTTGCGCTCGTTCGCCAGCCAGGACAGAAATGCCTCGACTTCGCTGCTGCCCAAGGTTGCCGGGTGACGCACACCGTGGAAACGGATGAAGGCACGAACCCAGTGGACATAAGCCTGTTCGGTTCGTAAACTGTAATGCAAGTAGCGTATGCGCTCACGCAACTGGTCCAGAACCTTGACCGAACGCAGCGGTGGTAACGGCGCAGTGGCGGTTTTCATGGCTTGTTATGACTGTTTTTTTGTACAGTCTATGCCTCGGGCATCCAAGCAGCAAGCGCGTTACGCCGTGGGTCGATGTTTGATGTTATGGAGCAGCAACGATGTTACGCAGCAGGGCAGTCGCCCTAAAACAAAGTTAGGCAGCCAAATCCCAACAATTAAGGGTCTTAAAATGGTAAAAGATTGGATTCCCATCTCTCATGATAATTACAAGCAGGTGCAAGGACCGTTCTATCATGGAACCAAAGCCAATTTGGCGATTGGTGACTTGCTAACCACAGGGTTCATCTCTCATTTCGAGGACGGTCGTATTCTTAAGCACATCTACTTTTCAGCCTTGA
>NZ_JAWOWA010000150.1:0-666 GCF_033340195.1 Vibrio sp. 1457
CTGCTGGCGCGTATTGCACCGGGCATTATCTGGGTTGCTGCGCTGCTTTCATCCTTGCTGGCGCTGGAACGACTGTTCCGTGACGATTTGCAGGACGGCAGTCTTGAACAATTGATGTTGTTGCCGTTACCCTTGCCCGCCGTTGTGCTGGCGAAGGTGATCGCGCACTGGATCGTAACCGGTCTGCCGTTACTCATCCTTTCGCCACTGGTAGCAATGCTACTGGGAATGGATGTTTATGGCTGGCAAGTGATGGCGCTGACGCTTCTGCTGGGAACGCCTACGCTTGGCTTTCTCGGTGCACCGGGTGTGGCGTTGACAGTGGGACTTAAGCGCGGTGGTGTGCTGCTCAGCATACTGGTGTTACCGCTGACTATCCCATTACTCATCTTTGCCACCGCCGCGATGGACGCGGCTTCTATGCATTTGCCCGTTGACGGGTATCTGGCAATTTTAGGCGCGTTGCTGGCAGGCACCGCGACTTTAAGTCCTTTTGCGACGGCGGCAGCGTTACGAATCAGCATTCAATAACGCTGGATTACTGATTTTTGTTCGAGTCTGGTATCGAAACTATGTGGAAAACACTGCATCAACTGGCGATCCCACCACGGCTGTATCAAATCTGTGGCTGGTTTATACCGTGGCTGGCAATTGCCAGTGTGGTCG
>NZ_JAWOWA010000150.1:676-1035 GCF_033340195.1 Vibrio sp. 1457
TCGTGCTTACCGTCGGCTGGATCTGGGGATTCGGCTTTGCTCCGGCTGATTATCAGCAGGGAAATAGCTACCGCATTATCTACCTGCATGTGCCTGCGGCGATCTGGTCGATGGGCATTTATGCATCAATGGCAGTGGCAGCGTTTATTGGCCTTGTCTGGCAGATGAAAATGGCCAACCTGGCGGTGGCGGCGATGGCCCCCATTGGTGCCGTGTTTACCTTTATTGCCCTGGTTACCGGCTCTGCATGGGGAACACCGATGTGGGGCACCTGGTGGGTATGGGATGCACGTCTGACTTCTGAACTGGTGCTGCTGTTTTTGTATGTGGGTGTGATTGCCCTGTGGCACGCCTTCGAC
>NZ_JAWOWA010000151.1:0-1033 GCF_033340195.1 Vibrio sp. 1457
TGGGTCTGGCGATTGGCGGCGCTATTGGTTATATCGGTGGCGGCTGGCTGTTTGACCTGGGCAAATCGGCGCACCAGCCAGAGCTTCCGTGGATGATGCTGGGCATTATTGGCATCTTCACTTTCCTTGCGCTGGGTTGGCAGTTTAGCCAGAAACGCGCCGCGCGTCGTTTGCTTGAACGCGACGCCTGATTTGATACTCCCCCCTGACTCCTCCATACTGAAAGTGAACTGACAGCCAAATGGAAGAGTCACGTGAAGCTATACATTTACGATCACTGCCCTTACTGCCTCAAAGCCCGCATGATTTTCGGCCTGAAAAATATCCCCGTCGAATTACATGTTCTGCTCAACGACGACGCAGAAACACCCACCCGGATGGTCGGTCAAAAACAGGTTCCCATTCTGCAAAAAGATGACAGCCGCTATATGCCAGAAAGCATGGACATCGTTCACTATGTCGATAAACTCGACGGCAAACCGTTACTGACCGGCAAACGTTCCCCTGCCATTGAAGAGTGGCTGCGCAAGGTCAATGGCTACGCCAACAAACTGCTGTTGCCGCGTTTTGCCAAATCGGCATTTGATGAGTTTTCTACTCCCGCCGCGCGCAAATATTTCGTCGACAAGAAAGAGGCCAGCGCGGGTAATTTTGCCGACCTGCTGGCCCACTCTGACGGTCTGATTAAGAATATCAGCGATGATTTACGTGCGCTGGACAAACTGATCGTCAAACCGAACGCCGTGAATGGCGAACTCTCGGAAGATGATATTCAGCTATTCCCGCTACTGCGTAATCTGACGCTGGTAGCCGGAATTAACTGGCCAAGCCGCGTTGCTGATTACCGCGATAATATGGCGAAACAGACACAAATCAATTTGTTATCATCAATGGCGATTTAATCCTGACCCGCCGCGGCAGCCTGTATTCGCGGGTTGCCGCCGTTTTCAGTTTTTTCTGCTGGCGAGTTTATCGCTGGTGACACATGCTGCGTTGTGTCAGGATATTGACGCAGATTTCATGTCGAGGACTA
>NZ_JAWOWA010000152.1:0-1031 GCF_033340195.1 Vibrio sp. 1457
CGGGTTAAATTGCGCCACGCCGTTGTCCGCGTTATAGGGCAGTTCATTAATAAATTCGAAAGTTATGCCCTTTTCTAACAACAGAATAGAAAGTTTGCGTACAAACGGGCTGGTGTAGCTACCGACGAGTTTCATGCCGAGTCCTTTGTGCGAGGAAAAATATCAGTATGGCCTGGTGATGGGAAAAAGGGCAGAAAATGTTGATGGTTTGTTACTTCCAAATAAATCACATATTTATCATGGTGATATAAATATTTTCCTAATTGTTTCTATCTGATGGATATCTCACTTAAGGCTTTCTTATAAATCTGTAGGGTTTTGCCTGGAAGCAGACAAATAACCCGATAAAACAAGGATGAGCAGATGAGCGGAAAACCGGCGGCGCGTCAGGGCGACATGACGCAGTATGGCGGTAGCATTGTCCAGGGTTCAGCCGGGGTACGCATCGGTGCCCCCACCGGCGTGGCCTGTTCGGTGTGCCCCGGCGGAGTGACGTCCGGCCATCCGGTCAATCCCCTGCTCGGTGCAAAGGTCCTTCCCGGTGAAACCGACATCGCCCTGCCCGGCCCGCTGCCGTTCATCCTCTCCCGCACCTACAGCAGTTACCGGACAAAAACGCCCGCGCCGGTGGGGAGCCTCGGCCCCGGCTGGAAAATGCCTGCGGATATCCGCTTACAGCTGCGCGATAACACACTGATACTCAGTGATAACGGCGGCAGAAGCCTGTATTTTGAGCACCTGTTTCCCGGTGAGGACGGTTACAGCCGCAGCGAGTCACTGTGGCTGGTGCGCGGCGGCGTGGCGAAACTGGATGAAGGTCACCGGCTGGCCGCACTCTGGCAGGCGCTGCCGGAAGAACTCCGCTTAAGTCCGCATCGTTATCTGGCGACAAACAGTCCGCAGGGGCCGTGGTGGCTGCTCGGCTGGTGTGAGCGGGTGCCGGAAGCGGATGAGGTGCTGCCTGCGCCGCTGCCGCCGTACCGGGTGCTTACCGGGCTGGCAGACCGTTTCGGGCGGACGCTGACGTACCG
>NZ_JAWOWA010000153.1:0-1030 GCF_033340195.1 Vibrio sp. 1457
TCATACGGCGGGCTGGGTGAGCCTGTTTACTCTGCATGTTATCTGGCCGTTTCTGTGGATCTGGGCGACGCTCTATCAACCGGAGCGTGGCTGGGGTATGCAGTCACATGTTGCGTCGCAGGAGAAAGCGACTGACCCGGAAATCGCCGCACTTTCTGACCGAATTTCCCGGCTGGAGCATCAACTCGCCGCCGAGAAAAAGACTGACTATTCCACGTTCCCGGAGATCTAATTATGGATCTATTGATTGTTTTAACTTACGTGGCGCTGGCGTGGGCGGTCTTTAAAATCTTTCGTATTCCGGTGAATCAGTGGACGCTGGCGGCGGCGGCGCTGGGTGGCGTGTTTCTGGTGAGTGGTTTGATTTTGTTGATGAACTACAACCACCCTTACACTTTTACCGCGCAAAAGGCAGTGATAGCGATCCCTATCACGCCACAGGTGACGGGAATTGTTACTGAAGTCACTGACAAGAATAATCAGCTTATTCAAAAGGGCGAGGTGCTTTTTAAGCTCGACCCGGTTCGTTACCAGGCGCGAGTTGACAGACTTCAGGCTGACCTGATGACGGCGACGCATAATATAAAGACTCTGCGCGCGCAGCTCACAGAAGCGCAGGCCAACACCACCCAGGTTTCAGCGGAGCGCGACCGTCTGTTTAAAAATTATCAACGTTACCTGAAAGGCAGCCAGGCGGCGGTGAATCCGTTCTCGGAACGTGACATCGACGATGCGCGGCAAAATTTCCTCGCGCAGGATGCGCTGGTGAAAGGCTCGGTGGCGGAGCAGGCGCAGATCCAGAGCCAGCTCGACAGTATGGTTAACGGCGAGCAATCGCAGATTGTGAGCTTAAGAGCGCAACTTACTGAAGCAAAATATAATCTTGAGCAGACTGTCATTCGCGCACCAAGCAATGGCTACGTCACGCAGGTACTGATCCGCCCCGGCACATACGCAGCTGCCTTGCCGCTGCGTCCGGTGATGGTCTTCATCCCCGAGCAAAAACGGCAAATTGTCGCCCAATTTCGGC
>NZ_JAWOWA010000154.1:0-1025 GCF_033340195.1 Vibrio sp. 1457
CGCCAGATAGATAGCGTTGCCCTGACCGTCAGCCAGTACCTGAATCTCGACGTGGCGAGGATTTTCCAGGTATTTCTCCATGTAAACCATATCGTTGCTGAAAGCAGCTTTCGCTTCCGCACGGGTCATGGAGATGGATTGTGCCAGTTCAGCGTCGCCGCGCACTACGCGCATACCGCGACCGCCGCCGCCGCCGGAGGCTTTGATAATCACCGGATAACCAATGCGTTTAGCAATGGCACGGTTTTTATCCATATCGTCGCCCAGCGGGCCGTCAGAACCCGGTACGCAAGGGACGCCCGCTTTTTTCATCGCCGCGATTGCGGATACTTTGTCGCCCATCAGGCGAATGGTTTCTGCTTTCGGGCCAATGAAGATAAAGCCGGAGCGTTCAACCTGCTCGGCAAAGTTGGCGTTCTCGGAGAGGAAGCCGTAACCCGGATGGATTGCTACTGCGCCGGTGATTTCAGCGGCGCTGATGATTGCCGGGATGTTCAGATAACTTTTTACTGACGGAGCAGGGCCAATACAGACCGTTTCATCTGCCAGTAATACGTGTTTTAGATCGCGATCCGCGCTGGAGTGCACAGCGACAGTCTTGATGCCCAGTTCTTTACAGGCACGAAGAATACGCAATGCAATCTCGCCGCGGTTGGCAATAACAATTTTATCCAGCATGTTCGCCTCGTTACTCGATGACGACCAGCGGCTCGTCAAATTCTACCGGTTGTCCACTTTCGACCAGAATTGCTTTCACGGTACCGGATTTGTCCGCTTCGATCTGGTTCATCATTTTCATGGCTTCAACGATGCACAGGGTATCGCCCACGTTGACTTTCTGACCCACTTCGATGAACGCTTTTGCGTCCGGGCTTGGGGTGCGGTAGAAAGTACCAACCATCGGGGAGCGTACGATGTGACCACTGATTTCCGCTGCTGCTGGCGCTTCCATGGAAGGAACGGTCGCCGGAGCGGCTGCGTTAGATTGAGCTGGCTGCTGCATCATTGGTGCAGCGTAAGCTTGT
>NZ_JAWOWA010000155.1:0-1024 GCF_033340195.1 Vibrio sp. 1457
CCAGCGCACGAAAGGCATGGTGCGCATGGTCAGCCAGACGTGGCTGACCATCGTCCTGGTCTCCGCGCTGCTGATCGCCTCGAGCGCGGGCATTCTGTGGTGGCAGGGGCAGCAGATACTCGACAACTACACGACCATCCGGGAGCAGAAGAGCACGCAGGCCATGCTGTCAGAGAGGAACAGCGGCGTGCAGCTCTCGACCTGCGGCGAGCAGAGACGCCGCTGCGTGAAGGTGAACCCGGAAGCGGGACGGTTCGGAGAGGATTCGAGCTGGATGATACTGGCGGGGAAATAGCACATGACGGAGCTGGAAAAACAGTTGCTGAGCGCATTAGAGCAGCTACAGCAGGACTACTCGAAAAGGCTGGACGAGTGGGAGAGCGCCTTCGCGGAATGGCGGACGATGTCTGGTCTTATGCAACGGGAGAACGCGGCGCTGAGCGAGCGCGTCACGGGCTTGAGCAGGCAGGTGCAGAGTTTGAGCGAGCAGCTGCGCCGGTTGTCGAGCGACTGAATGCCGTCGAGCTGCACCGGGAGCAGGAGCGCGTGGTGCAGCATCAGAAAGCGCTGGAGCTGGAGCGATCTCAGCGACAGCGGACGTATAACAGCCCTTCACTGTGATAACCTGATAAAACGGGGCTTTCGGCGGACATCTGCGCTGAAAGCCGGAGCCATTCACCCGACTGCATAGCCATGCAGCCAGATGCATGGCGTGTAAAGTCACACTAAAATCAGCGCGAACGCCTTAAAAACAGGTAAATGCTTCTCCAGCCAGTCCCACAGCCCGGCCGCCAGATACAGGCAGTTAAGTACAGCTTCAATGACGTTAAGCAATTTCATAATTCCCCCCCCAGGTATAGGCCGTGATCTTTTTAATCACGAACCTATTTAGCGGGAGAAGTAAGAGCCCCTCTTCGTGCGGGTTGTCAGCTGCCTGGATGGTTTAAAGTGTCGGCCAGCGGTAGGTTTTCTGCGGCTGGCGCTCCAGCGCCAGTGTTTTCTGATACTCATTCTCCCGCTGCCG
>NZ_JAWOWA010000156.1:0-1022 GCF_033340195.1 Vibrio sp. 1457
TGGGTGGGGTATTCGTTACACCATCGCTCTGCGATCTTCGAAAACGCCTCTCAATTTGGCAGAATTAAAGGCGGAAGTAACTACAACACGATTTATTTCCAATACGAATTCTAAATACATTATTAAGCCCTGTAATCCTACAGGGCTTTTTATTGTATAGAGAAAACCCCCAGCTAGGCTGGGGGTTCCGTAAAGCTTACAGCTATAAGTCAGTTATATAACTCCTTTCAATTTGATAAAAACGTCTTGTGGTCTGGCAACTGCAAGAGTTAATTAAGAATTGAAAGGGGGTCCCAATGGGGGACGAAAAGAGCTTAGCGCATACGCGATGGAACTGTAAATATCATGTGGTTTTTGCACCTAAGTACCGAAGACAGGTGTTCTATGGTGAGAAACGAAGGGCAGTAGGCGAGATACTTAGAAAATTATGTGAATGGAAAAACGTGAATATTATTGAAGCAGAATGCTGCGCAGATCATATTCATATGCTTTTAGAGATACCACCTAAGATAAGTGTTTCATCCTTTATGGGATATTTGAAAGGAAAAAGTAGCCTGATGCTCTATGAGCGATTTGGAGATTTGAAGTTTAAGTACAGGAATCGAGAATTTTGGTGTCGAGGGTACTATGTCGATACGGTAGGAAAAAATACCGGCAAGATACAAAGTTACATAAAGCATCAACTAGAGCAGGATAAAATGGGAGAGCAATTGTCGATCCCGTATTCAGGTAGCCCGTTTACGGGCCGCAGGAAATAGTCATATGCAAATGTCAGATCACTATGCGCCTGCTAGGGCGCTGCCAGTAAGAGAGCCTTATAGGCGCATATGAAAAACCACCGGCTATGCCGGTGGATACTTTTTTTAAGTCCTAAGCCACCTACTACAGTAGGTAGTTATTTACTATTTATCCATTTCGAAGCACGTTCCATGCTTCGCACAACACTCTGAATCTTTCGGCATCGCCATTTTCTCTATCAGGATGCCAGCGTAACGCCAGTTTTCGCCATTGTCGGCGGATTT
>NZ_JAWOWA010000157.1:0-1022 GCF_033340195.1 Vibrio sp. 1457
CGGGATCACTTCGGTGGTGCCGATTTTAAATTCAACCAGACGGTTATAAAGCGGGACGGAAGAGGCGTCATAGGTGGTGCCGGAGGTAAACAGCTGCGGGTTAAACCCTTCCGGAGATCCTTCTGAGCAATAAACCAGAGTTTTAGCCTGAACACTTGCTGCGACGGTCATAGCCACCAGGCTGAGACCAAGCTTCAGCATCCCTGACTTTTTCAAGGAAATACGCATTATTCTGCTCCAATTGTGATGTTTGTTGTTTTAACCCTTTGCAGTGGGTTGTCGCTGCCTGACCTTTTTTGTTTTTTGCCCGGTCGGGTCAACGTTATGAGGTGGGGATGCCGTACTAATTAACATCAGTGTAACAGTGCGGATCCTCCATAAAATGCCCCTCGTGACCTACAATCTGTCAACAGAATGTGAAAACGTCAATACAGCCAACCGGGATTTACACCAACGGTGAGAATCCACAAACAAAGATTAAAAAAACTTCAAACAGCTATTTGCAGCAGAGAAATTTGTGCTACTCCAACATGACCAGAACAATCAGCTTAATATTTAGCAACATTTGGTGATTAAGTTTTATGCATTTAATGAAAAAAATCTGAGGAAAAGGTGGATATCTGAGCGATTAATACCATGAACGCTAAAACGCACAGCGGAAAATGCCAGGGCCAGCCATAAGTAACGCAAAAAAAGATTTAAGCAAATATAAAAAAAGACAATGGTTTCTGTCACAAATCCGTTAATGGATAGTGAGATATGGGGCGCAAATTTGGCAGGGAAATGTGTGTCGTGTAGGTCGAATAAGGCGGTCGCGCCGCATCCGACAATGGCCGGCACATTTGCCTGATGCGACGCTGACGCGTCTTATCAGGCCTACAACTGTTGCCGACCTGTAGGCCGGATAAGGCGCTCGCGCCGCATCCGGCAGTGTTTACCCGCGGCGACTCAAAGTTTCTTTCTCATATGCCCGCACGCTCTCCAGCCATTCGCTACCCGTTGGGGTATCGTGACGTTGGCAA
>NZ_JAWOWA010000158.1:0-1022 GCF_033340195.1 Vibrio sp. 1457
AAGAACTCGCCGATCAATGTTCCGGCGATAGGGCCGAGCGCAGGCACGAACGCCAGCATCGAACTGAAAAGGCCGTAGATGACGACACCCTCAGGACGGTTGGCATAAACGTCGCGAACCGTCGCGAACGTCGCCACCAGCATGGCCGACGCGCCCACTGCTTGAAGTAGACGGAAAGCGACAAAGGCCGGTGCAGTTGAAGACCAAGCTGCTCCCAGAGACGCAATGACGAAAGCCGTTGCGCCCGCAAGTAGAATTGGCCGTCGCCCGATTCTGTCTGAGAGCGGACCAAAAATCACCTGGCCCACGCCGAGCATCACCATATAGAGGCTCAACGTGAGTTGGATCATAGCGGGCGTCGTGTTCAGGATGCCGGGCATCGCTGGAACGACAGGGAGATAAATATCCATCGCCAGTGAAGCGAGGATGTCGAAAGGAGCCATCAGCAGCAGTGCTGCCGGCAGCGTATAGGCCCACGCGGGGCGTGTGGTGGTCATGACGAATCAACCCTCGATTAAGGAATACCGGGCGACGTCTGCTCGTCAGCAATCAGATGAGACTAGCCTTACAGAGCGCCGCAACAACAATACTGGTTGTTGCGGCTTACTTGTCTGCTGACTTGGAATTTCCCATCTGATTACTCCACGCTTACGAATATGAATTGCTACATTTTATCCGATTATCTTTTGCTTCGCAATGCGGCATGGGCGCACTCAGCGTTCCAGCCCCCTCTGCCGCCCTAACTGCCACGACACCCACCCGCCCTGCACGATGCCCATAACCTCGCGGCCGAGTTGGCGGTCGATGATCGGCCGCCACGGGACAAGGGTGAACTCATGGGATTTCTCGACCACGGCGAACTTGCCGCTCGATAGATGCACGGTTCCGGTAAACTTGCCGCTGACGCTCTCGCCGTCCGTGGCGGCGCGGAACGGCAGGCCCTTACTCAAAGCCATATCCGATCCGACGCCGGCTACCTCGCGCTCCCGCAGGATGGCGAGAAGGTTGCGCCGGTAGAAGAC
>NZ_JAWOWA010000159.1:0-1021 GCF_033340195.1 Vibrio sp. 1457
TTTCGATGAGATTACTAAGGCAGGGCTGAAAAATGGCAACTGATACTTTGACGCACGCGACTGCCCACGCGCACGAACACGGGCACCACGATGCAGGCGGAACCAAAATCTTCGGATTTTGGATCTACCTGATGAGCGACTGCATTCTGTTCTCAATCTTGTTTGCTACCTATGCCGTTCTGGTGAACGGCACGGCCGGCGGACCGACGGGCAAAGATATTTTCGAACTGCCGTTCGTTCTGGTTGAAACCGCACTGCTGCTGTTCAGCTCCATCACCTACGGCATGGCGGCTATCGCCATGTACAAAAACAACAAAAGCCAGGTTATCTCCTGGTTGGCGTTGACCTGGTTGTTTGGTGCCGGATTTATCGGGATGGAAATCTATGAATTCCATCACCTGATTGTTAACGGCATGGGTCCGGATCGCAGCGGCTTCCTGTCAGCGTTCTTTGCGCTGGTCGGCACGCACGGTCTGCACGTCACTTCCGGTCTTATCTGGATGGCGGTGCTGATGGTACAAATCGCTCGTCGCGGCCTGACCAGCACTAACCGTACCCGCATCATGTGCCTGAGCCTGTTCTGGCACTTCCTGGATGTGGTTTGGATCTGTGTGTTCACTGTTGTTTATCTGATGGGGGCGATGTAATGAGTCATTCTACCGATCACAGCGGCGCGTCCCATGGCAGCGTAAAAACCTACATGACAGGCTTTATCCTGTCGATCATTCTGACGGTGATTCCGTTCTGGATGGTGATGACAGGGGCTGCCTCTCCGGCCGTAATTCTGGGAACAATCCTGGCAATGGCAGTGGTACAGGTTCTGGTGCATCTGGTGTGCTTCCTGCACATGAATACCAAATCAGATGAAGGCTGGAACATGACGGCGTTTGTCTTCACCGTGCTAATCATCGCTATCCTGGTTGTAGGCTCCATCTGGATTATGTGGAACCTCAACTACAACATGATGATGCACTAAGAGCGGCGGTTATGATGTTTAAGCAATACCTGCAAGTAACGAAAC
>NZ_JAWOWA010000160.1:0-1019 GCF_033340195.1 Vibrio sp. 1457
GCACTGCGTAAGCAGGAAGCCATCCTGACATGGGGCAATTACCAGGATCTGCTGCCAAACAGCCCTGTATTGTGGTGCTATCGCCGTGAATGGAAGGGGCAAACCTTGCTGGTCATTGCCAACCTTAGCCGTGAGATCCAACCCTGGCAGCCAGGGCAAATGCGCGGCAACTGGCAGCTTGTGATGCATAACTACGAAGAAGCCTCACCACAACCCTGTGCCATGACTTTACGGCCTTTTGAGGCTGTCTGGTGGTTACAGAAGTAAGTATCCGCTAAGCCCCGGGAATGCCTGTCATTCCGGGGTTTTGTCTGTCAGCATGTTGTTTTTGTTGATTTTTCAACCAGCAAATTCATTAAAAAATTTACATAACGCTGTAGCGCCCGTCATCCGTACGCTCTGCTTTTTACTTTGAGCTACATCAAAAAAAGTTAAAACATCCTTGATGCAAAGCACTATATATAGACTTTAAAATGCGTCCCAACCCAATATGTTGTATTAATCGACTATAATTGCTACTACAGCTCCCCACGAAAAAGGTGCGGCGTTGTGGATAAGCGGATGGCGATTGCGGAAAGCACCGGAAAACGAAACGAAAAAACCGGAAAACGTCTTTCCCAATTTCTGTGGATAACCTGTTCTTAAAAATATGGAGCGATCATGACACCGCATGTGATGAAACGAGACGGCTGCAAAGTGCCGTTTAAATCAGAGCGCATCAAAGAAGCGATTCTGCGTGCAGCTAAAGCAGCGGAAGTCGATGATGCCGATTATTGCGCCACTGTTGCCGCGGTTGTCAGCGAGCAGATGCAGGGCCGCAACCAGGTGGATATCAACGAGATCCAGACCGCAGTTGAAAACCAGCTGATGTCGGGTCCATACAAACAACTGGCTCGTGCTTACATCGAGTACCGTCACGATCGCGACATTGAACGTGAAAAACGCGGTCGCCTGAACCAGGAGATCCGTGGTCTGGTCGAGCAGACCAACGCCTCGTTACTCAACGAAAACGCCAACAA
>NZ_JAWOWA010000161.1:0-1018 GCF_033340195.1 Vibrio sp. 1457
ACGCACTGAACCACGCGTCTATTATTGATGGTGTGCGTCTGTGCAAAGCTAAACGCTATCGCTATGCCAACAACGATATGCAGGAGCTGGAAGCACGTCTGAAAGAAGCGCGTGAAGCCGGTGCGCGTCATGTGCTGATTGCCACCGATGGTGTGTTCTCGATGGACGGCGTGATTGCCAACCTGAAGGGCGTTTGCGATCTGGCAGATAAATACGATGCCCTGGTGATGGTAGACGACTCCCACGCGGTCGGTTTTGTCGGTGAAAATGGTCGTGGTTCCCATGAATACTGCGATGTGATGGGCCGGGTCGATATTATCACCGGTACGCTTGGTAAAGCGCTGGGCGGGGCTTCTGGTGGTTATACCGCGGCGCGCAAAGAAGTGGTTGAGTGGCTGCGCCAGCGTTCTCGTCCGTACCTGTTCTCCAACTCGCTGGCACCGGCCATTGTTGCCGCATCCATCAAAGTGCTGGAGATGGTCGAAGTGGGTAGCGAGCTGCGTGACCGTCTGTGGGCGAACGCGCGTCAGTTCCGTGAGCAAATGTCGGCGGCGGGCTTTACCCTGGCGGGAGCCGATCATGCCATTATTCCGGTCATGCTTGGCGATGCAGTAGTGGCGCAGAAATTTGCCCGTGAGCTGCAAAAAGAGGGCATTTACGTCACCGGTTTCTTCTATCCGGTCGTTCCGAAAGGTCAGGCGCGTATTCGTACCCAGATGTCTGCGGCGCATACCCCTGAGCAAATTACGCGTGCAGTAGAAGCATTCACGCGTATTGGTAAACAACTGGGCGTTATCGCCTGAGGATGTGAGATGAAAGCGTTATCCAAACTGAAAGCGGAAGAGGGCATCTGGAGGACCGACGTTCCTGCACCGGAACTCGGGCATAACGATCTGCTGATTAAAATCCGTAAAACAGCCATCTGCGGGACTGACGTTCACATCTATAACTGGGATGAGTGGTCGCAAAAAACCATCCCGGTGCCGATGGTCGTGGGCCATGAATATGTCGGTGAAGT
>NZ_JAWOWA010000162.1:0-1016 GCF_033340195.1 Vibrio sp. 1457
AACTGTTGCTTTCAATTGCCCCAGTACGCGGCCAGCGGCTTCGGCATCTTCACACAGAACAGAAAGTCCGCCGACGCGCTCGCCGTAAAGGGAGAAAATTTTCGAGAACGAATTGCTCACCAGAGCGGGTAATCCAGCGCTGGCAATGGCGCGAATAGCGTAGGCATCCTCTTCCATACCGGCACCAAATCCTTGATAGGCAATATCGAGGAATGGAATAAGCTCGCGGACTTTGAGAATTTCAATCACCGCATCCCACTGATCATTAGTGAGATCGGCACCCGTTGGGTTGTGGCAACATGGATGCAGCAACACAATACTGCGGGCAGGTAATGTTTTCAGCGTCGCCAACAGGTCATTAAAGCGCACGCCGTTAGTCGCTTCGTCATACCAGGGGTAAGTACTCACTTCGAATCCAGCCCCGGCGAATATTGCTACGTGGTTTTCCCAGGTAGGATCGCTGACCCAGACGCCTGATTCCGGGAAGTAGCGTTTCAGGAAATCCGCGCCCACTTTCAATGCCCCGGAGCCGCCAAGGGTTTGAATGGTTGCTACGCGCTGTTGTTTCAGTACCGGATGGTCCGCACCAAACAGCAGCGGCGCAATGGCATGGCGATAGCAGTTAAGCCCTTCCATCGGTAAATAAAGCGAAGCGCCATGAGGCTGCGCATTCAGGCGCGCTTCCGCCTCCGCCACGGCTTGCAGTTGTGGAATAATTCCGTCTTCGTTGTAGTACAGACCGATACTTAAATTCACTTTGTCGCTGCGAGGGTCTTCTTTAAAACGCTCCATAAGCGTAAGAATCGGGTCGCCAGCGTAGGCGTCAACTTTTTGAAACACGCGATGGTTCTCCAGGTTTACGGGCAGGTGGTTAAAACACAATAAACCGGAAGAAGGCGAAGATCGAGTGGATGTTCAGGAGCGAACGGCAATTAGCAACAGAGTGAGACTCATGACAAACGTACATCCGCCAGAGGCACGACCTTTATAAGAGCATGAAAGAACATCAACTTATT
>NZ_JAWOWA010000163.1:0-1015 GCF_033340195.1 Vibrio sp. 1457
TACTATCGTAAACATAACGCCATCACCAATGCCAGCCGCGTTATGGTTAGCGGCACCGGTCACACTGGCAAGATCCTGTCGATTGATACTGAAGGTCTGACCGCTGAGCAAATCCGCCGCGGAAAAACCGTAGTTGTTGAAGGTTGTGAAGAGAAACTGGCACCACTGGACCTGATTCGTCTCGGCATGAACTAAGCGTGTGAATGCCGCCGATGGCGGCATTGCTTTTTTACTTCACGGAATATTTTGCCACGGTCGCTTTCGCGCCATGCGCTAATAAAGACAAGTACGCTTCCGTCACTTTTGCAGTAAACAAGCTATTGTCTGGCAAATCATCACCAAAGATTGCCTTAATCGCCAGCAATGACTGGACGCGCGCTTTCCCTTCGGCACTACTTTGTACAGCCTTCTGAATAACAGGTAACAGTGGGTCACTGATTTCTATCGGATTTCCCTGTTCATCAACACCACCGACATAACGCATCCAACCCGCGACGCCCAGCGCCAGCAGATCGAACTTGCTGTCATGCGCCAGATGCCAGCGAACAGAATCCAACATCCGCTGTGGCAATTTCTGGCTACCATCCATCGCAATCTGCCAGGTTCGATGACGTAACGCCGGGTTGCTATAGCGTGCAATTAATCGGTTAGCGTAATCTTGCAAATCAACGCCCTGCACTTTCAGCGTCGGCGCTTGTTCCTGCAACATCAAGCCATACGCCGCATAACGATAATGTTCATCTTCCATACAGTCATTAATGTGCTGATATCCTGCAAGATACCCCAGATACGCCAGGAATGAATGACTGCCGTTGAGCATGCGCAACTTCATCTCTTCATAAGGCAGCACATCGCTAACCAGTTCGGCTCCCGCTTTTTCCCATTCCGGACGTCCGGCAACAAAGTTATCTTCTATTACCCACTGGCGGAAAGGTTCACAGGCAACGCCCGCAGGATCGCCCACACCGGTAAGTTGTTCGATTTTCGCCAGCGTATCCTCTGTCACTGCGGGCAC
>NZ_JAWOWA010000164.1:0-1014 GCF_033340195.1 Vibrio sp. 1457
CGGGTAGCTAACAGCAGCTCGCCATCGGCACTGCGTTTTGCTGCTTGTGAAACAATTTGCCCGCCCGCCAGTGCGCCAGCCTGAAAACTAAACAGCCGACGCGTAGCTGCCGGTGAGTTTTCCTGTTCACTTCGCGGCCAACTGCGCGAAAGGTGCAAAATACTGCCGGTGTCGGGATCGGTAAACCAGATGCGTAAACCATAATGCTCAATATCCTGCCAGCAACGCATACATAAAGACACCAGCCGCAGATGATCAAGCTTTGCTTCTCCGGCAATGCCAGAGCCAACGACCGTGCGCCACGGCACAGGAGGAACTTCACCAACACTGTCGCGCCGGGCCATCTCTTGTGCGCAATTTAATCGACTGTTTAATGCCGCAAGCTGATGTAAGCATTCTCCGGCATTATAGTGGCTGGCGCGGGCGTGGAAGGCATCAACGCTGGCGCGCAGTTGCCGTAGCGATTCACTCACCCAGCGCCAGTTGCAGGTCTCTGCCGCCTGCAATGCGCGGTTGAATGCTGCCTCGTAATGGATGAGCGGCTGGCTGATGCCGCCAAGCCATAATGTCTGGCTTAATTGCTGAACATATTGACGACACGCGTTGCCTTCTTCGCTGGCAAACGGATCGTCAGATGATGTGACGTGTTCGCTGCGCATCTGCCAGATTAAATGGTTAAATTCTGCTTGCTGCGCTTTGGCCTCGACGAAGGCCTGCACAGCCAGTACGACATGTTCGCAAAGTGTGCCTTCAATACAATCACAACGGGCGAAACGAATACTGCTACGGGAATAAAAACGCACATCGCTCATCGGTAAGCGGGCAGAGGGAATTTCGCCCGGCGCACAGAACAACTCAATGGTGATGCCTTTAGCGACCAGCGCCTGCGCGCGTTTGCGGGTGGCATCGGGCAGGGTAGCCAGTTCTTCCAGCCAGATTGCCGGATCCCACTCTTCTTCTTTTTCCGTGGGCTGGACGGTGGCACAAAGTCGTTGATAACTTAACACCAGCATC
>NZ_JAWOWA010000165.1:0-1013 GCF_033340195.1 Vibrio sp. 1457
ACTGCTGTGGCGCAGGCTGACAAATCAGCGCGTGCGTGCCACTTCCACTACGCCGGATATTATCATCATGAGCATTTTGCTGATCCAGTGTCTGTTGGGGCTAAGTACCATACCGTTTTCAGCACAGTATCCTGATGGTAGCGAAATGATGAAGCTGGTGGGTTGGGCGCAAAGCATTGTCACTTTCCGTGGTGGATCGTCAGAGATGCTCAACGGCGTAGCGTTCGTCTTCCGCCTGCATCTGGTATTGGGAATGACCATCTTCCTGCTCTTCCCGTTCACCAGATTGGTGCATGTGTGGAGCGCGCCGTTTGAGTACTTTACTCGTCGGTATCAGATTGTGCGTTCGCGGCGATAATTTCACCCTGGCCGGATAGCCCTTCGCTCTCCGGCCACTTGCAGGCTATGATAGTTCTCCAGTCACAGGAGAACGTTAATGAAACCGCAGGTGTACCACGTCGATGCTTTTACCTCACAACCGTTTCGCGGCAATTCTGCCGGTGTTGTTTTCCCCGCCGATAATCTTAGCGAAGCGCAAATGCAGCTTATCGCCCGCGAGTTAGGCCATTCGGAAACTGCTTTTCTGCTGCACAGCGACGACAGCGATGTGCGCATCCGCTACTTTACGCCAACGGTTGAAGTGCCGATTTGCGGTCACGCGACAGTAGCTGCGCACTATGTACGTGCGAAGGTGTTAGGTTTAGGAAATTGCACGATCTGGCAAACATCGCTGGCAGGAAAACATCGCGTGACTATCGAAAAGCACAACGATGATTATCGTATTTCGCTGGAACAAGGTACGCCGGGCTTTGAACTGCCGCTGGAGGGTGAAGTACGCGCGGCGATTATCAACGCATTGCATCTTACTGAAGACGATATTCTGCCGGGTTTGCCGATCCAGGTCGCGACGACCGGGCATTCTAAAGTGATGATCCCATTGAAGCCGGAAGTGGATATCGACGCTCTTTCGCCTGACCTTAATGCGCTGACCGCTATCAGTAAACAGATTGGCT
>NZ_JAWOWA010000166.1:0-1012 GCF_033340195.1 Vibrio sp. 1457
GACGTCGAGTCTTTCTAATGGGTTGACGGCGTTTGATGCCGATATTGTCCCGGTATCTTATGTGGGCCCAGTCCCTAAGTCAGACTGGCTGATTACTAAACCATTCATGCACAGCAATTACGTTTCTATCCAAGCAGAAGAGAGCGAACGCGACAAGTCATCGCCAGAAAAAGCGGGCATTCTACTGAGTTTAAAGAAACAAGGGTTGGTGCACTTAGGTGTGTGGCAACAGGACCGTTTTGACCGTTATGACGATTTAAAACAGTTGCTTACGGATTTGAAATCGGGCGTTTTGGACGTGGCTTACATTCCTGATGACGTTGTTCATAGCATGATTGCGCAAGATCAGGTCGATGGTTTGGTGATCAATGAGCAAGACGTTCTGACGTTCTCGAATGCGTTTGCAGTTGCAAAACACAATACGCAGCTCCAACACATGCTCAACAGCATCATCGAAACCATTGACTCAAATGAGATAGAAAAACTTCTGCGCTCGCACCGAAGCTTCAACCTAGTTTATGGCTACGACGATGAGCAAATGGCAAAATTTTTCTTGGCAGGTGCGGTCGCTTTTTCTCTGATGTTTGCTGCCGCGTATTTCATTCTTGCGCACCTACGTCTAAAGGTGAAATTAGCTGAGCTGAATGCCAACAATGAAGAAGCGGAAAAACAATGGCTGATGGGCATCATTCAAGAAATTAACAGCTTGGTGTTTATTCACGGTGAAGATAACCAGTTGGAAATGAGCAACTGTGCCAACTACAAGAGCAAGCAATGCCAAGAATGTAAGCTGAAAAGCTGCTCGACTAATGCGCCTCTCGTGAACAACTCGGATGAATTGGCCACTGTAATTGGTGGACAACGCATCTCGGAAGAGGTTGCGTCTGCGGGGTGCGAACTCGGTATTAAACATGTGTATCGAGAGCGTAAAACCATCGCGTCTCCAAGCGGGAAGAAGAAGTTTGTGCTGACTGTGATCCAAGATATTACCCAGCAAAAAGAACGTGAGCAG
>NZ_JAWOWA010000167.1:0-1011 GCF_033340195.1 Vibrio sp. 1457
TGACATAGAAGTTCGTTTTGGTAAGTATTGTCGTATCAAGCCATTGGTGTTTTCATTAGTCCCTCGTTCCCATGAGTGGTATGGATTTGCAAAGTAAAACAGACAGTTATGGTGTTTTTCTAGTTGTGCGTAACCATGAAACTCAGTGCCATTATCCGCAGTTATCGTCTTAAAAGGTAAGTCAGAGCGGGTCATGATTTTGCTCATTCTTACGTTGAGCGACTCGCTTGTCCTATCGTCCATTTGCCCAATAAAAGTGTAGCCAGTCATTCTGTCGACTAAAGTCACGATACAGTGCTTGGTTCCGCGGCCAACGACGGTATCAATTTCCCAGTGACCAGGCTCTTTTCGATGTTCAGCTTTTGCTGGTCTTTCGGTAATATGACGCTTTGCTGCCAGCCGACCTCGGCTGTCTTTTGAGTTATACCTTTTACGCCTTTTCTTGGTGGATTGGCGTAGGTGTTTCCATAGTGTTCCACCGAGAGTTTTGTCATTCCAAATGTGCTGATAAATGAGCTCGTGGCTCATTGTTGGATAGCCTCTTCCCCTTAGGTATCCGACGATTTGGTCAGGACTCCAGTCCAGTCGTAGCAAGGCCTCAGGTAACCTAAAGTCGATTTCGCTGTAGCGCTTATTTCTGCGCGAGCGACTCAGCCGGTTGCGAGCCATTTGTTGGGCTCTCCATGCCTGATAGGAGTACCTTTTAAAGTGTCTGTTGTATCGGGAGTTGCGTTCAATTTCTCGATAGATAGTGGCTTTGTGACGCCCCAGTTGTTTAGCTATTTTAGCGGTACTAATCCCTTGCTTTCTGAGCGCAGAAATCATATACCTTTCGTTCTCAGTGAGGTGCGTGTATCTCATGTTTTTTACTTCTTGGCGGGAGCAAACTTCATGATTATCGCATTTCACTGTTTTTATGTTCAGAGGTGTCGCACTTCGTACTTGAATCCAAGAAGCATAACAAACTGTTCAAGAGGGATTCGCAACGCGTGGCATTTTCACTATGCGTTG
>NZ_JAWOWA010000168.1:0-1011 GCF_033340195.1 Vibrio sp. 1457
CTTTGCGAATGGGGAAGGCAACCTGAAGCTGTTCAACATCCAGCAACGTTGAGGCAGGTTCTGGCAACGGCACTGGATCGCCTGACGGTTCACTGTTGAGTAGCTTTTGTGTGTAAGGATGAGTGGGTGATGCAAATAGCGTAGCGGCGTAATTTTGCTCGACACAGCGACCGTTTTGCATTACCGCCACGCGGTGGGCCAGTTTTCTGACAATGCTGAGGTTATGAGTAATAAACAGCATGCCCATATTCAGCTCGCCTTGCAGTTCGCGCAACAGCTGTAAAATCTGCGCCTGGACAGAGACGTCCAGTGCGGTGGTCGGTTCATCGGCAATTAATAATTCCGGTCGCGTTAACAGCGCCATCGCAATCATCACCCGCTGCCGTTCGCCGCCGGAGAGCTGATGCGGATAATCTGTCAGCCGTTTTGCCGCCTGGCGGATACCAACGCGATCAAGGCAGTTAAGAATTTCGCCACGAGCCGCTTCCCGACGCATCCCGCGGTGGAGTGAAAGCACTTCATAAAGCTGTTTTTCCAGTGCCAGTGCTTTGCCTTTTGAGGTGAGAACTTTATCTTCGTACTCTTTTAGCTCTGGAATGATGTAGCGCTCGGCGTTTTTCAGCGTCTGGCGACGCATGTAGTTGATGGGTGCCAGATGGCTTTGCCCACGGCTGATTTGAATGTAGTAGCCGTGCACCGCATTAAAGCCAACTTTCAGCGTGTCCAGGCCGGTACGTTCACGCTCGCGGACTTCCAGACGCTCCAGATAATCGGTCGCGCCGTCAGCCAGCGCGCGCCACTCATCCAGCTCTTCGTTATAGCCCGATGCGATAACACCACCGTCGCGTACCAGCACCGGCGGTGTGTCGATGATTGCTCGCTCCAGCAGATCGCGCAGCTCGGCAAACTCGCCCATCTTCTCGCGTAGCGCCTGTACCGGTGCACTATCGACAGTTTCTAACTGCGCACGCAGCTCCGGCAGTTGCTGGAAAGCGTGGCGCATACGGGCCA
>NZ_JAWOWA010000169.1:0-1011 GCF_033340195.1 Vibrio sp. 1457
TAGATAAGAAAAGCCCGCAATTTTCAGCGGGCTTTTTGATCAACGTTTGGTGACTGGTTCACAATTCAGTGCTGTTAGTGGCACAAACTGGTCTGTTTTCGCGTAGAACAGTCCGCAGGTTGTACCGCGAATCTGCAATGTGTACTGGTCAGGAAAATCGGTATAGCTACCGTCTAGTAGCACGTTATCCTTGCCTTTTACTTTACCTTTCTCAATCAACAAGTGCGGAGACGATTCAAATACGTTGCTTGCGATTCTCGGTGCTGGCGTCCCTTGAATTTGTGCAATCGCAGCTTGTACTTCCGTTACGGCCTCCGGCGTGGTTTTAGTGCTTAAGGCTTCAACAGGTTCTCGTGACATTGCTTCACACCCCAAAATCGGTAGTGTTAGTCCAAGACAAGCACAAAGTCTTGTAGCTGTTGCGCGCCTTGAGCTAGTTGATCTCAACATGTATAGCCTCTGTTCTTAGTGGAGAACGGTGATCCTTAAGTGCTGGAGAGTCGCTGTTAAGTGGCATTGTGTTGAAACTCGCAGGCGACACTTGTGGACAAGTTCCTGTATCCATGTAGTTGAGTGCGGCAGATAGCATGCGCTCGGATGTATCGCCTAGCGGCTTCGTTAAGTCGTCATCTACCCAACAACCTTCAACTCGATTATCTAAACCAAGGCTGCTGCTAATTTGGCTCTTAGGTGTTGGAACAAAACCGTCGGCAAAGTCGCCAAATTGTTTTTCGTTCGCAGATTTAAACTGAATGGTGTAGTACATGGTGCCACAGTTCTGCTCGGGTGCGAATCCATAAGGTTTACCCATTGTGGTTGAGCCAAGTTGGATAACATTAACATCAATACCGCGCAGTGCATTCATCAGTAATTCACTTGAAGAGGCCGTACCGCCAGAGGTCAGCACATAAACTTGCTGCTTGCCTAGAGTAGGCAACATTTGGTCTGAGAACTTGCCTGCTGCCCAGTCGATGGCTACGTTAGTAAATGGGTATATATTGTCGCCATTAG
>NZ_JAWOWA010000170.1:0-1007 GCF_033340195.1 Vibrio sp. 1457
GCAGCACGAGTCTTCACGCACCAATGGCGGCGCGCTGATCAAGACTATCAATATTCGCGTTGAGAACCCTAACCTGCATGATTTAGCCATTAAAGATGTACCGATTCTCAACGGCGACAAAATTATCTGCTCGCGTCTGAAACGCGAAGAAACCCTAAAAGTTCCTTCGCCAGATACCATTATTCAACTGGGCGATTTGCTGCATCTGGTGGGTCAGCCAGCGGATTTACATAATGCGCAACTGGTGATTGGTCAGGAGGTCGATACTTCGCTGTCCACGAAAGGCACTGATTTGCGCGTCGAGCGTGTGGTGGTCACCAATGAAAACGTGCTCGGAAAACGTATTCGCGACCTGCACTTTAAAGAACGCTATGACGTTGTTATCTCGCGCCTGAACCGTGCCGGGGTCGAACTGGTCGCCAGTGGCGATATCAGCCTGCAGTTCGGCGATATCCTCAATCTGGTGGGGCGTCCGTCCGCAATTGATGCCGTTGCCAATGTGCTGGGGAATGCGCAGCAAAAACTGCAACAGGTTCAGATGCTGCCAGTGTTTATTGGCATCGGGCTTGGCGTATTGTTAGGTTCTATTCCCGTCTTTGTGCCAGGATTCCCGGCCGCGTTGAAACTGGGGCTGGCGGGCGGTCCGCTGATTATGGCGTTGATCCTCGGGCGTATCGGCAGTATCGGCAAGCTGTACTGGTTTATGCCGCCAAGTGCCAACCTCGCGCTGCGGGAGCTGGGGATCGTGCTGTTCCTCTCGGTCGTTGGTCTGAAATCTGGTGGGGATTTTGTGAATACCCTGGTCAATGGCGAAGGGCTAAGCTGGATTGGTTATGGTGCCCTGATCACCGCCGTTCCGCTGATTACTGTTGGCATTCTGGCGCGGATGTTAGCCAAAATGAATTACCTGACCATGTGCGGGATGCTGGCAGGTTCCATGACCGATCCTCCGGCGCTGGCGTTTGCTAATAATCTTCATCCAACCAGCGGTGCGGCGGCGCTCTCTT
>NZ_JAWOWA010000171.1:0-1006 GCF_033340195.1 Vibrio sp. 1457
CGGTTCCAAAGCCGAGTTGATGGCAGTACTGGCACATGCTGGCATGACCCGTAGCGTCATCGTCTGCAACGGTTATAAAGACCGCGAATATATCCGACTGGCATTAATTGGCGAGAAGATGGGCCACAAGGTCTATCTGGTCATTGAGAAGATGTCAGAAATCGACATTGTGCTGGATGAAGCAGAACGTCTGAATGTCGTTCCTCGTCTGGGCGTGCGTGCACGTCTGGCTTCGCAGGGCTCGGGTAAATGGCAGTCCTCCGGCGGGGAAAAATCGAAGTTCGGCCTGGCTGCGACTCAGGTACTGCAACTGGTTGAAACCCTGCGTGAAGCCGGGCGTCTCGACAGCCTGCAACTACTGCACTTCCACCTCGGTTCGCAGATGGCGAATATTCGCGATATCGCGACAGGCGTTCGTGAATCCGCGCGTTTCTATGTGGAACTGCACAAGCTGGGCGTCAATATTCAGTGCTTCGACGTCGGCGGCGGTCTGGGCGTGGATTATGAAGGTACTCGTTCGCAGTCCGACTGTTCGGTGAACTACGGCCTCAATGAATACGCCAACAACATTATCTGGGCGATTGGCGATGCGTGTGAAGAAAACGGTCTGCCGCATCCGACGGTAATCACCGAATCGGGTCGTGCGGTGACTGCGCATCACACCGTGCTGGTGTCTAATATCATCGGCGTGGAACGTAACGAATATACGGTGCCGACCGCGCCCGCAGAAGATGCGCCGCGCGCACTGCAAAGCATGTGGGAAACCTGGCAGGAGATGCACGAACCAGGAACTCGCCGTTCTCTGCGTGAATGGTTGCACGACAGCCAGATGGATTTGCACGATATTCATATCGGCTACTCTTCCGGCACCTTTAGCCTGCAAGAACGTGCATGGGCAGAACAACTGTCACTGCGTATTTACTTCGAACTAAGCCGCAAGATGAGCACTAAGAATCGCTTCCACCGTCCGATTCTGGACGAGTTGAGCGAACGTCTTGCGGATAAG
>NZ_JAWOWA010000172.1:0-1005 GCF_033340195.1 Vibrio sp. 1457
AATGCCGATGGTAGCCTGACGCTGGAGCTGGAAGATGGTCGCAGTGAAACGGTGGATTGCCTGATTTGGGCGATTGGTCGCGAGCCTGCCAATGACAACATCAACCTGGAAGCCGCTGGCGTTAAAACTAACGAAAAAGGCTATATCGTCGTCGATAAATATCAAAATACCAGCGTTGAAGGTATTTACGCGGTGGGCGATAACACGGGTGCAGTGGAGCTGACACCGGTGGCAGTTGCAGCGGGTCGCCGTCTCTCTGAACGCCTGTTTAATAACAAGCCGGATGAGCATCTGGATTACAGCAACATTCCGACCGTGGTCTTCAGCCATCCGCCGATTGGTACTGTTGGTTTAGCGGAACCGCAGGCGCGCGCGCAGTATGGCGACGATCAGGTGAAAGTGTATAAATCCTCTTTCACCGCGATGTATACCGCCGTCACCACTCACCGCCAGCCGTGCCGCATGAAGCTGGGGTGCGTTGGATCGGAAGAGAAGATTGTCGGTATTCACGGCATTGGCTTTGGTATGGACGAAATGTTGCAGGGCTTCGCGGTGGCGCTGAAGATGGGGGCAACCAAAAAAGACTTCGACAATACCGTCGCCATTCACCCAACGGCGGCAGAAGAGTTCGTGACAATGCGTTAAATGTTAAAGGGCTAAGAGTAGTGTGCTCTTAGCCCTTAATTACGTTTCCGCTATCAGTTCAGAAGCTGAAGCAGAAAGCGGATCAGTTCCAGCAGCGCAATTAACGCCCCAAGAACGATGATTGCTTTATCAATCATCCGTTTACTCCATTATATGGAGCAGACTCCCGATACTTACTCTTACACTGCCTGTCATATCGGTTGTTCTTCGGTGTTGGTTGAAGACAGTTCCACTCCAGCCAGAGCACTGACAACAGCACCACCTGTTTTTCAGCCAGGACTTAAAATCGCTTAATCCTTGCGGGAAGGCTGGAGTTATAACGGATCAGAACCAACCGGTGTATTATACGCATAAGCGGAT
>NZ_JAWOWA010000173.1:0-1004 GCF_033340195.1 Vibrio sp. 1457
GAGGGGAGAGGGGAAAGCACAAATCACTTTTTCTGACGCGGTAATGCCTTATCTGACACAGTTGAAGGGGCAATTCACCAGAGTCGTCATTAAAAATATTTCTAATTTATCAAGAAGTTACAGCATAAGAATATACGAAATTCTCCAGCAATTCCGCAGTACTGGGGAACGTATTATCGCCCTCGATGATTTTAAATCATCACTGATGCTTGATGGTAAATATAAAGATTTCAAAACGTTAAACAGGGATCTAATAAAACCCTGTGTTGACGAACTGAACAAAAAAAGCGACCTGGCTGTAACGGTTGAGACGATCAAAAAGGGGCGCACGGTTGTAGCCCTGCATTTTCGCTTCAAGGAAGACAAACAGATCAAGATGACGATCTAGAATCGATTTTAAGGCACCTAAAACGCTCCCTGCTGCGTTTTTTTTGTGTTAGTAGTGCGAAGGTACTATTGAAGTGAAAAATTGCGTCAAAAACGCTCTGATGCAGCGAAAAAAGACCCCCCAATTTTTGGGGGCGGAAAAACAAAACTATGCTTGCGTTATGTGAGTGTGCTTCTTGCATTCATCCCTGTCGATGAACATCGAAGAACATCGACAAACATAACACGATGTTAAACAAAACAAAATATTGTTCACATTCACTGTGACCAACCGCGATCATGTCTCCTCTCGGTGGTGTGTGTTCGTGCATCTTCCTCGCGCTGCCATTCCTCCCAGGTACGATTAAAACCCAGCGAGCGGAACAGATGATCCGGCTGTTTCTCTGGTGTGTTGACGGCAGCAAAAAGCGGTGCCTCACGGGTTTTCAGATGAAACTGCATCAGTTCTGGTGCAGGTGATATGTGGCTGTCTGCATCGTGATTTACGGCAACACCATATCCTGCATATCGTAACCCATTATCGGTCAGCGCACTGATGACCAGATGCATGTTATCGGCGGAGGGGACAGCAAACGCGGGCTACAGCGAACCATTAAGCCGGTCAACACCGCCCAGAG